>JBKJLH010000081.1:0-29939 GCA_046597035.1 Lacisediminihabitans sp.
TCGTTGCATCAGACAGAGGTGCCAATCGTCGCGGCCATGATTGGCGGCATGGTGTGCAGTACCGGGGTCCGTCGCACCAGGGTTCCATGTGTTGCGCGAGCCTCGACCCTCACCAGCCCGACGTGAGAACTTCGTCGAGTTGATCGGTGAAGAAGTCGGCGTCTTCGAGGGTGAGGCACAGCGGCGGCTTGATCTTAAGCACGTTCTGGCGCTCGGAGGCGGGTTGGGTGATGATGCCGAGCAGCAGTAGTCTCTCGCAGATCGCCTCGGTCTCTTCCGTGGCGGGCTCCCTCGTCTCGCGGTCGCGCACGAGTTCGACGCCGAGGTACAGCCCGCTGCCATGGATCGTACCGATTAGCGGATGCCGCAGAGCAAGTTCCCGCAAACGGCGCAGTAGGTGGATACCGACCTCGAGCGCATTGGCCTGGAGGTGTTCGTCGCGGATCGCGTCGAGCACCGCGAGCCCGGCGACACAGCTCACCGGGCTACCGCCTGACGACGAGAAGAAATTTCCCTCCCGCGCGAGTGACTCGGCGATATCCCGTCTGGTCAGCACTGCCCCGATCGGGTAGCCGTTTCCCATCGCCTTCGCGATGGTGACGATGTCGGGCAACACACCCTGCTTTTGGCTTCCCCAGAAGTGCGTTCCGAGCCGTCCGTAGCCGACCTGCACCTCATCGGCGATGCACAGGCCTCCCCGTTTTCGCACCGCCGCATACACCTCCGCGAGGTAGCCAGGCGGTGGTGTCACCCCGCCCGCATTGCCAAAGATCGGCTCGCAGATGAAAGCTGCGAGGTCGTGGGCAGGCCCGTTGTTCGCGTCAAGCAGCGCGACGACGTCAGCCGCGTATCGCTGGGCGGCATCCGGACCTCGGTGCGTCCCGCGATACACATTCGGGTTGTCGACGATATGAACCGTCGACGCGCGAGTCGATGTCGCCTCCGGATTGTCGAAGAGTGACGTGGAGACGGCATCGGAGGCGCTCGTCCAGCCGTGATAACCCTCTCGGACCGCCACGATCGATCCGCGCCCGGTGAAGGTCTGTGCCAATCGCAGCGCAAGGTCGACCGCTTCACTGCCGCTGTTGACCAGCAGCACGGTATCGAGGCTCTCATCCGGGGCGATGGAGATGATTCGTTCGCTGAGATCGGCGAGTGCGCCGTAGAGGAAGCGCGAGTTCGTATTGAGTTTCTTGAGCTGTCGGGAGACGGCGCGCGTGAGACCCGGATGACTGTGCCCGATGGAAGCGACATTGTTGACGAGGTCGAGATAGGAACGAGCCCCGGCGTCGACCAGCAACTCGCCCCAGCCCCGTTCGAATCGGGGAGGGCTACGAAAGTAGCGCTCCTGGGCTCCGGCCATGACCGCCTCGCGACGGCGCAGCTCTACCCCCGGGGAGCGCGAGATCGGCGGTTCTGCCGGAACACCGACGATCCGGGCCGGGTCGCCGGTGAGCAGTCGCCAGGCTGCGGCGGTGGACGCCCGAACGAAAGGCGGTACTTCTGACGGTGCTTGTGAGGGTTCCCCCCGGCCGGCCATCGGAGCGTTCGCCTGCGACATCCGCACGACGACACGAGCGAGTCGGCCATCCTCTGCATCTGCGACTGAGTGACCGAGGGCCTCCCCCGCCCGCACCAGTCCCACAGCCCGGTCGACAATGATTCCCGAGACCATGATGGATGAGCCAACGACAGTCGAGCCAGAGTCGTCCGGCAACGCGAACCCAACGCTCGTCTCATCGATCATCCAGATCACCGTATTCACGGGAGAGAGAATCTGAGTACCCGGCCGGGTGAAAATCTCGGTCCCTGTCGACACGGTGAGGGGTTCACTCCTCGAGAGGGAGGGAGTGCGGGTCAGGCGGTGCTGCCCGTAGGGGGCGATGGCCACCGGATGCCGCGCGAGTGCTTCCTCCGCAAGGCGCTTTTCGATTCCCCGCTCTTGCCATGCTCCGTTGTCAAGCGCCGCGCTATCGACTCCGAAGTCGAGGATTTCAAAATCCCCCATCCCGATCTCTGCCACCATTGGTGAGTAATCACCGGCGGTTTCAAGCACGGGCCGATGGGCAAGGGGACGAAGAGCCGTTCTGATCATGGCTTCGGCGATGTCCCAGCCGACGCCGTTGGCTGCGGCGAACACCGCCCACTCAGCATCCATTCGCCCGACGGCATAGTCGTTATCGCCGTCGAAACCCTCCTGGTGTTCCCCGCTCACCACGAGCACTGCCCCGCGCAGCACCATGAGAGGCCAGAGCGCGACGATTTCGGCTTCGGTGAGCGGCATGATCGCGTCGAAGGCCTGGATCGCGCCGATGCAGACGAACGGATCGTCAGGGTCGCGGGTAAGAAGTGAGGCTGCTGTGACAGCGAGCTCGGCCACAAGCCATCCGGATGCCAAGTCGCCGAAGTCGATGACCCCGTCTGGCAGCACCGACCCGCTCGTGGTACTCGCACACACCACGTTGTCATCGGTGATATCGCCGTGGATGGGCTGCACGCGCAACTCGTGCCTGACGCGCGCAAGCTGTTCGAGCGCGGCCGTCGAAGCTGACTCCACCCTGGCACGCTTCGCTTCGTCGCGAACGGACGGAGCGAGGAGCCGGATCACGGCGCCAGCGTGACGTAGATCCCACTGCAGCATCCGGTCGACTCCCGTGGCCGTGAACTCCGCGAGGTGTTTCGCAGTGAGCCCCGCAAGTGCACCGAGGGCCGCCACTGCAGCGGGCGGCAGATATTTGCGCGAGGCGAGAACATCGCCGTCGAGGTACGACATCATCCGCACCGACAGGACGCGGTTACCGAGAGTGGCTATCCCGACAGTGTTGCCGTCGAGCCCCACGTGGGGCTGGGGCACGCGCAGACCCCGGCCCGCCAGAAAAGTCATCGCGTCGGTCTGGGCGTTGATCTCAGCTACACCGAAAACTGGGTTATCAAATTTAAGCAGGTAACGCGTCTCTATCCCATCCTCGGCACAGTGGATACAAAAGTTGCGGTCTTGCTGACTGCCGAGTTCTCGAGCACTTCCCGTGACTCCAAACAGCTCTCGCGCGATTCGCTCGGCATCGTGTTCCGTAACTTCCGGGCGAACCAGGTTGCGGTCATTGAAGAAGTCGAAGGGGGGCACCGCATACTCCCTACTAGTCGGCGACCACCTCGCCGTCTGGTGCTAATTCTGGCAGAAGTGCAAACCGCCTCAATCTGCCCTGACCTGAGCTATCCCCGAAAGACAACCCTGCAACAACTACCGTTAGGTCCGGGGACGTGGAAGCAGTCCCAAGCTCAGGAACAAAAGCCTGGCGGTTTCATTTCTTCCATGTCACCGGCACGCACGATACAAATTCCCCGATCCGGATCGCAAATGAGAGACCGGGAGACCCCACCGCGATTTTTCAGCCCGACCCTAACCGAGCCCAATCAACACTCACACCACTCGCGCAGCCTAAAAATCCCAAGCAAAATTTGACCTGCACCAATGTTTGACCGCAGGCCGGACGTCCACCGGGCGGCGTTTCCCGGCCTCGCGAGAGCACTCTTAGACCCTTGGGCCGGAAGGGCCGCCCGCAAGCCGAACGTGATGCGAGACACCGCGGTGACGACTCCGGGCCCTCGAATCTGCCCGATACGAGTTTCGTCAGCGTCGAGCCGTTCTGGTGCACCGATGACCGCCTAGAGCCACTTGACGTCCTGCATCCCACCAACCCCGGTTGTGCCGAGGTCACAACAAGAATGGATGCCACCCTCGACAAACTCAGCCTGTGAGAATGACCCCGGTGGAACAGAATTAGGAGTCATTTGCGCACCAGGCAAAAGAGGGCATCGACGATGACACGCAGCGTACGGTCGACGACCAGGGTCATATCAGGCCTGATGGCGCTCATCCTCGCCACTGCGGGCCTCGTCGTCGGTATTGCGATCAGCCCGGCCGCTGCGGCTTCGCCCCTCACGCTCACGGCTACGGCGACCCCGAGCATTCTCGCTGGGGCACCTGCGACCGTGACATTGACCGCTACGAACGGCGGAGCTGTCGACTATTTCAACGCCTCGTTCGAATATGTGATGCAGCAGGGGCAGAGCTACGTGGCCGGCTCCGCACGGGGTGCGGACGGCGCCGCCCTCTCCAACCCGCGCATCATCACGATCACCGACACGACACCCTCCGGCACCCATCAGATACTGATCTTCGACAACGCTGCCGACCTCGCGGCCGGGCTCGCGGCCCCCGTGGTGTTTCAGGTTGCGACGACCCAACCGGTAGGCTCCGCGTTCTCGGGGACCGGCAGCGTCTACACGAATACCAATCCCCGTCTCGTCGCGAAGTTCGATGCGGTCGGCGTCGCATCCAATTTTGACAATTCCGCAGATGCTCCGCCGTCCACCGGTTCATCGACCCACATCGAGGCGATCGAAGTGACAAAGTCCGAGCCGAGCCCTGAACATGAGCTGATGCGCGGGGTGCATACCCAGCAGCAGACTTATACGATCGTCACGAAAAACACCACTCAGGGTCCGACGTCCGGCATCGTCATCGTGGACTACCTGCCCGCCGAGCTCGAGTTCCTCGGCTGCTCCGGCAACAAAGACAACACGACCGGCGGCACTGAGGAGTACCCGGGATCCGGCCGGTTGGTCACGACCGCCGGGGGCCCGAACTGCCTCACCCCCACCTCCGTCGCGACGATCGACAACCGGCCCGGATTTCCCGTCGGCGTCGTATTCACCGAGGTTACCTACACGCTAGGGGATCTCGCCGCCGGAGCCAGCGCCACCATCACCTATGCCGCGGGAATCCCGCTATTCGCGAACGCCATGTTCCCCGCAGCGACGAAGCCGACCGATATCTCCGGTCTGCAGGGATCGAATCTCGACAACAACACCGGACTCTCGACCCGCCAGCTCGCCGGTGGGGCCGGACTCACCAACACCGCCGTCGGCACCGGCAACTACCAGGGCGCCGTCGCGACGCCTGCCGACCGCGCTACGACCTCCACGAGTTCGGTCACCGTCAAGGCCATGGATCTCTCCATCGTCAAAACGACGGCGAGCCCGAACTTCTCGGCCGATTCCACCGGGCACTTCCAGTTCTTGGTGCGCAGCAGCGAATACACCGCCGACAGTGCGATGACGATCGTCGACACCATTCCCGACGGACTCTGCCCGCTCGTACCCGGAATCGTCAACAACAGCGGCTCGGCGCTCCCCGCTGGATGCGTCGTGACGACCGGGACCGTCACCAACGCGACCGTCGACTCCACTGTTGCTAACGCCGACGGCACCTTCACGATGACCCTCACCCCGACCCCGACCACAATCCCGACGAACACCTCCCTCGTGATCCGCTACGACGCGTATGAGGGCACGACCTATCGCGGCAACGGCTCGACCGCTCCGGTCGCCGCAGGCGACTCCTTCCAGAACACTGTCACGATCGTCGGCTCGAGTAGAGACCAGACCGGTGCCGACACCACCGTGCAGCAGAGTCCAGAGGATGATTCAAGCGCGACCATCGTCTCGGGCGGACCGTCGATCGAGAAGAAGATCCTCCCGCGCCCCGTACCGGCCTCGGGAACAGCGGTCGATTGCGCCGCAGCCACCGGCTACACCCATGCCGACCCGGGTACGGGAGGCACGATTCCCACCTACTTACTCGGCGACAAGGTCTGCTTCCAGCTCACCGTGCATTTCTCGACAGCGGCAGACACGCGAAACGCCCGAGTGACCGACTTCGTGCCGGTTGGAACCACCTACGACGACTACCAGCTGGCCGCCGGCACCACTGTCACGGTCACCCCCGTCGCGGGATCCCAGTCCGCCTACCCGACCGCGTCCCGTCCGACGAATGCGACCCCGGCGGCCTGGAACCTCGGCGACGCTCGGGGCAGCACCGGCAGATTCGTCACCAAAGATTCATCGCTCACGTTCTACGTGAGTGCGATCGTCACCTCCCTCTCGTCGACGACCGCGGTGGACATTACGGCGAACCTCATGAAATACCGCGAGGCGTCGACCAACAACACCGTGCTGGCGCTTCGCGACAGCGTCGACTACGGCCTCGCTCCTGCCCCAGTCGTCGCTCTCGCGAAGGGCGTGACCTCGGTCACCACGGCCGGTCAGAGGGTCTCCTATTCGCCGGCGAGCAAGAATGCGACGGTCACCGAGGGCGACGTCGTTGCGTTCTCACTGGATGTCGCGAACTCGGGCACCCCGGCAAACGGGAACGCGGTGAACGTCGACAACCTCCAGCTCTGGGATGCGCTTCCTGCGGGGTATGACTGCCTTGGCTGGAATGTGCAGGTAACCGGAGGCGTCTGCCTGGATCCCTCCAATTCCGTGTACCCCGCGAACTCAGCAACCCCGGCCGGTCGCAGCATCATCGTCGCGACCTCCACTGGCCCGCTCGCGGCCGGAGACACCCGAACCGCGCTGACCTACACCGTGACCGTTCCGGCGACAGTCAGTGTGTCGACTCTCTTCAGTAATACAGGTTCCGTCGTCGCCTTCACCTCGCCCAACACCGCGGGCGGCAACACCGACTTCTTCCCGAAGGGTTCCCTCAACCCGGACCATGTCACCGACGGAAACACGACGAAGGCCGACGACACGGCGCAGATCGGCCTCGCACCCGCGGTCGCGTCAAAGTCCGGTGTCACCTCGATCACCGGGCCGAACAACACTCTGGCGACTCAGGCCGTGCCGGGGGAATCGGTGACATACACCTACGCCGTCACGGTCCCGGCTGGAACGACCGTCTTCAACGGCGTTCTGAGCGACCCGGTACCGACGGGTCTGAAGCTGCCGCCGTCACCATCGTTCACCGCAACCATGAATAACGGGCCGCTGCCGTCGGGCGTCACGCTCAATCAATCCACCGGCACGCTCTCGTTCGGCATGACCTACAACAATTCGAACGCGCCTCGAACCGACCAGACATTCTCCGTCGTCGCAGCCGGGCTGGTCGTCACACCGGGCCTCACTCCCGGATCCTCAAGCTCCATCACGTCAATCACGAACATTGCGAACTTCACGAGCACTGCCACCACCAGTACGACAAGCACGCCGCTTTCGCAGGACCGTTCGTACACCGTCGACGTCGTGAACCCACTCCCGAAGCTGGCAAAGACCGTCGACAAGGCGCTAGCAGCCGGAGGAGAGACTGTAACGTTCACCCTCGCCGCGTCGAATACCGCGGGACGACCCGGAGCCTTCGATCCGACGATCGTCGACTGCCTGCCAAGCGGGCTGCACTTCGTCTCTTCCTCCCCGACGGCACCGGTTTCGACTGCTCCCTGCGCGGGCGGCACCGAGTACACCTTCTCCGTCGCCTCCCCATTGCCCTATGCTGCGGATGCATCCTCGACGATCACGCTCACCGCCACAGTCGACCCGACCTCCGCAGGACTGACGAAGTACACGAATACGGCTACAGTGACCACGTCATCGCTGTCCAACGACGTCACCGATCCCTCGATCGAATCCGTCCAGACCGCGAAGAGTTCCGCGGTTGTCACGGTTCAGGGCGCCACCACTGTGAAGACCGTCACGCCGACGAAACCGACCGTCGGCCAGACAGTCGACTACACGGTCACAGTCACGGTTCCCCCGAACGAGACTTTCTATAACGCGAGCATCATCGATGGCCTCCCGACCGGAATAGCGTTTATTTCGGGCAGCGACACTGTCACATGTGCTCCGGCGGCAGGCTGTGCCTCGCCCGCCAGCACCCGCCTGACGAACGGAGTGGTGACCGCTTCGGGGCAGAATATCGGCTGGGCTCTCGGCGACTTGAGCCCGTACTCATCCGCGCGAACCTTCACTGTCACCTTCAGCGGTCTGGTGACCGTCGCCGACCCCACGAATGTCGCGGGCACGTCGCGCACGAACTCGGCCCACCTGTCCTGGGACACGAGCGCGTTCGCAACCCCCCCGAGTACAGCGGATGCCGCGTTCGACGCCACCGGAGATGCCGGTACCGCGGCTCTTGTCGTCACCGAACCACTGCTCTCCATCGCCAAGACCGTCAGTACCTCGAAGCCGGCCCCCGGCGATATCTTCACATATACGCTCACGGTGTCGAACGCCGCAACCCCGAACCGCAGCACCGCATTCTCACCGGTAGTCACCGATTGCCTTCCCGCGGGCATCGTATTCATCTCAGCGACTCCCGCGCCGACCAGTAACGCGTCCTGCACGGGCGGAACCCGTTACACCTTCGCGCTGCCGGATCCGATCGCCCCCGGCGGTTCATCCACCATCAGCTACACCACCAAGCTCGCTGCCTCCAGCACCCTCGGCGTCGCAGCGCTCACCAACTCGGCCGAAGTCCCCTCCTATTCCTCCCTCGCCACGGGCGGTCGCAGCTACGACAACGTGACCCCGGCCACCGCGGTCGTCACGCCGGCCTTTCCGAAGATCACGCTCGCCAAGCCGCAGCCGAACCCGTCGACCGCGTACCGCGGGCAGTCGTTCAACTCAACTGTCAGGGCGACCAACACCGGGCAGGGCGCAGCGAAGACCGTCGTCATGACCGATGTGCTGCCCGCGGATTGGACCTATGACACATCCTCCGCGTTCGCCACGGTCGCCGGAGCTCCGAGTACGCAGGTCGACCCAACGATCACCACCGATCCGTCCACCCGCGTCCAGACACTGAGCTGGAGCTTCGGCACGCTGCCGGTCCGTGGCGTCATCTTGATCGCGTACTCGTCCACTCCGTCGGCAACGGCAGCCACGGGTGCGTCACGCCTCCAGACCAACACCCTCACCGCCTCGGCGACCGACAACACCGACGCCACCGGCAACGCGGCCGGGGCGTACTCGACGGATACGAAGACCGCCACCGCGCACATCGACTCCGCCGACATCACCGTCGCCAAAGCAGCAGGCGATCCGCTGATTGCGGGCACCACAGTCGCGAAGGCGTGGACCATCACCATGACGAACACCGGCCCCGACCAGGCGGTCGGCACCTCGGGCTCTCCGTTCACCGTCACCGACAGCCCGCAGGCGCTGCCCACCGGTGTGACGATCACCTCGGCATCCGGAACCGGCTGGTCGTGCAGCACGCCGACCTCGGCCGGCGAGTTCACCTGCACGCGCATCGGAACTCTGAACAACGGGGCGGCCTGGCCTGCCATCTCCGTGTCGGCGACGGTCGCCTCCTCCGTGCCGAACGGCACCGCGGTGACAAACACCGCCACCGGATCAGCACTCACCTTCGACCCAACCGTGTCGACCGATACCCGCACCATCACCGTGGTCACAGCAGCAGACCTCGCGATCACGAAGACCGTCAACGGGACACCGCGGGCCGGTGCCCCCGTCTCCTGGACGATCGGGGTCGTGAACCTCGGCCCGTCGGACTCTGCCGGACCGATCACCGTTACCGATACCCTGCCGGCGACCGGCCTTACTAACGCCACAGCAACGGGTGCCGGCTGGAGCTGCGCGACGACCGGATCATCCATCCTCTGTACGCGCACCGGTCCCCTGCCGATCGGTCCGGCCAACTCGATCACGGTCACCGCTGACCTGGCCTCATCCTTCACCGGCACCCTCACCAACTCCGCGACCGTCGCGGGTGCAAACAACACGAATGCCGCCAACGACACCGCGTCGACCTCGACGGCCGCCGACACCACAACCGCAATGACGCTGTCGAAGACACTCCTCTCCCCGGTCACCTCTCCTGCGACGACCGCCGCGATCGTGCCGGGCCAGAATGCGGTCTACCGCTTCACCGTCACCAATACGGGAACCGCGGATGCTCGCACCGTCGTCATCACCGACCCGCTGCCCGCCGGCCTCTCGTACATCGCCTCGAGCGCAGCCTCGGCGGACCCGTGGACTTGCACCGGCACCACAACCGTGACCTGCACATTGCATGGCACGCTGCCCGCGACGACCGGCAACGTCTCGACGCTCGACATCACGGTCAACACCCCGCCCACCATCACGGCGGACGTCACGAACACCGCCGTCGCAACCTCAGCCAACGCACCGAGTGCCACGGGCGTCGCCCCGAGCCCGTCGTCGCCGCGCGCGAACTTCTCGATCACGAAGTCGCATCCGGCCGGGACGGTCCTCGCCGGCACGGCGGTCACTTACACGCTGACCGCCCGTAACCTCGGCCCGTCGGATTCCCCGGGCCAGATTGTCGTCACCGACACACTGCCGAGTGGCATGACGGCAACCGTGGCATCGGTCTCCGGTAGCGGCTGGGCGTGCGGCGTGACCGGGCAGGTCATCACCTGCACCCGGGCGGCAGCGCTCGCGGCCGGAGTGACCGCGCCACCCATCAGTGCGACAGTCACCATCGATCCGAACGCGGGACCGGCAACACTGGTGAACGTAGCAACGGTCGACGGTCCGATCCCGAGTACCGACACGAGTCGCGCCGCCACGACGGACAACACGGTAATTACCGATCGATCAGACGTCACCATAATGAAGACGGCGACCTCTGGACCGACCGCGATCGCCGGCACGAACGCGACCTATGCACTGACCGTGCACAACGCCGGCCCGTCGACGGCCGATAGCCTCCTGGTCAGTGATTTGCTGCCGGTCGGCACGACGGCGGTATCGATCGCTGGCGTCGGCTGGACCTGCACGCTTGCGAGCCTGACATGTTCCCGCGCGACCCTCGCGCCGGGCGACTCAGTCATCACTGTCAGGGTAAGGATTGCGGCATCCGTCGCTCCCGGCTCTGTTCTCACCAACAGCGCGACCGTTGACTGGGTCGAGAATGGGGTTCCGCGAACGGGCACCGACGCTGCGAGCATCACGGTGACCGCCGACGCGGATCTCGCCATCACCAAGGCAGCGGTCAGCCCCACGGTGAACGCCGGTGACACCGCCAGCTACGCGATCGGCGTTACAAACGCGGGACCGTCGGATGCTGCCGGCTCGATCACCGTGGTCGACACGTTGCCGGTCGGGCTGAGCTATCTCTCGTCGTCCTCCGCCTGGAACTGCACCGCGGCTACCCCGACATCGTCCGGACAGCCGGTCACCTGTGTTCTCGGCTCCGGGGCCGGGCTCGCCACCGGCGCCGTGGCCAGCACGCTCACGATCACGACGCAGGTCGATTCGACACTCGCTGCAGGCACTCTCACCAACTCGGCAGTGGTCAGTTCACCGACCACGGACTCGAACTTGACCGATAACACCGCCACCGCGAGTCTGCAGGTCGGCCAGAGCGCTGATCTATCGATCGCCAAGACCCATACCGGCTCCGGAACGATCGGCGACATCACAGAGTTCACGATCGCGGTGCAGAACATCGGACCGTCCACTGCGACCGGAGTGACGGTAACCGACACCCTTCCGCGGGGCCTGACCTACGTCGACGCGACGAACAGCGATCCGGCCTGGTCGTGCGTCGCAGCAGTTCCCGACCAGACCGCTGGCACGACGACCGTGATCTGCACGCTCGCCTCGCCCATCGCCGCGGCCGCTGCGGCACCGGCGCTGCGAGTCAGGGCGACTGTCGAAGCGATCGCCTACCCGTCGGTGACCAATACTGCGGCCGTCGAATCCACAACTGCCGACCCGAACGCGACGAACAACACCTCGACCGACGCACTCGCAATCAGTGCACTCGTCCGCCTCGGCGTGGTGAAGACGCACGTCGGGCAGCTCGTCGTCGGGCAGAACGCCCACTACGTCATCGCGGTGACAAATAGCGGGCCGACCGAAGATCCGGGCGGATTCTTCATCATCGACACCCTGCCCTCCTCCCTGCGTTACCTGAGTTCGAGCGGTACCGGAGTCACCTGTGCGGTATCGGGCCAGACGGTCACCTGCACCTTCGCCGGGGCCCTCTCGGTAGGGAAGACACGCTCGGTGACCCTCGTGGTCGCGGTGTTGCCGGGTGCATATCCCCAGATCACGAACACTGCGACAGTCGCGAGCCTCGCTGTCAACCTCGCAACCCTCGCCGACTCGGCTTCCTCCGACGTCGGCGCGGTGACGGTTCCTGCCACAACACTCTCCTTCACCGGTGTGAACTTAAACCGCTGGCTACTGGCCCTCACGGCCCTCCTCATCCTTCTGGGAGCAGTACTGGTCCTTTACACCAGGCGTCGCCGTCACCTCTGACCCGGTCCCTGAACTGGTCGAAATACTTGCCGAAAAGACCCGGGTCCCTGAGCCTGTCGGCGGCCCCGACGCCCAGCCCGCCACCCGCACAACCCCTGCGCTACCCTAAAACCCCCGAAACCCACCCCCGCAGGAGGTATTCATGTCCCTGGACGTCTCCCTCGCCATCTACCTCTTCGCGCTGGCCATAATCGCCTTCTGGCCAGTTGCGGTATTCGAATCTCTACCGGACGTGGGCGAGGTAGTCGAGTGCCAGCATCATCACGGGTGGCGGCAGCTCATGTCCTCCACGGAACAACCGAGTGGTGCAAATTCCTGCCGCAAAACCGGCAACAACATCACGCACCCCTCAATCGGGAACAGCTGGTCATCGATTCCGGCCGACACGAATACTTGCTGTTGTTCCTGGAAAGCAGCCGCGATTGGGGGCACGTCACCTGATGCAGTCAGCCTCGGGGACCCGGTCGAATTGGGCGTGCTCATCAGGTTCGCCCACGCCCTCGATCAGGCGAGAATTGCCTCGAATTTCACCGAAATACCGCCACCGGTCGGTTCTGGCATCCGATAAAAGCGAAAAGGCCCTGAAGTTCAGGGCCTTTTACCGGTTTTGCAGTGCGGAGCCGGTGGGATTTGAACCCACGGAGGGCTTACGCCCTCTCCACCTTAGCAGGGTGGTGCACTAGGCCGAACTATGCGACAGCTCCAAGTAGACGTGCATAATCATAGCGGCACTCTTCGCGACCGCCCATTCGCCCCCCTGAATTGGGGAAGGACTCACCCCCGGACTGGGGATCTGAGTTGCCGGTCGGGTATCGCAGCCCCCCTCTAGAGTGAGGTTCAGCGCCCGAGCCGATGCGCACCAGCACACGAGGGGGACCATCATGTTTCCCGCGTCCCTCGCCTCAGCCGGACCGACAATCGGGGTCCTGATCATCGCGCTCGGAGTGGTATTGCTCGTCGTCGCGATACTCCTGCTTCATCACATCGGACGCGAAGACAGGTAGCGCGTTACTTATTCACTTTGGAGCAGGTGTAGTCGGCAGCTGTCTGCCCGAGCACTCCACTGATCGCATCCGCCGGGGGCGTCGTGGCGTTGACCGATGAGGAGGGTGACGGGGATCCGGAAACCTCGGGTGCCGGCGACGGGGAAGCGCTCGGAGCCGCGACGGAGCCGCGACCCGTGCCCGAGTCGAGCGTGAACGGCCTATCCGCCTTGATCTTGGCGAAAAGGGTAGCCGCGATGTCCTTGAGCGGTGCGACCTTGCCCGAATAGACTCCGCCGACTCCGGTCGTGCCGGGATATTGCACAAAGGTGATGCGGTCGAGGGGGATGCCCTTGAGGACCAGGGTGAGGGAGACCATCGTGTTCACGTTCTTCAGGCTGTTCGAGAGCGTCATGTTTTGGCTGGCCGCCGTAGCGAGGCCGTAGAGCTTCGTGAAGTTCGTCAGGGTGTCATTGCTCTTCACGGTGCGCACCAGGGAGGAGAGGAAGACTTGTTGCGAGCTGATACGTCCGAGGTCGCTGCCGTCGCCGACACCGTGGCGGCTGCGAAGAAACGCCAGGGCTTCCGCTCCGGCGAGCGCATAAGTACCGGCTTTCGGAAGGTTGATACCGCTGTAATTGTCGATAAGCGGGCCGTTGATGCAGACCGGAACACCGCCGACCGCGGTCGACATCTGGATCACTCCTTGGAAGGTGATCAGCGCGGCGAACGGGATCGAGAGCCCGGTGAGTTTCTCAACGGTGAGTACGGTGCAGGGGAGCCCGCCGTAGGCGAGCGTGTTGTTGATCGGCTGGGCCGACATCGAGCTGTAGTTACCCTTGCCATCCTTCTGCGGGCAGGCGGGAATCGGCACCACCATGTCGCGCGGGATACTCACCGCCACGGCGTTGGTCTGGTCTTGCGAGACGTGCACCAGCATGGTGACATCGTTGAGCACGCCATCGTCCTTGCCGAACTCGGCGCCCTGACCGGCCCGAGTGTCGCTGCCGACGATCAACATGTTGAAACCACCCTCGAACGATCCGAGGTCCGGTGGCGGGCCCTGGGTCTCACCGGGCAGCGCCACTGTCTTGATTCCGCTGGTGAACCGGGTAACGGCGATACCCGCGACGGAAGCTGCGCTCACGGCCACAACTGCTAACGCGGCGGCTATGAATTTGAGCACGGTGACGGCGGGGCGTGTCGGGCGCAACTGACCATGGCGCGCGATGCCAGAAATCGAACGGGAACGGGGACGCAGGTCGCTCATAGCGGATCCTTTCGGCGAGTCGAAGCGGGCGGGCGGGGTGGACGGGTCTGCAGGAGTTTACCCGGGTCCCGTTTGCGGCGGATCGAATGACCGGGGCGATGACCCTCGAGTCGAAGTCAAGTGCCACCAATCAACGCGGTGATTGTTCCTCAGCGTCAGGATGGTTCCTCCTCGAATCGGCACAATCCTGACGCGCGGGAACAAACACGGCAGATTGGAGACACGCTCGAATGCCGCCGAGCTGCACTGCGTTTGAAGAACAGCCTCGAGCCATCACCGGTTGGGGCGGATGCGGGCGAGACCCTGGACGATCGCTGGACCCATCTGTCGGGCCCAGCCCAGATAGGAAGCCGAGTCGTACAGCCGAAGCCTGCCTGTGGCACGACCAATCTCGAATCCGATCATGGTGATATCCGGATCGCCCTCCACCTGCCGGCTGGACTCGACGTTGAAGATCCTGGCACGCACGGATGCCCGCCGGGCTGGGCGCGGACGGAAAAGGGGAGATGGCGTCGGATCTGCAATCGACACCATAAAGATGTTGCGGGCAGGCGGCAGTTGAGACTTCAGAAGCTGGAGAGTGCTGGAGAGGCCGCGACGCCACTTCCGGCGCGACGTGATCCCGAACGCGTCGTTCACCCCCGCGGCAAGGATCACCGCCTCATATCTTCCGAGATCGAGACGAGAGAGGTGCGCGGGCGCGAAGCGAAGAAGGAGAGAAGGGATCGGCACGACATCCAACTGGACCCCACATCCTGACTCCGAAGACACATACCGCGCCAGGTGTCCACCCACTCCGAGCGCGTGACTGGCGACCCCGTTCCCTGGTACGACTCCGGATCCGATGAGGAGGATGTGATATGGCGAGGGCCCGTTCACCACGATCGCCCGCGGGTCCGTCGGATCCGGGAACGAGGCGGGGATGCCCGCGGTGCGCACCAAAAGGTTCGTGCCGAACACGACCGCGGATTCCCGCAGGATGCGTCGGGCCACGAGTGCGTTCATCACACACCATCCCGCATACACGGCTCAGTTGCACTCGCAGTTTCCCGCTCGAAGCGCATGAGCCGACGTCCGTTTCGTCAGTGAATCGGTGGATCGCGTAGCGACGATCTGTGAAAACGCAGCTTCACAGCTTAGTTCAGATCCTAAACTATTCGATGATGTGAACATATTGGGTCTGGGTCGGTGGTGCGCGTTATGCTCCCCTCATGAACCGGTGTGCTGCGGATGACGGTGGTCCATGCCGCGCAGAAGTCGAGTCGGGCTCCCCGATCCGCCTCTGTTCGCAGCACCTCCTCGTGGCGCATGACTGGGTGATCCGCGACGTGGGGATGACGGACCGCCTCCCCTCCCCCTGCCTAGCCTGCGGCGCCCGGCTCGGCGTGCGCTACCCCTCGGGATGGCTCTGCGCCATCTGCGAATGGAAGCTCGGCGACATCCCCGACCATGACGCCTCCGCGCTGCGGGTGGATGTCGTCTACTACATCCAATTTCGTGGTCGCATCAAGATCGGTACCTCCGGCAATCCGCGCGGCCGTCTCGCCAGCCTGCCGTACGAGCAGATCCTGGCCTTCGAGCGGGGTGACCGACTCGTCGAGCAGCGGCGGCACGCGCAATTCGCGAGCCATCGCATCCCCCGCACCGAATGGTTCGAGCAACACGAAGCCCTTTTGCAACACACCCGCGAGCTGGGTGCCGGAGTGGATGACCCGTGGTCGCAGTATGCGCTCTGGGTAAGTCGACGCGTGGCGATGCTGTAAGACATGGCTTCGCGGTGGGCGGAGGACCAGGGATTCGAATCCACTACTGGGGATAGCGGCTAGGCGGCAAAACAGAAGGAACCCCGGGAACGGGGGATTTTCTCTGCCAACGATGCTTGATCCACCTCACCTGTCCTCCGGTGCGGGCGGGGTGATGCGAAAGACATCATCGACGCGCTCCCCGTCCAGGGCCTCGTACTCAGCATCGGCGGATCCGTCCATGATCCGATGGATCCGGCCGGGCGGCTGCTGTTCAACGTCGCCCGCTCCGCGGTGCACCGCACCGTTTCCCCGACAATCCATCGGCCGCTGAAGTAGCCTTGCCGGCTCCCGTCGCCGAGCCAGATCATCCCGCGACGGGACAACCAAAAACACCATTCCGGGGCCATGCAAATCGATGGCTCTGCCGGCGGCCGAATCACAAAGGAACGATCCGCGGAACGCTTCACGATCCCGAAGCGGATGGTAGGACAGCGACCACCCGCACGAGATCCGGTCGGCGGAGGTCGAGTTTCAATCCCGGCACCGTTCGCAAGGACATCTTCCGTCCCCAAATCGCGACGAGTGAAGTCATCGCGACTGGGAACAGAGCGATGCAAATTCTGGACAAGCGTTCCGTCTGGTTAAAACCTGCGCTGGCGGTGGCAGTGGCAGTGGTGGCATCTCTTTCATCGTTGGAGCAAACCTGCTCCCGGACCACGCCCTGACAGTTTCGATCGGCGACGCAGACCGGGCATACGCCGGAATTAAGACCGAGCGCGGGTCAACCGCCGGCTCCTCTTCGGTTACTTACACGAGCTATACCGCCACAACATCTCAATCGGGCCTGGTGGGGTGTGGTGGGTTGGCTGGTTCACACTCGTGGGCCGGTCGTCGGCTTGCGTGCCACTCACGGTACAGCTCGACGGATAAGCCGAGCAGATAGCTGATCGTCCCGAGGGCACTGAGGGCACAGAGGAGGAGGACCAAGCCGATGTTAGTGAGGGTGAGTGCGAGATACGGCCGCGGCGTGTGCATTGAGGTGGAACTTGTGGGAATGATCGAGCACCTTTTGGAATACGACTGTATTCGCCGTGTCACCAGAATAGAGATGTGCTCTGTCGCGCGAACGGCTCAGTCCGAGCGATAGGAGAAACGGTGTCGGCACGCACAATAGAGTTCGCTGATGCGGCCCTCAAGATCGTGGCCCGCGACGGCCTGTCGAGCCTGTCGTTTCGCACGGTGGCGCGGGAGGCGGGATGGTCGTTGGGAGCGGTGCAGAAAGCCTTCGCGACGAAGGAGGAACTGCTTCAGGCGGCACTGGAGCGTGCCCAGTCGACGGTCGCTGGTGCCGTCTCGGCGGAACCTGCGAAGCCGACGCTTGAACTCTGGCCGGTCGGCTTGATCATGGCCACTCTCCCGGTCGATGAGGAGCGTCGCGCCGCTGTGATCATCGGTGTCGCGTTCGCAGATCGGGCGCCATTCGATGAGAAGATCGCCGAAGCGATCCGCTCAGGAGATGAAGCGATCCGCAGCAACCTGGTCCGCCTGTTCGCGTGGCGACGCGCCGAAGGAGAACTGACAGCACGTCTGGATGACGACTCGCTCTCACGAGCGATCTTTGCCTTCAGCGCCGGACTGGCCAGCCAACTGCTTTATGACCCGAGCCCGATTACCGAGATTGAGACGCGCGGCACTCGTGCGTCACGCTTTTCTGGTCCCCCAAGGGGCACCGCCGTCGATTGAGACGATCCGATGAGAGCATTCCCGACCATTTCTCCGACGAATTCGCTGTGGTTGAGCTTGCGGCTGAATAGGAACGCAAAATCAAGGCCCGGGTAACGCGGGCGACCGACGTGACCAGGGATGCCGCACAGAGCACTCCCCTGGGTTCAGGATCGGTCGGAATGCGGATCACTGTGAGCTGACTGCGTCTTCCCGGATTGCGCACAGCAGCATCATTAGGCTGTAAGAGAGGAAGAGCTGGGATGCTCTCATCCTCCTGCTCGTTAAGACGGAAGCGTGGTGAAATAGCTCTATGTCAGGCTACAGAAGAAGCGGTCTCAGCATGATCTTGTTCTGGTTTCTGAGCAGAATACTTCGGCGACTTGGCGGGTCCAGCCGGGGTTATCCTGCAAGACGGCCCTATCCGTTCCGACCGTCCAGTCGTACTTATCGTCTTCGATCGAGATGGTGAGCCAGGAATCACGGACGACGTGTAACTGACCGTCAGCGGTATTCACCCTGCGCGTTCTGCTCGGCCGGACGGTCAGCTCCATAACGATCTTGAACGCCACGGTAGCGAACGGGAAAGCTCAGCCGCGCGACTGTTTCCCTCTGCTTCGTGACGAGACGGCATCGAGGACGGCAGTTTCGTCTGCGGTGAGGAGCGGTTGGGACTGCTGTCGACGAGATTGGCTTGTCCATTAGGTGACCAGCCGATGTTCAAAGGTGATTCAGCGCCCGCGAGTGGGGGACGGACGATCACCGGGCGGGATTTTTACCCTGACGAGTCCACGCCCGAGACCACGTTGCGAACGATTTGGCCGCGCGCAAGCCGAACATTGTGAGACGTCCACTGTTGCGTGCCGATTGTCAGCATCCGCTATTTCTCACGAAGGGCTCAGGACTCCGAGGGAGCCATGGGCAGCTCGAGTCCGTAGTTCCACGACAGGATGGCGGGCTGTTCGCGGTAGAAGCTCAGCACCGACACCGATCCAGCGTCCAGAGTGATCTGGGCTGCGAAACGTGGGGCCATTCGCAGGTACACGGCTGTCAGGATGCGCAAAAAGTGGCCGTGCGCGACCAAAGCGACATCTCCCTCCGCCATCGCAGGCAGCACTCTCGTGAGCACGCGCGAGGCGCGTGCGGCGACCTCCTCCACCGTCTCACCGGGCGTCCGCCCACGAATCACGCCATGGGTGAAAGCGCTCCAGTTATACCCGAGTTCACTCCGAATGTCGCGCGAGGTACGCCCTTCGTATCCGCCGTAATCCCATTCGACGAGGAGCGGATCGATCTCGGCATGCAGGCCAGCCAGTTCAGCGGTCCGCTGCGCGCGCTGCAGTGGCGAGGTCAGGATGAGCGAAAAATCGTAGCCGGCGACCAACCGACCTGCGCCGCGGGCAAGTTCCTCACCTCGGGCGGTCAGCGGAACATCCGTGAGCCCGGTGTGTCGTCCTTCCTTCGACCACTGCGTCTCCCCATGGCGCAGCAAAACCAGCTTCCCCGAGGGGTTGTCGGGAGCGGGGTGTTCGGGCAACGGATCGTTTGTCAGCACACCACAACCGTAGTCGGGACGCCTCCCGCGCGGCCGAGCCGCCGAAAGAACCTACACGACAGCGCGGTTTCGCCATCAACGGCGGCCGATCTGAACCGCTCGCGCCGCCCTCATCGTCGAGTTCGGCTGAGGAATCACTGAAGACTCGATCGATGCCGCCGTCGTTGGAGTTATATCGCCAGGCGATCGTTCACCGGACGTCCGCAAGCCGGATGGCAGCCTCTGGCGGCTGATGCAAAAACAACATCAGTGTCAGTCATCGCCCGAGACTGGGGATTTATTCATCTCGGTCGCTTCGCCGCCTCCTACCGACCTCATCACGGCGAATCCCCCTGCCGCACCCTCAACCGGACACTGTCCACGAAACATCGCACGCCTTCCATCCGAAGCGACCGCATCTTCTCGTGAATACTGATCGGCCCGTTTTTTGCATGGTCTGCGGTCAACGACCCCGTATTTTTGGAATGTGTGGGTCACACTAGGCAGGTGCCTGGAGCTTGGATACCCAAGACATGTGGGAACGAAATACCTAAGCAATAATCAAGCAAGTGAGCGCCAACCACGCTGATTAGGACGATGGAGCAGCAACTCGGTTTCCTGCTCCTACCAGAACGCACGCGATGAAGCTCCCGCCACAGCCTGATAGCGAGTCAGCAGATGCGCCCGCCCCAAAACTGGGACGCTAACCGGGCCGAAGCTGTCCTCCAGTTCGGTTAAGGAGTTTCTGCGCGAGAAGTCGCGCCAAGCTTATGCGCGCTGCGTCCGGCCGTAGGGTTCCATGCGGTGGGCGGCGGACTGGCCGCGCTATCCGAAAGCGATCAGCCGACCCGATGCGCTATGGCGTAAGCGGGACGCGCTCCGCTTGGAGGGAACGTACAGCATGAGCTTGTCGTGGCGCGATCACGCGAGACCACCACAAACGGGTATTCACGTCCCCAGAAGGGCCGTTCGCGGCCGCCAGGAAATCAAAACGACGATTGGTGGGGAGCCTCTGCCGGACGCCGCGCCCGGGGTCGAGACACCTGCCCACGACGGTGCAGTATTGGCCCGGCGGAAGAAGGCTTACAACCCCAAGGTGATGATCCGGCTGGGCCACCTTTGCGTGGGCCGCCCAGCCACAAGAGCTACGCGAGGATCAGTGAGACGTCGTCGAGCGCGAGCCGTTGTCCTCCCGCGGCCACACCGTGGGAGGACAACGGATTACTTGACTTTCCGGGTGAACGATAAAACGAGTTCTTCGGACGAGGCGCCAAGGCTGATCATTCGGTCACCCGATCCAATAACCCACTTCTGACCGACAGTGTCCCAGGCGGATACCTGCTGCCGGTCGACGTGGAGGGTTTGCGTCTTCGTCTGACCGGCGGCCAGTTGGATGTGATCGAACTGCACCAACTTCTGTGCTGACTGTTGGAACCCGCCAGTCACGATGCCATTGGCGTCATAAGTCGGCACGGCAAGATCCGGGGAAGCTCCGAGATACACCTGAGGTGAATCTGCTCCGTCCTTCTTACCCGTGTTCTTCACGTTGAACGTAACGTCAAGCCCGCCGTCTTTCGCGTTCTTGACGTGAAGACCGGAGTACCGGAATGTCGTGTAGGAGAGCCCGAAACCGAACGGGTAAAGCGGCTTGTAGCCATTCACGTTCGCTGTCGGGTCGGTGTACCAGCGGTAGCCCACATCGACTCCGTCGGTCCATTTGATTGAAGGTGTGGTCTCCGTCCCTGTCTGCGTTCCGGTGGTGCGCTCGACGTTGCCAGAAAAGGGCGTGGAGTCGTCGTTTTTGGGGAACGTCATCGGGAGTTTGCCGGATGGGTTCACCAGTCCGTAAAGCAGGTTGGATGTTGCCTCGCCACCCCGTTCGCCCGGATACCACATTTCAAGGACAGCATCGACGTTGTTGACCCACGGCATCGCCACGGCAGTTCCGGAGTTGAGTACGACAACGGCTTCGTGGCCGGCCGCATGGGCTGCGGCACTCACAGTGTTGATGAGGTTTACCTGCGTCTCGTTGAGGTTCCGAAGAGCAGCCGACGTGGACGAGTTCGGTCCGGCACCCTGAGTGATCCCCGGGGTGGAGTCGTCGACGAAAATAACAGTTTCATCGTTCGTCTTCGCCGCCGCGACCGCTTTGGCTGTGTTCTGCGAAAGGGGGGCCCAGGCGAAACGGACCGTTGGTGCCGTGGCTGTCGTGAGGGTCGGTTTGTAGGTGAAGCTGACCTTGTGGAGTCCGACCGACAGTTCCAGGCTCACGCCCAGGTTCTGCTTGCCGAGGTACTGGCCATTGGACGCTTGCTCCCCGCCAGGGAATGCGTTCTGCAGGATGTTTCCTCCGGGGTTCACGATCGTCTGCGCAGCACCATCGATGCTGAGGCTGAGCGGCTCCGGCGGAGCGTTGCGGCTGGCCTCCTGCTGGATGCCGCCGTTATACGCCGACTTGTTGCCCGTATCGATCCCATAAGGCCGCTGGAGAAGAAGCCCGTAATTGTCGGCTGTGGTGACGTTCAAGTAACCGGTCCAGGTGTACTGACCGCCCTTAGCAAGAGTCGTCTGCTTGCCGTCGATGGTGCTATCCACAGTCGTGGAACCATCAGTGTTCGTTCGGGTGAGGCCAGGCAGAGCGTTCGGGTCCTGCGTCACTCTCAGGTTGGCGGTGGGGACGGTGTCCCCGATCCAGTCCACGCCCGGTGCGGATGCGACGTTTGCCGACCCAACCTGCGCCGTGATGGCCTTGAGTGGGGTGTATTGGACCTGGTCGCTAAAGCCGCGAGCTCGTTCGCCGCCGGGGCTTGCGGGCAGGAGCGTCGAGGTGGGGCCAACAACCGCGACGGTTTTGTTCGTCGACAGGGGAAGAGCATTCTCGTCATTCTTCAGGAGAACGCCGCTTTCCTCGGCCAGCGCCAGAGCGACGTTATCACCACTCTGCTTATCAACGCTCGTGCCGTTGTAGGTGGATGTGACGTTGCCGTGCTGTGGTACCGCCGACTCGTAGGCGGTGGGAATCTTGCTGTTGTCAAGCAGGCCGAAGCGCTCGTACTCGTAGAGCATGCGCGCGACCGCATTGGCTGTCGCAGTGGCGTAGGGGGCACTAAACGATGATGAAGTTAGGTCGATGAGTGGGACCAGATTGGACGCCGACAGGTTGCTGGAGGCGAATTCATTGTCCATTCCAGCTAGAACGTCCGACGTCGCCTTGCTGGCGGTGTAGTCGGAGGTGATGAAACCCTTGAGTTGGAACTGGTTCTTGACGATGTTGTTGAGCAGATTGGAGTTCGAGCAAGCGTACTGTGGTGCGCTTTGCTCGCCGACGATCTGAAAGATCGCGTAGGAGCACATCAGCGAACTGACGCCGCCCTGTTGAATGGCGGACTGCGCTGGTGCGAGGTAGATCTCGTGGGCGGCTTGTGATCCGATCAGCGACGGCGTGTCTCGATCTTGGCCGTTGTAGAACGATACGTGTTTGACCTGTGACAGGAGACCGGCGCTCTGAATGCCGTTGATCTCGGCCGCGGAGAACTGGGAAGAAACGTAAGCGTCCTCACCATTCGTGGTCAAGTTCCTGGACCAGGAAGGGTAGCGCGCCATGTCGACCTGGGGGCCGTAAACGAGATCTACCCCGAGAGCCCTTCCCTGTTTTCCGACTTCTTCGCCGAGGACGTTATACGCATTGCGGTCGAAGGAAGAGGCGAGTCCAAGTCGGGTGGGGAATGCTGTTCCGTCGGCGTATACGTTGATGCCGAGGGCGTCAGCGTGCCGGATCGCGGGGACGCCGAGTCGGGGAACCCCGGCTAGGTAACCAGCTTGCCCGTGCCTATCTGGATCGACGCCATGCTCGATAACGGCAACCTCTTCGACCGGGGTCATCTGGGAAAGAAGATATGAGACAGTCTTCGTGAATGGGGCGTCCGAGGCGGTAGCCGGTGAGACCCCGAGGTTAGGCGCCGGGATTGGCTGCGCGGCGGCCGCCAGTGTTCCGGGGGCCATACTCAACACCAGCGCAATGCCGAGACCCCCGGCACACCTGGACAGCGCGGTCTTTGCGACCCTCCTGTCACGTCGCCCTTGATTGCTGATCTGATTCACGGTTGTCCTCTCTGACACCATTACAGGAGTGATTCCACTCTCCCGAGTCGTCTCCGACCCGGAAGTACGCACCCTCGGCGTCTTCACTGCGTTCCGCAGAAAATTTACTAATACCGGGATAAATGCAAGTAAACAGCGAATCTTGATGTCAGTCAATGCCTGAAAGATCGCTTTTCTACCGTTTTTTTGGCCATTCATCGCAAAAAAGAAGTTCTTGCTTCGCCATACTGCCTATGCTGATCAGGTGATCGACGTCCGCGCTGTCGCCCCTCGAGATAGGGCCCTTGAAGACCTCTACGACCGTATTCGGCTTGCCCCCGAGGGACTTTCTCGTTCAGAACTGGCCTCAGCGGCGTCGATGTCCCCAAGCGGTGTCACGTTTCTGGTGCGTCGACTTTTACGCGAAGGCCGTGTGGTGGAGGTCGACCCTCTCGCGAAAGGCAAGGGTTCTGGGAGCGGTCGACCAGCTCTCCGTCTGCTCCCGGCTCCATTGTCGGGATGGGTAGCGGGTATCGATTTTGGCCACAAGCATATTTCGGTGGCACTAGCTGATGGTTCTGGCGCAGAGATTGCGAGCGCGATGACATTACTGAACGTCGACTTACACGCGCAGGAGGCAATGAATGCGGCCTGCGGGCTTCTCGACCAGTTATGTAAAAAATACGAAGTCGGCGATCTTGTCACGATTGTTGCCGGTATCCCGGGCCCCGTGGACGCGCAACGCGGAGTGGTCCGATCCCCCACGGTCCTGTCAGGCTGGGTCGGGCTCGATCCGGCTGCGGAACTAGAGCGCCGCTTGGGACACAGCGTCCTGATCGAAAATGATGCAGTCCTCGGCGCGATCGGAGAACATCGGCGCGGTGTCGCGTCCGGACACGATGACGTTCTTTACGTGAAAATTTCCGACGGCATCGGAGCGGCACTCATCCTGGGAGGGCAGATATACAAGGGCTCAGCAGGATTAGCTGGTGAGATAGGGCACAATCGACTCGAAAACAACGCGGAACTGTGTCGCTGCGGTAGCCGAGGGTGTCTTGAGGCAGTGGTTTCAGTCGACAGTGTCGTCGCGCAGCTAGCCCACAGTCATGAAGGCGTCACCATCGACCGAATCGACAGCCTCCCCTTCGCCGACGAAATCACGGACCGCATCTTCAGCGACGCCGGTCGCACTGTGGGTCAAGCCCTGTCCTCGCTGTGCAACCTGCTCAACCCCAGTCTCTTAGTGGTCGGCGGCACTCTCGGCATGGCCAATCCTGCGCTCCTCACCGGCATCAGACTGGGTATCGACCAGTATGCGCAACCTGCCACCGCTCAAGGAATGACCGTTGCAGCGGCAGAACACGGAAGCCGAGCCGAACTCGTCGGAGCCCTCTATCTCGCCGCCCGCCGAACGTATTGACAACCGGAAAAGCCAACGCTGTTCGTCGTCACCGGTTTACTTGGACCGAAAGGCAGACGAACGTCGGTACGGACGATTATCAAAAGCTTTCCCCGGTCAGCCCGCTCGCCTGTCCATACTGGGTGATCGCTAATCACATTTAGGTCCGCGCACTCATGATGCTGGCCTCCAGGCTCATGGGCTCCCTCGCTGAATTCCCACGTGCGACCGCCTTGGGTGCTGAAGCCCGAACGGACGAACTCAATGGACCATGCTTTGAAGTTTGCCGCGCGGCTGGCCAGTGTTTCAATCAGGCCGGTGTCACACGTCGTGAATAATTTCGCGCAATCGGGCTCGACAGCCTGGTGACGGCGCCTTCGGGCTGGACCACCTTTCCGCGGCCTTTGGACGTAATGATGACTCGGATGTGACAAACCCGATCGTCGAACCGCGGCGGTGAGCAGCGGTCAGCTCGCTGTCTCCAACGGTGGTGTGCCGTGCGTGTGGAAGGTGTCGATCGTCTTGAGCCCCCAGGCCTGACCTTTGGCGCGCTCCGCAGCAGTCCAACTGATGGTCTTCCAGTCGGGAGCGAGGATCACCCGAGCGCCCGCGTTACACAGCTCGATCCGGTTGCCACCGGGCTCCCAAACATAGAGAAAGAACGTCTGCTGGATGGCGTGTTTGTGTGGACCGGTTTCAATGTGGATACCCGCCTCGAGGAATACATCAGCAGCGCGCAGAATGTCCTCGCGAGTATCCGTCGCGAAGGCGAGGTGGTGCAAGCGACCGTGGGCTCCCGTCCAGTCGAGCGTGTAGACGAGGTCGTAGGTTTTGTTGCCGAGATTGAACCAGACCGCAGAAGGTAGCCCCTCGTCGGTGACTATCTGTTCCGTGCACCTCGCGCCGAGCACGTTCGCCAGGAAGTCGACCGTCTCGGTCACGTTGCCCGTCAGGAAGTTGACATGGTCGAGTCGGCGGACATTCGCACCCCGCCCGGGGAAGGCCGCCGCCTGATTCTTGAGCGCAGGAGTGTCGGACCCATCCGGCTGATACCAGTCGACATCCCAATACAGACCCATCGGATGACCGTCAGGGTCGTCGAACAGCACTACCTCACCAAGACCACGCCCACTGGTCGTCGTGCCTCTCGTGAGGCCGGCGGCATCGATCCGGCCCTTCAAGCGCAGCAGGGCTTCAGGACTTGCGGCTCGGAGGTATGTGCGCCCGATCCCGGGCTGATCCCGCTGAATTAGTCGCACTGTGAACGACTGGTAGTCGTCCCAGGCGTGGACGTCGACGGATTCTTCGTCTCGACGAACCTCGCGCATCGCCATGAGGTTGACGAAGAAGTCGCGGCTCTGCTCAAGGACGGGAGTGAATAACTCGATCGGCCCGACATGGGCGATGTCCCGACGGTTCTCCGGGTCGTGCGTCATCGTAGGCGCAGGGAAGTCGTTCATCAGTCTCCTTGTCGTGGCCACACCAGACCATCCATGATCTTGCGCGCCGTCCTGATCAGTGTGCTGTACCGGAGGCTCGTCTCCACTCCGGCGCCGGCGAGTTCGAGGTCGAGTTCCAGAGCACCGGTCGGATGTTCGATGAGGAACGAGCCGGATCGGGTGTCCCCGAGTGTCATCACGGTCCCCGCAGTGAGCACCCCCGCAACGACGGACAACGCGCCGAGAACACCGATCGCCTCGTGCGCGCGATGGGGAATGAAGGTACGCGTGGTCACCAGGCCGCCGTGCCGCGCCCCGGAGAGGATGGACATCTTGGGCACCGTCGTCTCGGACACGTCGCCTAGCCCCATCGCGGCGCCAGCCTGCAACCGAATACTCTCGATGCGAGCGCGAAGTCTGTCATTCGCCTCCAACTCGGAAGGAGGCTCGCTTCCGTCGAGGCCGAGGTCGTCTGCCCGCAGCAACACCACAGGCATGCCAGCGTCCACGCACGTCACCTGCACAGAGTCGAACGTATCGATGACGGACCCGGTGGGAAATACGGAGGCGTCCGCGCCGAGGAAGGACAGCAGGATCGGTGCGGCATTGAACGGCACCCCCGACATCGCGGTGTCACCGTCGTACTGCACCGCACCCTGCGGTGTCTGCACCCGAGCAACCACCAGTGCCGGGGTGGGATTGACCATGCGGATCCGCACTGCCGTTTCGTCGCCGCCAATTGCGACGAGACCGCGCTCAATGGCGAACGGTCCGACGCCTGCAAGAATGTTGCCACAGGTTTGCGCGTCGGTGACGAGGGGGCGATCGGTCGTCACCTGCAGAAACAGGTAGTCCACGTCGGCCTCAGGACTGGCGGAGACGGAGATCACCCCCACCTTGCTGGTCAACGGGTGCCCTCCCCCGAGCCCGTCGATCTGGCGAATATCTGGCGACCCCATTATGCGCAGAAGTAGATCGTTGCGCTCGATCGGGTCGGACGGCAGGTCCTCCGCAAGGAAATACGCACCCTTGGATGTAGCACCGCGCATCAGCATGCACCGAATGCCATTCACAGCCGACCTCCGTGCGGGACGCCGTCGGCGGCGATAGAGCGCAGCACGCCGACAACGGCCCGGGTGATCTCCGCACTACCGCCAGCGGCCTCCGTCATGTCGGCAGCCGCCTCCATCTCCTCGATTCGACGGCCACTGTGCTGAGCAGTGCCGTCGAGCAGACCACTGAGGGTGGTCCGATCGAGGCTAGCGAGAGTCACCACCAGGTGTTCGCCGAACCACTCGGACAGTCCCTGAACTTCGGAGGCGCGCAACGATTCGATCATCACGGCCGTCAACCCTTTTAACAGCATGCTCCGTAACAGTTTGCGCGCGGCAGCGGCACCGGCCACGTCATCAAGGACCTCGACGGGCATCCCTGCGGCCGTGAAAACGGCCCCAAGGTCTGACGCGGCGGCACCCGACAGCAGCAGAGGAGTCGCTTCGGCCCCGCGGCGCACCGGCGCCATGATCGCGACATCGACGAAACGGATGCCCGCCGCCGCCGCGCTGTCAGCCAACGACATCTTCATTGCGGGTGTACCGGTGGCACAGTCGGCGTGAATAGCACCCCGCGATGCACCGGCGATCGACGTGGACAAAGCGGAGGCGCTCTCGGACGCGGTAGTCATGGCCAAGACGATATCGGCGCCCTCCACGGCCTGCTCCCCCGACCTGGCCAGTTGGACTCCCGGCAGCGTCGCCGCAACGAAGGGGTCCCAGGCGATCACCTCAAAGGTGTCGGCAAGGGCCGCCCCATACATGCGGCCCACCTCGCCCAAACCGAGAATCGCAACACGGGTCATGACTCCGGCAACCGATCCACGTAGGTGACTCCAAGGGTGTCGAGAAGCGGACGTAGGGAATAGAGGTCCATACCCAGGATCCCTGAGGCGAGCGTGTCGCGCTTGGACTCCTCGTTAGAAAGGCGCACGACGGCGGCCTCCGCCACCGCGTGCGCCATGTCAATCGGCAGCACGAGAACACCGTCATCGTCGGCGACGATCACGTCTCCCGGTCCCACGATCTGACCGGCAACAACGACGGGGACGTTTACGGAGCCGGGACTCGCTTTCACCGTGCCCTGCGCATGAACGGCCCGTGACCATACGGGAAAGCCCATCTGGCGGAGCGTGGCGATGTCCCGCACTCCAGCGTCGATGACGAGCCCGATCACACCGCGTGCCGCTAGTGACGTGGCAAGCAGGTCGCCGAACATACCATCCGTGGAGTCGGAGGTAGTCGTCACCACCAGCACATCTCCGGGCTTGCAGACCTCGACGGCGGCATGGATCATCAGGTTGTCGCCGGGATGACAGGACACGGTGACGGCCGATCCAGCAATCGCGTGGCCGATCTGGCGCGCCTGCAACCGGTGCCCGACCAGCCCGATACGACCAGCAGCCTCGTGTGCCGTGGCGACACCGGCAATGCCGAGTCGGGCGATCACCTCAGGCGCGGCGCGATCGATCTGGCGCACGACGTAGTGCCCGGCTGGCATTAGTCCAGCTCCGCGGTAACCTGCGGGTAGAAGCGCTGGAATGCCTCGGCATAGGTATTGACTGGCAAGCCGAGGTTCAGTCCGCTGTTGCGCTTCGCCTGAACGCCCCGGCGTTTGCCGAGGTCGGTGTAGTACTCAAGCAGATGCTTCTGGGCACCGAGGGCGGCCATCGCCGCGACCTTGCGGTCCCAGACCGGCGTGATGTCGAGCAGCACATTGGGCAGGAATCCGCACACCTCGCTCTGGTGGGGCTCGAAGGCGAACACCGGTGGCGCGCCGATCACCTCACCCGGGCCGGCCACTCCCGGAGCCTGGGCGAGAACCCGCGCATGCAGCGCGATCTCGGAGGCCTTCGGATGGTCCATGTTGTAAGGATCAGCAGCAGCATGGGTAAGCACGACAACCGGTTGGACTTCGCGATAGAGATCGACGAGCGCGGACATGAGTTCGGGAGTGTCCCTCAGGGGGTAGTCGCCCGCGTCGAAGAAACGCACCTCGGCGCCGAGCGCGTCAGCCGCGGTTTGACCCTCCTCGCGACGCAACTCCTTGATTTCATCGAGATGCTTCCCTGCCAGCCATGCACTGGCCGACTCACCGCGTTCGCCAAAACTGAGGCAGGCGATCACGGCACGTTGGCCGCGCGACACGGCAAGCGCAATGGCGCCGCCCGCGCGCCAGACGAAGTCACCCGGGTGTGCAGTGACGACAAGAAGTGACGATTGATCCGACATGGGGCCTCCAAGGTGGTGTGTTGCCGCGCGGTCCGCGGCGTTGTCGAGGGATTCACTGGTCATGGCGGAGCATCCGCCATTTCTGAGTCGACTTCCGTGCCGGTGTTCATCAGCTGGAGCATCGTGCTTGCGTTCCTGCGCACGCCGGTTAGTTCGCCGCAGATGCTGCCGCGATAGAAGACCAGCACTCGGTCGCAGGCGCTGACCAGTTCTTCGAGATCGGTGGAATACATCAGCACCACCGCCCCAGCCCGCGCCGAGCCTCGGAGTAGGGCGTGGATCTCCGCTCGGGCACCGACGTCCACGCCCCGCGTGGGGTCGTCGAGCAGAATAGTACTTGGCGCGTTGTCGAGCCACTTGGCGAGGACGACCTTCTGCTGGTTGCCG
>JBKJLH010000079.1:0-16983 GCA_046597035.1 Lacisediminihabitans sp.
TTGGTGTTGAAGCCGGCGTAGGGGCCGAACATCAGGCTCGCTTGCCCGTCGACCACCCGGGTATCGAGGTGAGGCATCGACATGGGTGGAGCTCCGAGGGCGGGCTTGCCGTAGACCTTCGCCTGATGGCGCGCGACGACCGCGGGATTGTCCGTGCGCAGAAATTCTCCGCTCACCGGGAACCCGCCGAAGCCTTTGATCTCAGGAATCCCCGACTTCTGCAGCAGCTTGAGCGCTCCCCCGCCCGCGCCGACAAAGACGAAGCGAGCACGCACATCCTGCGGCGTGCCTCCGACTTCGTGTACGACGTGCAGTCGCCACAGTCCATCTTTTTGACGGGTGATGTTTTTGACGCTGTGCTCGGTGAGGAGGGTAGCCCCGTTGGAGATGAGATATTCAAGGAGACCTCGGGTGAGGGCGCCAAAATCCACGTCCGTTCCGGCATCGATGCGGGTGGCGGCGATCGGCTGGTCCTTCTTGCGGCCCGGGATCATGGCCGGCGCCCAGGAACGGATCACCTTCGGGTCATCACTGAACTCCATGCCCGCGAAGAGTGGATGACCGGCAAGCGCCTGCTGTCGACGGCGCAGGTAGTCCACGTTCTCGGTGCCCCAGACGAAGCTCATGTGCGGCACCGGGTTGATGAAGGCCTGGGGATCGGGCAGTAGGTCCTTGCCGACGAGGTAGGACCAGAATTGCCGCGAGACCTGGAACTGTTCGTTCACCTTCACGGCACTCGAAATCTCGATCGTGCCATCCGGCTTCTCCGGCGTGTAGTTGAGCTCACACAGCGCGGAGTGGCCGGTGCCGGCGTTGTTCCACGGGTTCGAGCTCTCGAGCGCGACATCCCCGAGCCTCTCGAAGATCTGGATGCTCCAGTCGGGCTGGAGTTGCTTGATGAACGTGCCGAGCGTGGCGCTCATGATGCCGCCACCGATCAGCGCCACGTCTACGGGTCTACCTGGAACAGTCACTGCTCTAGTTTACCGGCGGCCCGGCGCGTCAATCCCGCGCGCATTCAGCTCGCCTTGCCGTAGTTGAGCTGCATCAGGTCTCGCAGCGCCGCGCTCTTGGATCGCATCAGCCGGGGCGTCTGGGTTGGATCGATGTCTACCGGCGGTATCAGCCAGTAGACGGAGTCCTTCCGCACAATTTCCCAGCCGTTATTGTGCACGAGCATGTGGTGATATAGGCAGAGCAGAATGCCGAGGTCGATGTTGGTCTCGCCGTTGTCGCGTTTCCAGTGTTCGATGTGGTGGGCTTCGCACCAGCTGGGAGGTCTGTCACAGTCGCCGAACATGCAGCCACCGTCTCGGGCGGCGAGCACGATCCGTTGTCGAGTGTTGTAGAGGCGTTGCTCCCGACCGAGATCGAGTCCATTTCCGTGTCCGTCGAACTGGATCGGGATCGTGCCGCTCTCGCACGCGATCCGTTCGACGGTGTTCACCGAGATCGGGATGGGCGAGCCTTCGATCCGTCCGTGTCCCGCGCGGGTGGCGAGCGTCTCCGCGGTGACAAGCACTCGAACGGCAGGCTGGCGGGATCCCACGATGCGACGACTCTGCGACGTGTCGGCGGTGACGCCGATGCGCAGCAGCCCGGTGATCGCATCATGCACGTACTGGTCGGTTGTGCGCTCGTCTTTCGCGATCGCGTCGGCCCAGGCTTTGCCTTCGGCATCGACGAACCGAACGCCACCACGACGCGGGGAGTGATCTTGTCGTAGATGGCGTCCCAGTACGCGCCAGACTCGAGGTCGGGGTCCACGATGTAGCGGGACATCCCATTGGGTCGACGAACTCGGCGGATGGACCGCGCACGGTAGATCGCGCGCTCCCGGTCGGCGATGCCGGCAGCATCCAGATCGTCCCGCAGTTCCCGAGCCCGGCGATACAGCTGGTCGGCATTGAGCTGTGCCGCTTCTGACAACAGCACGCGCACCGCGCCGGCAAGATCATCGGCCGTGATGTAGCCCTCGGTCGAACCCGGGTCAGGGTTGGCCACACACGACCCCAGGCCCGATTCAATCGCTTTCGCCGCATCCACTGAAAGTGTTGCGGCGCTCACCGCCGCGCCAACCGCGATCAGCCACGGCCGTCGAACCGTCGCACCCGTCGACAGTGACTCGACCGTAGTCAGCGCATCGTGCATCATCTCCCCCACCTGCACCAGGGTCGATGCCGCGCGGGAGGTCGAACCGGTCTCATGCTGAACGAGCGCCTCGGGCGTGCGGAAGCCTTCCCGCTGAGCCAGTCCCCGGTAGCCGAGTTCTCGTCGAGACCGGTGCCCCACTTCGCCCGCAGTGGCAGAGGAACATGCGTCGATCGCTCGCTGGGCATCCCCCAGCTTGTGTTGCACCTCGAGCAATTCGGCATCCGCAAGCACAGCCATAACGTCTTTATCGGCAGGAAGCGCCCGCGCCGCGGAGACGATTGCATCGATAGATGCAATGAGCAACTCGGCGGATAACGACATACTTGATTCTCGCTTATTCGAACATAGTTTCGAAGGTCTGGACCAAATCTGTGGATAAGTCGTGCGGGTCATCCCGCGACCGATGCACCGGCACGCCGCGCGAGGTGACATCCACACCGCACCGCACCGAACACTGCACCGGCCACATTTCAGCCGCGCAGGTTCCCCGCCTGCTCGCGGTACCAGGCGAACGTCGACCGCAGCCCGTGCTCGAGCCCTATTTGCGCAGTCCAGCCGGCATCGGTCAGCTTCGACACGTCGAGGAGCTTTTGCGGCGTTCCATCGGGCTTCGCAGCATCCCACTCCGTGTCGCCGTCGAATCCGACAACACGGGCGATCGTTTCGGCGACCTCTCGAATTGTCGTGTCCACGCCGGTTCCCACGTTGACCTGTTCAAAACCGTCGTAGTGCTCGAGAAGTTATCGCCCGGTCCGTACAGGTTGGTGGGCATCGCCGAAATCCAGGGAAGACCATATTGACGACGGACCGCCTGAATCTGCAGGATGCCCGCGATTTTAGCGATCGCATAAGCGTCGTTTGTCGGTTCCCAATGACCGGTGAGCAGATACTCTTCCTTGATCAGCTGCGGCGGCAACTTCGGATAGATACAGGATGACCCGAGGAAGAGTAGGCGCTCAACCCGGGATTCGAGAGCGGCATCCATCACGTTGCCCTGAATGCGCAGATTGTCGCTGAGGAAGTCGACCGGGTAGGTGGAGTTCGCAAGAATGCCGCCGACTTTCGCGGCAGCAAGGATCACATGCTGTGGCTTTTCTCGCCGGAAGAACTCGAAGACGGCGTCGCGATCAGTGAGATCCAGTTGCCGCGAACTTCGACCGATGAGCTTACGGAAGCCTTCGGATTCGAGCCTCCGCCAGATCGCCGACCCGGCCAGTCCGCGATACCCGGCGATGTAAATCGTATCCTCGCGGTCAAGCGGCTTCGGCTGATAGTCGACGTAGTCTCGCTCGTACGTCACTCGGTACCCCACGAGGCCAGCTTCACCGTGTCGATCCGAGGTTTACCGGCGTTCGCGAGCGCCTCGATGTCGGCATCAACCATAATCCGTGCAAGCTCCTCGGTGTTCACCGTGGCCTTCCAGCCGAGCTTCGTCTCGGCCTTGGATGCGTCGCCGACAAGCGCGTCGACTTCAGTCGGGCGCAGGTAGCGTTCGTCGAATAGAACGTGGTTCTGCCAGGAGAGACCGGCGTGGCTGAAGGCGGTATCGAGAAAATCACGAACGGTGCGCTCGTGCTCTCTTCCCGTAAAACCAGTAGTCCCGGGACACCGGGGACCACTCGGTCACCCTCACTGCTGTGACAGTTTGGGGCGAGAAAGCACTTCTACAGGTTGTCGGAGACCGCAGCGGTCACTCGAAGCCACGCTTCACGGGTGGCCGGGGCAAGAGAGCCGTAGTGGAGGACACTGCCGGCAACCAGTGACTGATCGTGCGGAACATCCAGCACGGCACGGGTGAGCGAACCGAAGTGGGAGTGCAGGCGGCGGTTGAGTCGCGGATCTTCGAGCTTCGAGGGACTGGACAACACGGTCACCGCCTCCCGCACCTTGTCATCGTGCCCCTTCTTCCGGAGGCCGTCGATGAGCCAGGCGGCGCTGGCCGCGGTGTCCTCGCGAACGGTCGACACGATGACGAGCTGGTCAGCCGCCTCGATCGCCGCCTCCCAGTTGGAGGCGCGCATGTTATTGCCCGTGTCGACGACGATCACCCGGTAGAACCGGCTGAGGGTCGTGTGCAGATCAACGAACGCGGCAGCGTCGATGGTGGATGACGCGGCCGCATCCTCATCGGAGGCGAGAACGTCGAACTGCACCGTGCCCTGCGACCGGACGTAATTGTCAAGGTCGCCGACCCGCGCGTTGCGCACGTCGTTGAAGCGTTCGAGATCTCGCAGCAGGTCAGCGGCGGTGTTCGAGTGGCGGGCCGGCTGCGAACGCCAGCCGAGCGTGCCGCGCGTCTCGTTGTTATCCCACGCGAGGGTATAACCGCCCCGCAGGGTGCCGAAGGTCGCGGCGAGCAGCAGCGTCGCGGTGGTCTTGTGCGCCCCACCCTTCGGATTGAGCACGACGACCGTGCGCGGACCGCGAAGACTCCGCTGCACTCGCTCGATCGCCTGCTGGTGCTCGACCTCTTCCTTACCGGGATGCGGCGAGATGCGCCCGCCGGTGGCCCGCCGCACCCGTCCTTGCCAGCCCATTTCTGCTGGCCCGACGGGAGGTTTCGGGCGTGACTGCAGCAGATCGGAGAGCGTAGGGAGGTCGGAGCGGCTGAGTGTCTCGGGCGGTATCGGCGTACCGGGAAGAACGGACAGTACTCCTGCCGGGGACGGCTCCGCATGCCCGTCAGGGTAGACGTCGAGCGAGTGTTCGCCGAGGGAATCGTTGATTATCAGCCGTATCGGGCGCCCGCTCTCCGTCGCCGTGGCCACCCCGAAGGCGAGGATCTCGCTGCGGACGGCCCGCTCGTTCCAGCCGACGACTTCTTGAACGACGCCGTCGACGATCACCGTGCCGGTGGAATTGTCGCCGACGGTCGCATGAATAGTGGGGAGAGCCCGCGCTGAATCGCTCATAGCTTCAACAAGTAGTCCTGAACCCCTGAACAGACAAGGCGTTGGCTGGTCAGCGGGGTCTCCTCACAGAGGTTCGGGCGGCAGATCTGCATCACCGGTCGCGAGCGTAACCGCGGATCAGCCACCCTTGACGGCATCCCCGTGCCCGAGCGGTGCGACGGTGCGGATCTCTGGCGGCGCGGCAAGGAGGTGCCCGGCGCGGGCGAGGAGCGCGGTGAGCGCCGGCGCCGTCATGTGGGCCGCGAGGGCATCATCGTTCAGCCATCGTTCGATGGTCACCAAAACGGAGCCGTCGGAGTAGAGCGCGTACTGCTCACATCCCGGTTCCGTCTGCACCACAGGCACCGCCTCCTCGAAGGCCTCGGTGAGCTCCTGCAGGCCGCCCTCTTTCGGAATGATCGTTGCGACAACAACAATGGACATGGCGTTCTCCTTCGAACTGCGAATTGATTGCGAGGTCTAAGCCTGCACCAGATTCGCGGCGACGAGTTCCGCGATCTGCACGGCATTGAGCGCCGCGCCCTTGCGCAGGTTGTCGTTGCTGATGAAGAGCGCGAGGCCGCGATTATCCGGCACTCCCTCGTCTTGCCGGATGCGCCCGACATACGACGGGTCCGTACCGGCCGCGGCGAGCGGGGTCGGGATGTCGGAGAGCTCGACGCCCGGAGCATCCGCAAGCAATTCCCTGGCCCGCGCCACGCTCAACGGCTTCGCGAACTCGGCATTGATCGACAGCGAATGACCGGTGAATACCGGCACCCGCACGCAGGTGCCACTCACCAAGAGCTCCGGCAGCTCGAGGATCTTGCGACTCTCGTTGCGTAGCTTCTTCTCCTCGTCGGTCTCGAACAGACCGTCGTCGACGAGAGTGCCGGCGAACGGGATCACGTCGAAGGCAATGGTCTTCGGAAAGGTCGTGGGCGCGGGGAATTCGACCGATGAGCCGTCGTGCACGAGACTGCGCGGATCCTGCTCGATCGCCGCCTTCGCCTGCTCGTACAGTTCTTCGCCGCCGACGAGGCCGGCACCAGAGACCGCCTGGTAGGTGCTCACGATCAGTCGTTGGAGGCCAGCCTCGGTATCCAGTACCTTGAGGATCGGCATTGCCGCCATCGTCGTGCAGTTCGGGTTGGCGATGATGCCTTTGCGTGCCTCGCCTATCGCATGAGGATTCACCTCGCTGACCACCAGTGGCACGTCGGGGTCCATGCGGAAGCCGGAGGAGTTGTCGATCACGGTCACACCGGCCGCCGCGAAGCGCGGAGCCTGGGCCTTGGAGGTGGTGGCGCCAGCGGAGAAGATGGCGATGTCGATGCCGGCGGGGTCGGCCGTCGAGGCATCCTCCACCACGATGTCATGGCCCTTCCAGGGCAGAGTGCTGCCCGCCGAACGCGCGGACGCGAAGAAACGGATGCTCGCCACCGGGAAGTCTCGCTCCTCGAGGAGGCGACGCACCACGGCGCCGACCTGGCCGGTGGCTCCGACGACGGCGATGTTCACCGCGGCGCCCGATGGTGTGGACGCGGTCATCGTCCGGTTCCCCCGTGCACCGTCGCGACCTCGTCGCCATCGAGGTCGAAGGCGTGGTGAACGACCCGCACGGCCTCGTTGATCGTGTCGGCCCGGGTGACGACGCTGATGCGAATCTCGCTGGTGGAAATCATCTCGATGTTGATCCCGGCGTCGAACAACGCGGTGAACAGCCGGGCGGATACCCCCGCGTTGGTGCGCATCCCCGCACCGACGAGGGCGAGTTTGCCGATCTGGTCATCGTATTGGAGGGAGTGGAAGCCGCTCTCTTCCTTGTGGTCTTCGAGGGCCTTCAGCACTCGTGCCCCATCGGACTTGGGAAGGGTGAACGAGATGTCGGCGAGCCCGGTGGCCGCGGTCGAGACGTTTTGCACGATCATGTCGATGTTGGCGTCGGTCGAGGCGACGAGCGTGAAGATCTGTGCCGCTTTGCCCGGGACGTCCGGTACGCCGACGACGGTGATCTTGGCCTCGCTCAGGTCGACCGCAACCCCGGAGATGATGGACTCTTCCACGTTTTCGCCTTCTTTCGGATTCACCACGAGCGTGCCCTCGTTATTGTTGAACGACGAACGCACATGAAGCGTAACCCCGTGCCGACGGGCATATTCCACGGCGCGGATATAGAGCACCTTGGCTCCTGCAGCAGCGAGCTCGAGCATTTCTTCGCTCGTGATGCGGTCGATTTTGCGCGCGGCCGGCACGACGCGCGGGTCCGCAGTGAAGATGCCATCGACATCGGTGTAGATCTCGCAGACGTCAGCGTCGAGTGCGGCGGCGAGCGCGACCGCGGTCGTGTCGGAGCCACCGCGTCCGAGGGTGGTGATGTCGCCCGTGCCGCGGTTGAAGCCCTGGAACCCGGCGACGATGGCGATCGCCCCCGCGTCGAGGGCGGCGCGCACGCGCGTGGGTGCGACATCCACGATGCGGGCGCTGCCGTGCTTGGCATCGGTGCTGAGGCCGGCCTGGCTGCCGGTATACGAGCGTGCCTCCTGGCCCATGCTCTTGATAGACATGGCCAGCAGAGCCATCGAGATGCGCTCGCCCGCGGTCAGCAGCATGTCGAGCTCGCGGCCGGTGGCGATCGGAGTGACCTGATTGGCCAGGGCGAGTAGCTCATCCGTTGTATCGCCCATGGCCGAGACGACGACGACCACTTCGTTGCCCGCCTTACGGGTTTCGACGATGCGCTTGGCGACTCGCTTGATGCTCTCGGCATCGGCGAGTGACGAGCCGCCGTACTTCTGCACGATCAAGCTCACGAGTACTCCTGGGGATCGGGATGCCGACTGGTGGCCGACTCCCCATCCTAAATGCTGCCCGTTCGTGTGCCGGCTGTGTGACGCCGCCACGTTCGGGTGCGGAGCTAGTTCTCGACGAGACGGCGGCCTTCGAAGGCACGGCCCAGTGTCACTTCGTCGGCGTACTCGAGGTCACCGCCGACCGGCAGCCCGGAGGCGAGTCTGGTGACCCGCAGGTCGAGGTGTACCAGCATGCGCGAGAGGTAGGTTGCCGTCGCCTCCCCCTCGAGGTTCGGGTCGGTGGCGATGATCACCTCGGTCACCACCCCATCGGCGAGGCGCTGCATCAGCTGGCGGATGCGCAGATCGTCCGGTCCGATCCCGTCGATGGGGCTGATGGCCCCGCCGAGCACGTGATAGAGACCCTTGAACTCGCGGGTCCGTTCGACCGCGACGACATCCTTGGCCTCCTCGACCACGCAGATCGTCGCGGGTGAGCGACGCGGATCCCGGCAGATGTTGCAGAGTTCCTGCTCGGTGACATTGCCGCAGACATCGCAGAAACGCACCTTCTCCTTCACCGTCATGAGTATCTCGGCGAGGTGGGTGACATCGAAGGTCTCGGTTTGCAAGATGTGGAAGGCGATGCGCTGCGCCGACTTCGGCCCGATGCCGGGCAGGCGTCCCAGCTCGTCGATCAGTTCCTGGACGATTCCGTCGTACACGCCTACTGCTCTCTCGGGGCGACCCGCGGGAGCACGGTCTGTTCTTCGATGAAGCTCGCACCGAGGATCTCGCGCACCACCGACTCGCCGTAGCGCTGCTTGCCGTCGGCTGTAGCGACGGGAGCCTCACGCTTCGGCGCCGCGGGCTCGGGAGCGGTCGGGGCTGCCGGCTTCTCGGCCTTGGGGACGGCCGGCGGCATCCGCTTCGTCTCGGGCTCTGAGTCGGAGATCACCGCGGTCTCCCAGGTGACGCCGGCGGGTATTTGCGGCTCGACATCGGGCTCGGTCCGCTCGGGCGGTTGCGCCTCGTAGACCTGGTGCTCGGTCGATGGCTCTTCGGCGACAGGTGGCCTCGACGCGGTGGGTGGAGCGGATGGCTGCGTGGCACGGATCGGTACGACCGGCGCATCCGCCCGGGGCGCTTCCGCCCGGGCGGTGAGTAACGGGCGGAATCCGAGAACGTCATAGACCGCCTGCTTGAGGAAATCCGAGACGCCCTCACCAGGGGTCGTGCGCTGCTTCAGTGCGTCGACATCCGTCTGGCTCGCGAAGGAGAGGTCGAGGATAGTGCCGTCGCGGAGCCCAAGCGGTGTTGCCGTGTAGAGGACCATCCACGCGGTGCGCTTGGCTTTCTCGACCCGCTCGAGAATCTCGGGCCAGCTGTCCTTCACCTGCTGGAACGTGACGACGCTCGGGATTGCCGGGGCTGCACTGGACGGGGCGGAACTGGCCGGGGCTGGCTCGGGAGCGGCGGCGGCACCAGCAGCAGCAGCAGCACCGAAGCCGTAGACCGGGCCGAGGGGAGCCGCCGGGGTCACGATGCGTTCACTGACGCTCGGCTCCGCTGGTCGAGTGGGGCGCCCAGCGGGCTCCGCTGGTCGAGTGGGGCGCCCGGCGGGCTCCGCTGGTCGAGTAGGGCGCCCGTCGCCCGTGTCGAGACCGGCGGGCTCCGCTGATCGAGTCTCGATGCGCTCGCTCGCGCTCTCCACTCGACCGGCGGGTGCACCCGAGTCGAGGGCCGCAGGCGTGTCCATGCCGATGCGTCGTTCCAGGCGCTCGACGCGCGCGAGGGCGCCGCGGTTGGTTTCGTCGCTCGCCGGCACGAGCACCCGGGCGATCATGAGTTCGAGGTGGAGGCGGGGGGACGTGGCACCGGTCATCTCGGTGAGAGCCGCGTTGGCGACATCCGCGGCCCGGGAGAGCTCCGCGGTGCCGAATCTCGACGCCTGCTGCGCCATTCGGTCGAGCTCGTCGGGCTGGATGCCGCGCAGAACTGCTGCGGCTCCCTCGCCGGTGGCGCTCACGATGATGAGGTCCCGCAGTCGTTCGAGCAGGTCCTCGACGAAGCGGCGGGGATCCTGGCCGGTCTGGATGACCCGGTCGATCGCGGCGAACGCGGCCGAGGCATCCCGAGCACCGAGCGCATCGACGACCTCGCCGAGCAGGGCACCGTGGGTGTAGCCGAGCAATGCCACCGCGCGCTCGTACTGCACGGACGAGCCCTCGGATCCGGCGATCAGCTGGTCGAGCAGGGAGAGGGTGTCGCGAACGGACCCACCACCAGCCCGCACGACGAGCGGGAGCACGCCAGCCTCGACATCCACCTTCTCGCTCGTGCAGAGCAACTGCAGGTATTCGAGCATCTGCGCGGGCGGAACCAGTCGGAACGGGTAATGGTGCGTGCGCGAGCGGATGGTGCCGATGACCTTTTCCGGCTCGGTGGTCGCGAAGATGAACTTGACGTGCTCCGGGGGCTCTTCGACGATCTTGAGGAGGGCGTTGAAACCCTGGGGCGTCACCATGTGCGCCTCGTCGAGGATGAAGATCTTGTAGCGATCCCGGGCCGGGGCGAACACGGCGCGCTCGCGCAGGTCACGCGCATCGTCGACACCGTTATGGCTGGCGGCATCGATCTCCACGACATCCATGGAACCCCCGCCATCGCGGCTCAACTCGATGCAGCTCGGGCAGACACCGCAGGGCGTGTCTGTCGGACCCTCGGCGCAGTTGAGACAACGGGCCAGAATGCGGGCCGAGGTGGTCTTGCCGCAGCCGCGGGGTCCGCTGAAGAGATAGGCGTGATTGACCCGGTCATTTCGCAGTGCAGTGCGCAGCGGATCGGTCACCTGTGATTGGCCGATCAGCTCGGCGAAAGTTTCTGGCCGATAACGGCGGTAGAGGGCGGTGACCACCAGCCAAGACTACCGGCAGCTCCCGACGCGGCCTCCGGCGTTCGCCGCACCGCCTCCGCTCCGTCGTCGGACCCCCCTCCGGCATAACTCCTGCATTACGGGCGGTGGAGCGCGCCGCACCCCGCAAATCCGGGGCCTCTCGCGCCCGACCGCCAATAGTGCAGGAGTTATGCAGGGGCGTACGGTGGAAACATGCGCATAGTCATCGCCGGAGGGCACGGAAAGATCGCCCTACTCCTCTCTCGCCAGCTCGCCGATGGCGGCCACGAGCCGGTCGGCATCATCCGGAAGCCCGACCAGGTCGATGATCTGCGTGCCGCCGGAGCCGTTCCCCTGATACTCGACCTCGAGCATTCCACGGTCGATGAGGTCGCCACCGCTCTCACCGGTGCCGACGCGACCGTGTTCGCCGCGGGAGCCGGACCAGACAGCGGAGCCGACCGAAAGCTCACTGTCGACCGGGATGGGGCCATCCTGCTCGCCGATGCCTCCGTGCGTGCGGGCGTGCGGCGCATGATCGTGATCTCATCGATCGGAGCCGACGGCTATGACGCGAGCTCCGACGACGAGTTTCAGGTCTACCTGCGCGCGAAGAGTGAAGCGGATGCCGCGGTGCGCGCACGCGACTTCGACTGGACGATCGTGCGCCCGGGCAGCCTCACCGATTCGGCGCCGACCGGATCCGTGACGATGGCCGAGTCGGTCGATCGCGGCAGCATTCCCCGGGCGGATGTCGCGGCGGTCGTCGCCGCACTGCTGGTCGGTGACGCCGGAGTTGGGCGACAGTTCGAAGTCATCTCGGGAGAGACTCCCATCGCCGAGTCCCTCGACGCTCTCTAGCCGCGCGCGCGATCCGGCCGCTTTCGAATGGTCCGACGGCTCGCGACTGGTCCGGCCGGCGAAGGGTCATCTTCGCAGGGTCACTCGACCAGGGAGCCTGCGAAGATGACACCCGGGCCCGGGGGGCTCGTGGGCGCCCGGCCCGACCAGCAGATACGAGTGCGGCCGGGGTTCGCGACCGGTCATCGCACGAGGGCGTGAACCTGGCGAGCGATCTCCAACTCCTCGTTGGTGGGGATGACGAGCACCGCAACAGGGGATCCCTCGGGCGAGATGTAGCGTGCCTTCCGGGAGACGAGTTCGTTGCGGTCGTGGTCGACCGAGATGCCGAGAAACTCCAGTCCAGCGAGCGTTCGACGACGCAAGAGCACATTGTTCTCGCCCACTCCGGCGGTGAATACCAGAGCGTCGAGACCACCGAGGTGCGCGATGTAGGCCCCGATGTAGCGGCGGACTCGATGCCGGTAGACGGCGAGCGCGGCCTCCGCCGTCGAATCACCTCTCGACGCGGCATCCTGCACATCACGCATGTCGCTGGTCCCGGTGAGTCCGAGAAGGCCACTCTCCCTATTCAGAAGGGTATCGAGGTCATCGAAGCCGAGACCGGCATGCCGGTGCAGGTGGATGAGCACCGCGGCGTCGATGTCGCCGGAGCGGGTGCCCATCACCAGGCCCTCAAGCGGGGTCATCCCCATGCTCGTCTCGACAGAGATTCCACCATCGATCGCGGCGACGGATGCCCCGTTGCCGAGGTGCATCACGATGGTCCGAAGCTCCCCGATGGGTCGATCGAGAAAAAGGGCGGCCTGCTCCGATACGTATTTGTGGGATGTGCCGTGGAATCCATAGCGCCGCACATGATGCTTTTCCGCAAGCTCCGCGTCGATGGCGTAGGTGTAGGCGGCCGGGGGGAGCGTCTGGTGAAACGCGGTGTCGAAGACAGCCACCTGCGGCACGCCCGGCAGCGCTTTCTTCGCCGCTCGGATGCCCTGCAGATTCGCCGGATTATGGAGCGGGGCGAGCGCCGCGAGTTCGTCGATCTGCATCTCGACCTCGTCGGTAACGAGGGTGGCGCGGTCGAACATCGACCCGCCGTGCACTACGCGATGCCCGACCGCCACGATCTGCCCGGTCGAGCCGAGCGCGTCCAGCACTTGGCGCATACCGGCCTCATGATCGGCGATACTCGAGCCGGGTTCTCCGATACGTTCGATGAGACCGCTGAGGGCGACCGCTTCGGTCTCGATATCGATGAGCTGATATTTGATCGAAGAGGAGCCGGAGTTGACGACGAAGATCTGGGTCACGGGAGTGCCGTTCCTATCGTTTGGGCCTGGATCGCCGTGATGGCCACCGTGTTGACGATGTCCTGCACGAGCGCCCCTCGGGACAGGTCGTTGATGGGCTTGCGAAGGCCCTGCAGCACCGGCCCGATCGCCACGGCGCCAGCGCTTCGCTGAACCGCCTTGTACGTGTTGTTTCCCGTGTTGAGGTCGGGGAAGATGAAGACGGTGGCTCGCCCAGCCACCTGCGAGTCCGGCATCTTCGACTTTCCGACCGCGACATCCACCGCGGCATCGTACTGGATCGGTCCCTCCACGAGAAGGTCGGGTCGCCGCGAACGGACCAGCTCCGTCGCGGCACGCACTTTGTCGACATCGGCCCCTGCCCCGGAGGCACCGGTGGAGTACGACAGCATCGCAATTCGCGGCTCGATCTGAAATTGGATGGCAGTGGTCGCCGACGAGATTGCGATGTCGGCGAGCTGGCCGGCATCCGGGTCCGGATTGACGGCGCAGTCGCCGTAGACGAGCACGCGATCTTCCAGGCACATCAAAAAGACGCTCGAGACGACCGAGACGCCGGGATTGGTCTTGATGATCTCGAACCCGGGCCGGATGGTGTGCGCGGTGGTGTGCGCGGCACCCGAGACCATTCCGTCGGCCAGGCCGAGATGCACCATCATCGTGCCGAAGTAGGAGACATCGGTGACGGTTTCGCGCGCCTCCTCCAGCTGAAGTCCCTTGTGGGCGCGCAATCGGGTGTACTCCTCGGCGAATTGCTCGCGCAGCTCCGGATCGAAGGGGCTGAGGATGGCGGCATCCGCGATATCGAGGCCGAGATCGGTGGCTCGCGTCCGGACCTCCGACTCCTCGCCGAGGATCGTGAGGCGCACGACCCCACGTCGCAACAGCGTCGAGGCGGCCCGAAGAATGCGGTCGTCGGTGCCCTCCGGAAGCACAATATGCCGGGGATCGGACCGCGCCCGGTCGAGCAGGTCATATTCGAACATGAGCGGCGTCACGACATCGGAACGGCTCACATCGAGCAGGCGAAGCAGCACGTCGGCGTCGACGTGCTGCTCGAATAGGGCGAGGGCGGTGTCGTATTTGCGCGGAGATTCCGGGGCGAGGCGTCCCCTGGTCTGGGTGATCCGCAGGGCCGTGTCGTAGGTTCCGAGCGAATTGCGGATGATCGGCAGGGTGTTGTCCAGGCCGTCGATGAGCAGCGCGATCTGAGGAAGCAGCTCGAATCCACCATTGAGGATGATCGCGGAGATGGAGGGGAAGGTTTCGGCAGCGTTCGCCATGAGCACCGCGAGAAGCACATCGGCCCGGTCGCCGGGAACGATGACGACTGCTCCCTCGATGAGTCGGGTCAGCACGTTCTCCATCGACATCGCCGCGACGACCACTCCCAGCGATTCCCGGCCGAGGAGGGCGGGGTCTCCCTTGATCAGAGTGCCGCCCACTGCCTCCATGAGGGAGGCGATGCTTGGCGCGATGAGAAAGCGGTCTTCGGGAATCGCCCAGACCGGCAGACGATCGCTCTCTTCCTCCACCGCCGCGATGATCTCGTCGATGCGCTGTGGATCGGCACGATTGACCACGATACCGAGCACCTGGGCGTGGGCACTGTCGAGCTCCTGGCGGGCAAGGGTGAAGACCTGGCGCAGGTCATCCGGGCTGCGGCTGCCTGCGGCATCCGCCTGCTGCCCACCGAGCACGAGAAGTACCGGGGCGCCGAGGTTGGCGGCGATGCGTGCATTGAATCCGAGCTCGGTCGGGCTGCCGACATCCGTGTAATCCGAGCCGAGAATGACGACCGCGTCGCTCTGCCGTTCTACCGCCTTGAAGCGTGACACGATTTCGCTGAGGGCAGCCTCCGGGTCGGCATGGACGTCCTCATAGCTCACGCCGACGCATTCGTCGTAATCGAGATCGACGCCGTCGTGGGCGAGCAGCATCTCGAGTACATAATCGCGCTCGTCACTCGACCGGGCGACCGGGCGGAAAACACCAACTCGCTCGGTCTCATGGCTGAGCGTGTCAAGCATGCCGAGGGCCACCGTCGACTTGCCGGCATGCCCCTCGATGGACGTGATGTAAATGGAGCGGGTCACTCACCCAGCCTAGGCTTCGTGGCTCAACGCAACCTGCTCGCATCCCTGACCCGGCAGAACGTTCGCGACGGACTCTTCAGTGAGGCCTCCCGGCAGAACGTTCGCGACGCGAACGCCGGCCGTCACCACGATCGGAGCGAGTGTGACCCGGCCGAAAATGTGACTGCCTGACCGAAAACATAGCGACTCCCCGCGCACCCGCCAGAGCCCGGTTACCCTTGCTACGTTTCCGTCCTGGGGGAGTTGGCCTGGGTGGCGCCACGCGAGGAGCCACCGATAGTTTAGCCGGTGATCCCACTGCAGTCTCCGACCAATGCTTCGGTCGGGTACGCTATCCATTGGTCTGAAGCTCGGGCCACCCAGGAGAATTCGCCTAGTGGCCTATGGCGCACGCTTGGAAAGCGTGTTGGGTGCAAGCCCTCGGGGGTTCGAATCCCCCATTCTCCGCGCAACACCTGTCTCATTGCCCGACGGGAATCGGGTAAGAGTTCGGCGCTACTAGGAGTGCCGGAATCGACATGGTAGCGCCACAGCGCCGGTGATCGTCGCTTTGGGGGGAGATCGCGTGGCGGTTGCGAACGACAGGAATCTTGGCCACGTGCGGCTCCGACCCCGACGCAGCCTCCTGTGAAGCGGCATCCTGATCATCGTGCCGATACCGATCGTCGCGACGCTCGTCACTCTCGGGTATCCCTCCGGGTCGTGGCCCATTACGGTCGTTGCCGAGGGGATTACCCTCGTGCTGCTTGGATTCGGGTACTACCTCTTCCAGACGACCTATCCGGTGGTCTCGGCGACCCATTTCACCGAACGCGGATTCTTCGGCCGCCCGGTCATCACCCCGATTTCGGAGGTGAGATCGACGGTTATCGCACACACCACCAGCACCTCGTCGAGTGAGACCCTCCCGCAACTGATCGTGCGCAACGCGCACGGGCAACGGATCTTACGCATGCGCGGCGTCTTCTGGACGGAGGAATCAATCCGAGCCGCCGCTGCCGCATTAGGTACCCCTCTCGATGAGCCGGTCGACCCGGTCACCTCGAAGCAATTCTTCGAGCTTTACGCGGGGAGCGCCTATTGGTTCGAAAATCGACGCGGGGTAGCCATCGGCATCATCGTGCTGGCCGTTGTAGCCTGCGTGGGAATCGTTCTCGGCCTCATGAGAATGCTCGGTCTGCCTTTCGGCAGGTGAGCCGACGAACCGGCCAGTTCAGGCTCAGCGCCGGCGCAAGGTGCCGAAGATACCCTTGACGACCGAGTTCATGACCGATTTACCGGCAGATGACCCGAGAAACTCGGTGATCGGATTCTTCTCCGCCCGCGGTGCCGGAGGTCGACGGCCCGGTGTCGATGAGGCGCGTGGCTGGGACTTCTTCGCCTCCCGCAGCATCCGCTCATACTCGGTCTGCTGCTGTTTGGCTGCCGCCGCTTGCTCGGCCGCGGTGGCGGCCGCGGCCGCGCTCGCCGCCGCAGTCTCGAGCTTGCGACTGAGTATCTCTTTCGCCGACTCGTTGTCGATGGCGGTTCCGTATTTTGGGAGGAGTGCCGATGACGCGATCGTCGCCTCGATCAGTTCCGGAGCGCTCGGCGACATCGAGCCCTGCGGTGCCCGAAGTCGGGTCCAGGCGACGGGTGTCGGCGCGCCTTTCTCGCCCATGACCGTGACGATCGCTTCGCCGGTAGCGAGCGTGGTGAGCACGCTGCCGAGGTTGTAGTCGGAGTTGGGGTAGGTCGACACTGTGGCCTTCAGCGCCTTCGCATCATCCGGGGTGAAGGCCCGCAGCTGATGCTGGATGCGCGACCCGAGCTGGGCGAGCACGTCGCCGGGCACGTCCTTCGGTGTCTGCGTCACGAACACGATTCCGACGCCCTTCGAGCGGATGAGCCGAACAGTCTGTGTGATCGAGTCGAGGAAGTCTCTTGACGCGTTCTTGAACAGCAAGTGCGCCTCGTCGAAGAAGAAGACCAGCTTCGGCTTGTCGA
>JBKJLH010000092.1:0-4778 GCA_046597035.1 Lacisediminihabitans sp.
ACTCTCTTCTGGTCCATAAAAACTCCCTATGAGGCTAGTCCACCCATTTTAATCGGCCTGATCACCTTCGCCGTAATAGCTGTCACTGTTGTCGGCCTCGCCGCATTGATCAGACTGGTCTTTCGATCGCGACTCACCGATGCACCTAGACATACCCCCATTCTTCTACTGGCCCTCGGTGCGGGCTCGATAGCGACAATCGCTTTATCTACTCCGGAGAATCGCTTTGCACTGCCGATCGTGCTGGTCGGAATCATCGGGTGCGTCATCGGCCTCGACGGCCTCCGTGGTGCCCCACGTCGCGGTGGACAAAAAATCGGTATCGCCGTGACGGCAAGCGTGATTGCGTTGGTTCTGATAGCCGGAAGTATCGGCCTCGCTCACCCGGCGCCACCCGGAGATGCAACGCTCGCAACATGTCAAACACAATGAAGGACTGATCGAAAGCCCATTGGTGTGAATGTTGATGTTCAGCCCACTCCCGAGGTGGTCAGCTCTAGGCGAAGTCTTTTACGGCGGTGCACCGCGGCCCTGACGGGATCGAAATTATTGTGTAAGCCTCTTACAAGAAATAGCAAACGTCCAGAGTGCAGTTTTTGTGCGAGGAGCGGTGACGACGAGCTGATTCGCGTCTGAAGTCGAGGACTCGCACGATTTTCGGGCCGCTGCTATCTCAGTCGCCCAGGTCGGTCCACGCGAACGATTCGTCTCGGTCGGAACGTATTGGACGACCATCAGAACGAGCAGGGCGGTAACGACAATTGCGCCAAGCGGTGCCGTCGAGGCTTGCCGAGCGATGAGCACTTGCACCGCCACCACGATCGACGCGAGCAAAAACATACTCGGCACCACCGCGTACCTGATAAACACGAATGGCATGTAATGGATCGAGGAGCCGCCGTACCCGTTCAGATAAGAGTCGGCCACCCAGATCACGAACGACCCCGGCACGAGAGAGAGCACGGCCACTCGCTGCAGGGGTGAGCCCCAGCGGAGACAGACCACCACAGCAAGCACGAACGGAGCGATAGCGAGGATCTCCCAGAGAAGCGCCTGTTGGCCGAGCGCGGCGATCATGGTTTGTCGATTTGCCGCAAAGTTCGGAAGGGCCACCTGGCCGATGTACGCGCGGAGCGCACCTCCAAGTCCTCCCGAATGCGCCACGCGCGGTGACATCAGCGTCGTGATGATCTGCGCAAGGAGACCGACAGCCAGTCCAATGCGGGGTAGCCAGACATTCGGAGCTTTCATGCGTAGGAGCATGAGTGGCACGAGCACGAGAAGTTGGATCTCGGACAGCGCGGCGATCAGGGTGACGATCGCGAGCATCCACGCGCCGGTCCGGGTGCGTGGTCGGTACAGCAAAACCCAGAGAACGGCCCAAATGAAAAACCAATGCAAGTTTGCTGCGTTTCCCAGGAGCTCGATCGGCACGAGCGGGGCGAGCACCGTGATCGAGCACACTGCAAGGCGCAGCGGGCGCGAGGGGATTACGTCTCGTGCGCACCAATAGACAAGGGCAGCTCCGAGACCAACCACAATGCAACTCGCGAGGTTGATCGCGATGCCCGCGTCGGCGATATCGACACTTTTGATGACGACGTCGGCAATGAGGCGCGGTAGAAACTGGAGGTAACCCGCGTAGCCTGTAAAAAGATGCGCGGTGGGGGCGCCCGAGAGGGCATCATTCAAGAAAATCGTGCCGTCTTCGGCCCAAACCGTCTGCTGCGTCGTCGGAGGGAGGCGAAACCAGGCGGCAGTGCTCGCAAAGATTGCGACCGCGGCCACGATCCGGGCTTCCGAGCGCGAAAAGATCCGAGGACGTGAGCGACGCATGGCCCAACTCTGCCATGCCGGTCCATCCGGACCGGGTGTCAGGCGAAGGCGGCGTGATTCACGGCGGGCTCGATGACTCTGGGGACGGTGTCGCTCGGTGAATCACACATCGACGGGCCCTGTATAGCTGATCTCGGGGGCAGCGGGCGTTCCGGTGAACTGGCAGACCATGATGCCCTCGGGGCGGCCGTCGGCGAGTGCCCCGAAGGGCAACTGCACGTTCACTCCTGTTCCCTCGTGCGAAGCGGAGACGTCATCCTTGGCATAGGGGCGGTAGTTCGTAATGCTGGGATAGTCGGAGGTCATCCGGGTGCGGCAGAGCGTGAAGATGGCGCGCGGATCAAAGCCGTTCACGGGAGAGTCGACATCTTGGCCGGGGATGGGAATCTGTCCCGTGGCGAGTGGGCCCGGGGTGAAGCTCGGAGCCGGTTCCGCGTGTGCGCTCGCGCTCGGGCCTGGGGTCTTTTTCGGTGAGGGGTTTGCAGCGCATCCGGCAACCAGGACGGCGAGCGCAATTCCCAGAGCGGTTAGGTACATCGTGCTGCGCTTCATGCGCTCTCCCCTGGCATTCCTAAAAGTGTAGGCGCGTTCAGGGTGCACCCGCCAGGTTCTGCGCTGGGGTCTCGACACGGTCGCTGGGCGACCTACTCGACCGGTAGAGCGGTCGCTGGGCGACCAGCTCGGCCGGCAGAGTGTTAGACGAACGCGGCCTTGCCGGTGATCGCACGACCGACGATGAGGGTGTTCATCTCGCGTGTGCCCTCGTAGGAGTAGATGGCTTCGGCATCCGCGAAGTACTTCATCACGCCGTAGTCCATCACGATGCCGTTGCCACCGAAGAGTTCGCGGCACCAGGCGACGGTCTCGCGCATGCGGCTCGTCGTGAACTCCTTGGCGAGGGAGGAGTGCTCGTCGCGCTGCGTTCCCTCGTCGAGCATGTCGGAGACGCGGGTGACGACTCCGATGGAGGCCGTGATGTTGGCGAGGCTCTTGGCGAGCAGCTCTTGCACGAGCTGGTGGCTGCCGATCGGCTTTCCGAACTGGATGCGGGAACCGGCGTACTCGACGGCGGCCTCGTACGCTCCCACCGAGTTGCCGACCGCGGCCCAGGCGACCTCGGCGCGGGTAAGGCGCAGCACAGCGGCAGTCTCGCGGAACGTCTTGGACCCCTGCAGGCGGTTTTTCTCCGGAACGATCACGTTGGTGAGCACGATGTCGGCGTTCTGCACGATGCGCAGAGCCTGCTTGTTCTCGATGCGCGTGGCGGAATATCCCTCGGTCGTCGTCGGCACGATGAAGCCCTTGACCTGGTTGTCGTCGGCGTCTCGGGCCCAGATGATGGTGACATCGCTGATCGAGCCGTTGCCGATCCAGCGCTTGGCGCCGTTGATCACCCAGTTCTCGCCCTCGCGCTTCGCGACGGTCTGCAGACCCTGAGCGGTATCGGAGCCGGAGAGTGGTTCGGTGAGTCCGAAGGCTCCGAGCAACTCGCCACTGGCGAACCGGGGCAGCCACTCTGCGCGCTGCTCGGCGGAGCCAGCAACGGAGATCGACCCCATCACGAGACCGTTCTGCATGCCGACCAGGGTGGCGACCGAAGCATCCACCCGTGCCAACTCGAGGGCGACCCAGCCGCGGAAGGTAGCACTGTTGGCAAACTCCTGGGTCTCCGGATAGGACTGCCCGAAGAGTCCGAGTTCGGCGAGACCATCGACGATGTGGCGAGGGAAGAACTCCGCCTTCGTCCAGAGGTCGTTCATGATCGGGCGAACTTCGGCGTCGAGATACGCGCGCAGCTTCATGATGTACTGCTTCTCCTGAGCGGTGAGCAGACCCTCGTAGCCGTAGAAGTCACTGACGAGTGGGGTGAAGGGAGCGAGCTCGGCGGTGGACTGCGATTTTTCGGCGGTGAGGGTCATTTTGGCTCCGTTGCATGAGGGTGGTCTATTGATACTTTAAGCGCCGATTCTGGGCGTTGCCCAAGCGATTGGTAGTTTTGTCTAACCCCCGATCGAAGGAACCCGCGGATGTTTGTAGGCATCACCAATACCCCCCGGCCCTACGCGTGGGGGTCGACGACCGCGATCGCCCAGTTGCTTGGGCGCGATGCATCCGGAGGCCCTGAGGCGGAACTCTGGCTCGGGGCCCACCCCGGTTCGCCGAGCGTGATCCTCGATCCGACCCAGACGGGCGGCGCAACGGATCTCGCAGAGTGGATCGCGGCGGACCCGCAGACGACGCTTGGACGATTCGCGGCATCCGGTCACCTGCCGTTCCTGCTCAAGGTTCTCGCAGCAGCTTCTCCGCTCTCGCTGCAGGCGCATCCGACCGTGGAGCAGGCGCGGGCGGGATTCGACCGCGAGAACGAGCTCGGAATCGCGCTCGACGCCCCGGAGCGCAATTATAAAGACGCGTTTTCTAAGCCCGAGCTGATCTACGCGCTGTCGCCCACTTTCGACGCTCTCTGCGGATTCCGTCCGCTGGACGAGGTGCAGGCGCTTCTCTATGCTCTGATTGACGCGGCGCTTGCTCTTGAAGACCCGCAACCGCAGCCCCTAGGAGACCTTCTCGACTCGCTGTCGGGGTCGGATATCGCGCTGTCCGAGACTTTTGAATGGCTGATCGGACGGCACACTGGCGTGGCGACCCTGGTGTCGCTCGTCACGACGCTGGCGTCTCGCGGGGTGGCCGGCTACGACGCCGAGATGGCGACCGTCTCGCAGCTCGCTTCGGAGTATCCGGGAGATCCGGGAATCGTCATCTGCCTGCTGCTCAACCGGGTGACTCTTGCGGCGGGGGAGGCGCTCTACCTGCCGGCGGGCAATATCCACGCCTACCTGGGCGGACTCGGGGTCGAGCTCATGGCCGCCTCCGACAACGTGCTGCGCGGTGGCCTCACGCCGAAGCACATCGATGTGCCGCAATTGCTCGATGTACTGGAT
>JBKJLH010000130.1:0-2508 GCA_046597035.1 Lacisediminihabitans sp.
TGCATACGAAACCATCGTGTCCGCTACGCTCACGAAAGCGGCATAAACCGAAACGACACCGTGTCCAAGAACAAGGGCCAAGGCCCCCAGGATCTGTCTCAACTGATACATCACAGCGATTATGCCGAGGATGACGTTAAGCCGAGGAACCGTGCCGATGCCGCGTGTTTGCAAGGAACGGGCCTGACTTTCTCGGCATAGTGCGCTGCGGTCGCTGGCGTTACCTTCATCGTGTCCAGATGCGCGGTGAAGGGAATTGCTATGGAAATGATGGTTGATGACATTGGTGTTGTCGTTGTTGAGGCGCTGAGAGCGGCCAGCTATAAAGAGTCGACAATTGGCAACTATCAGAAGTCGATTCGATGGTTGGCTGTGCTGGCGCGGAGGGACGATGGCGTCTACACGCCGGCGTTGGGGGCGGAGTTCGCCTCGATGACGACGAGCCCGAGAACGGGCCGCTTCAGCGTCCAACGCCGCTTCGATTATGGCCGGTTGGTGACAGTGTTCGATTCGTATGTGTTGACCGGACGGGTGAGCCTGATGATGAGGAGCCGCGGTGGTGGCATGGCGGTTCCGCAATGCGCCGACTTGGTCGCTCTTGGGGATGCGTGGTTGGGCGAGATGGAACGCCGCGGCCTGGCTACGGCTACGCGAAGCGCCTACGGTCGCGCAGCCCGTGAATACCTGCTCTTTTTGGAAGCGAACGGGATCACATCGTGGGAAGCAGCAGACGGCACCACCGTGTTCGGATATTTGGAATCGTTGCTGGGCCGGTGGACGCCATCGGCGTTGTGGTCGGTGGTGACGAATTTCCGGCCGTTCCTCACCTTTGTCCAGCGGCAGGATTTACTCGATGCGTTGACGATGGCGCGCATCCAGCGGTGGCACCAGCTTGTTCCTGTCCTGGCCGAAAGTGACGAGCAGTTGGTCATTCGGGCCTGCCTCTGCGGGGAGGTTCCTGCCCGGGATGCGGCGATCACGTTGCTGGCGGTGGTGACGGGCTTACGCGCCTGCGACATCATCGCGCTGCGGCTGACGGACATCGATTGGCGCAGCTCCACTTTCGGCATCGTGCAGCAGAAAACGGGCAATCCTTTAACGTTGCCACTGCCTGCCGTGGTCCTCGGCAAGGTGGCCGAGTATGTTCTGGGCGACCGGCCGGACTCCGACACCCCGAACGTGTTCCTACGCTCGATGGCCCCGCACCTCGCGTTGGCGGATCATGCGTCGATCTATGCGATCACGCGGCGGACATTCAGGGTCGCCGGGGTGAGGCAGACAAAAGCGGGCACACGGATGTTGCGTCACCATGCGGCGACGAAGCTGCTGCGCGCGGGGACACCGCTGCCGACAATCTCCGCAATTCTGGGCCATTCGAGTCCGGATTCCACGAACGTGTATTTGAGTGAGGATACCGAGCAGATGCGCGCCTGCGTGCTCCCGATGCCGGCGGGGGTTGGACGATGAGCGGGCACGGATTCATCAGCATGTTCGCCGACGACCTTGAGGCCTACCTCGCGTTCAAGACGAGCATGGGCTGTTACGGCGCGTCCCGGATCTGGTATCTGAAACAATTCGACCGATACTGCGCCGACCATTCTCTGGTCGATCTCGACCGGGCGACGGTCGAGGGCTGGGTGGCAGAGCAGCAATCGTCTCAGCTCCACTCTCGCTCGTGGATGTCTTACATCAGAGACTTCGGCCGGTGGGCGCGAATCAACGGCAACCCGAATGCCTACGTGTTGTCGGATCATTGGAAGGCCGGCTTCGTCCGGTCGCAGCCCTACCTGCTGGCCAATGCCGAAATCAGGTTGTTCTTCCAGGCCGCCTCCCGGATAGAGGGTTCGTCGCCGTGGACGTGGCAGGCGGTCACGTTCTTCGCCCTGATGCATTCCTGCGGGCTGCGCACCGGAGAAGTTCGCCACCTCACCCCGCACGATGTCCACTTGGACGACGGTGTGATCGAGGTACTGGCCTCAAAAGGGCACCGTGACCGGCGGTTGCCTCTCACCGGTGAGCTCGTGGAGCTCCTGGCCAGCTGCGATGCCCGCACCCGCGGCGTTATCGCGGGCGATCGGGCCTCGTTCTTCGTCACGCCCACGGGGAAAACAGTGACGCCGGCGGCGGTCGGGATAATCTTCAACCGCATCTGGGATCAGGCCGCACTGAGGCGAGAAAGCGAGGGGAAACGGCCCCGTCCCTATGATTTCCGGCACCACTTCGCCTACGCGAACCTGCAGCAGTGGATGGCCGACGGCACCGACGTCAACGCGATGCTGCCCTATTTGGCCCGATACATGGGCCACGCATCACTGGACAGCACCTACTACTACGTCCACACCTCGCCGGACTTCATGAACAGTTACGCCAACATCACCCGCGACGGCGGATAACTGCTGCCCGAGGTGGGCTTCTTATGAGACGCGACCCACGGACCTCGACCCCGAACTTTTGGGGCTTCGCCCGCAACTACCTGCACGACTACATGCCCAGAGTCCGGGCACTGTC
>JBKJLH010000002.1:0-27405 GCA_046597035.1 Lacisediminihabitans sp.
GTGGCGACGAACTTAATCATGAGCACGCCGCCGATGACAACATCGACGGCCCAAACTCCGAGTCCCACGATCACGTTCCAGAGCGCCGGGCGATTCAATGGCGAGACCGCCAAAGGAGCAGTCGTATCGCTCACCCGAATCCTGATTCTGCTGGGTGATCGAGGTTCATGACCTGGCCCTGATGGCAGGGCTGACTCGGCGGTCATTCCCAAAGCTTCCAACTCCACCTGCCCGGCATGTCATCACCCCCACCGAGGGCGAGCTCCCACCCGCCGAGGTCGGACAACCGGACTACTCTGCGGCATCAGCTGCCCCGGCCGGGCGTCGCGCCGGATGCGACATCCGCCATCAGCCAAGTGCGAATACGACCGCTCGACTTTCAGCCAGCACGCGCCGGTCGGATGTTCTCCCCTGCAGTGCGCGACAGCAGCAGCGCCTCCACCGTCGCAAGCGCCGTGAGCACCGCGAGCACCGCGAAAGCGAACTCGAAGGCACCAGATCCGGTCGCGAAGCCCTGGCCGAGACGCAGCACCACGGCTCCCACAGCGACTCCGAAGCCCGCCGCGACCTGTTGGAGTGTGGAGGCGAGGGTGTTGGCATCCGTCATCTCGACCCGCTCGACGTCGGCAAAGGCGATCGTGTTGTACGCGGTGAACCCGGTGGAGCGCGCCACACCGCTGAGTGTGAGCAGCACGATCACCAACCACACCGGCGTCGCACTCGACAGCAGTGCCATCAGCGCGATCGAGACTGCCGCGGCACCGCTCGCGACCACGATCACCGCCCGAAATCCGAAGCGACGTAGAAGCGGGGTGGTAGCGGGCTTGATCGCGAGATTTCCGACGAACACGAACAGCACCAGTGCTCCGGAGATCAGTGGTGTGTACCCGAAGACGTCCTGAAAGAGCAGCGGCAGCAGGAATGGGACGGCGTTCACGGTGAGCCGAAACAGGGATCCACCCGCGTGCGACAGGCGAAAGGTCTCGATTCTCAGTGCCCGAAGATCGAGCAGTGGATTCCGCGTGCGCAACTGGTGTGCGATCGCAAAGCCCACCAAGCCGAAGCCAGCCACCGCCCAAGTGATCGTTGCGAGTACCCCGGGATCGCGCTCGGCGAGCAGGGAACCGAGGTAGACCAGCGAGCCGAGACCCGTGCACGTGAGCGCGAGCCCGACCCAGTCGAGCGGGGGCGGAGACTCCCGCGCCTCCGCAGGAATCAGACGCACGGCCGCGATGAAGGCAACGATTCCGAGCGGCACGTTGATGAGGAAGATCCAGTGCCAGGTGAAATAAGTCGTGATGAAGCCGCCGGCTAAAGGGGCGAAAATCGGCGCCACCAGAGCCGGCCAGGTGAGCAGGGCGATCGCGCGGATGAGGTCGACACGGTCGGTGACACGAAGCACCGCGAGGCGACCGACCGGCACCATCATCGCGCCGCCCGCCCCCTGCAGCACCCTCATGATGGTGAGTTCCGGCAGGCTCGTGCTGAGGGCACAGAGCACCGAAGCAAGAGTGAAGACCGCGATCGCGGCGAGGAAGACCCGCCGGGATCCGAGTCGCCGGGCGATCCATCCGCTCAGCGGAATGAGCACGGCGAGCGTCAGCAGGTAGCCCGTGATCGCGATGCCGATCGCCACCGACGGCACGCCAAGGGAGCGGCCGATACTCGGGGCGGCAGTGGTGAGGATCGTGCCATCGAGGTTCTCCATGAAGAACGTGCCAGCGACGAGCAGAGCGATGTTCCTCTGCCGGTTGCGCCCCATACCTCCCGAACTTAGCGTGTGAGCGGCGACAGAGGGCTGCCCCAACTGGGACGAAGCGACGGAGGGCGCCCGCACTGTCGCGGGATCCCTGCCCTCCAACGGATCAGGAGCCGGGAACCACCAGGAATGTAATGAGCAGGCGCACGATCTGTGCGATGGCCACCGGAGTGATGAGCATGGCGCAGACGCCGAGCGCAAGGAGCCACAAGCGGGCGCGCTGGCGGGCGGCATCCACCTCCATTCGCAGCTGCTCGAATCGGGACTGGCGGTCGGTAGTGTCGGCAACTGCCACCGGTTCGGCGTTCCACGTGCTGTGCTCTTCGGCGAACATCGAGAAGTGTGCGACGGCGCGATCGGAGAGCACCCGGGGGCGCCTCACCAGCCAACGCTTCAGCGTGCTACTGGAAAGCACGGTGACGCGGGGGCGCTTGCGCCCGGAGGTGATCGATGCCGGATTCACCACGACGATCACGGGCGTGACTGTGACGGGGCGTCCGGTCACCACGCTGAGTAGCCGGGATGCCCGCTCGGCTTCATGCGCAGAGTTGCGTACGTACTCCTGCTTGTAACCGTTGACCAGGAACGTGCTTCCACCGATCCAGATCTTCTCGCCCGAGTGGTTCTTGGTGTTGATCGTGTAAACGCCACCGGGCCCGAGGATCACATGGTCGATGTCGGAGTGCCCGACGCGTACGGCGTGCAACACCGTCCACTCATCTCCGAGCTGGGTGAGCGCATTCGCTACGACGATCTCGCCGAGTGCGCCGCTGTACCAGCTTCGGGCATCCGGATGCAGCGGGCTGTTTCCCAGTGCTCGCGCAAGACGACCGCGGGGTGCGGCCCCCTCCTGGCGGGAGAGACACTCTTCCATCACGGCGTAAGCCGGACCGCGTGCGCGGAGGTTCGGTTCGATGGACCAGGCAGGGCCTGAATCGGATGGGCCTGAATCCCCGCTGTGGAGATCGGCACTTCTTCGACCGTCGATGTCCAGATCAGCGCTGACACGATCAGCGGCCGCCGGGGCCGGCGCCATGGCGTGTACAGCGCCGGAAAAGTGCTCACTGTCGAAGGGGCTTGTCAATACGAGGGCGGGGTGCAGCGGTCCGGTGGTGATCGGGCCCGAGAACGGGGACTCGTCGTCAGCTGGCAAAACCTGCCCCGACGGCCCAATCTGCACCGCTGTCGCCATGTTCTGCATTCCGCCCGAACTCGTGTCGTTCATCGCTCCCCCAAGCTCCGATTAGTTTTCAGGTTAGCCCGGTGGTGAGATACCGCGCAGCCCCAGAAGGGGCAGCCCTAGAAAGGGTGGCAGCAGTGTGGCCGTTGCGCGCTCAGAGCACCCTGGCCAGCAAATTGGAGCCGCTCGGCGGCGATCCCCACGTGGCGCGTTCTTCCGCGACCAATGCGAGGGAGGCGACAGCATCATCCGAGAGCGTTCGGGAACACTCGGTGAGCCACTGCGCCACCAGATCAGCGGGCAGGGTGACGACGCGCTGTACGGGGTCGCCGCCGAACGACAGTGAGAGGGGGTCCATGACCGCGATGACCGGAGTCGCTCGAACGGAGTGGCCCATGATGGAGCTAAGACGAGAGGATGCCCGGCAGGCGGCGCTCTGCGCGTCGCGAACCTGGTCGGTTGGTCTGCCATTGACCCAGAGCACATTCTCGTCGATCCAGATCTTGGCATTGCGTTTCGTGCGGGTGGTCACAAGGAAGATTCCGCCCGGTCCGACGACGACGAAGTCGGCATCAAGCTCGCCGAACACGTCGAACGCGCGAAGAACGGTGAAGCGGGCATCGAGCGACGTCAGTTGACGACCGAGTTCGAATTCGGTCGGGCCCGCTGTGCGCCATCCTCTAGTGGTCTTCGAGGCGCCCCCGCGCCCGAACAATCCACGGAAATGAGAATCGGCGCGCAGCGCCGGATCGATGGTGACATCCTGCGCGCGACCGTGCCGCCTCGATTCGGCCTCTCTGCGCGCTGCAAGATCTGTCACTGCTTCCCCCGGTTTTGGATGTGCTCAGCTAAGCGGAGGGCCCGATCCATCGACAGTCCCCAATAGAGGGCACGCCCGAACGGGGGTACCGGACGGGGGCCTGTATTCCCTGCACCTCATACCTGATCCTGCACCGCGAACACGCAGAATGCGGCCATACGCTTGCCGCATGCCTCCCGTCCGTGGTTCGCGCCCAGAGCCCATCTACCGCTCGGCGATCACGCTGGGGATGGGATTGTTCGGGTTCTGGCGACTGCGTCGCATTGAGAATGGCCTGCAGAATCTGCCCGACGTCGGTGGGGCGGTGCTGTCGATGACTCACTTCGGGTATCTCGAATTCGCCCTGATCGAATGGGCGACCTGGAAACACAACGGGCGGCGGATCCGCTTTCTTGCCACGAAGCGCGCCTTCGACAAGCCGGGTATCGGTTGGCTGCTTCGTGGCATGCACCACATCCCTGTCGATATGGATCGAGGGGCCGCCGCCTACGCCGAAGCCATCGCCGCCCTTCGCGCCGGCGAAGTCATCGGAGTATTCCCGGAAGCCGGCGTGAGCGCCTCGTTCGAGGTTCGCGAGCTGAAGACCGGCGCCGTGCGGCTGGCCCGAGAGGCGGGAGTGCCGATCATTCCCGTGGCGGTCTGGGGTGGTCAACGGTTGATGACCAAAAACCATCCGGTGTCGTTTCGCGCCCGCTTCGGAGTCCCGATTGCGTTCGCGTTCGGCCTGCCTATCGATATTGCCGCCACCGATGACCCCCGATCGGTGACCGATGCTCTGCAGGCGACAATGCAGGGCATGGTCGACCGCCTGCAAGCCGAGTATCCGGTGGACGGGACCGCACAGTGGTGGCAGCCGCGCTCGCTCGGGGGCACCGCACCGACGCCGGTAGAAGCAGCGGCAGCCGAAGCCGAACGCGCGCAGCGGCGCGAGCAGGCCCGGCAGGCTTCGACAGGTACCCCATGATCCGGGCCAGCAGGTAGGAATTGGATCGGCGGGACTCCGCGGATTGCTCGCTCCGACCCCATGCGACGGTTCACGACTTCAACTCGGCATCGCGGCCCCCACAGAATGTTCAGTCGCGCGACACTTTTGTATCCGACCGGTCGTGGTTTCGAACCACCGCGAAACCGGATCTCCGCTCGTGGGGCAGACTGGTGTGCGTCGCGCACCGGCAGCACTGGAGAAGCCGATGCACCGCGCACTATGCCGTACCCCGGGAGCCAGAATGACGATCCGTACCGCCGCCGACGGCTCTGCCCTCGGCAATCCGGGACCGGCAGGTTGGGCCTGGTACGTGGATGACACCTGCTGGGCAGCCGGCGGGTGGAAGCATGCGACTAACAACCAGGCGGAGCTGACTGCAGTACTGCAGTTCTTTCGCGCCACGGCCCATCTCGACGATGACCTTCTCATCCTGTGTGACAGCCAGTATGTGATCAACTGTGTGACCAAATGGATGCCCGGTTGGAAGAGGAAGGGTTGGCGCAAGGCTGACGGCAAGCCTGTGATGAACGTCGAGCTGCTGCGGGAGATCGATGACGAGCTGCCCGGTCGCCGCTACCGCTTTGAATGGGTCAAAGGTCATGCGAATCATCCGCTCAATGAGGCGGCGGATGCTCGTGCTCGTGCCGTCTCGGAGGCGTTCCAGCGCGGGGCGGCTGTTCCCGCTGGGCCGGGCTTCGCGCGGTCGAGCGAGCCTTCGGTGGTTCGTCCGTCAGACACTCACCTGGCATCGGTGGCGGCTGCCGCTGAGCGCGCGCCTGCCGTTTTGTTCGACTTCGACGAGGCGGCGCCCGATGTTGTGGAGGTACCCGAGACTGTGGATCTCGTCGTCACGCTCAGCGCCGCCGAATTCGAGCGGCTGTCTACTCGGGCACGAACGCGCGGCGTGAGCCCCGATCAGGTGTTGCGCGACCTGATCTAGGCCGCCAGATCACTGAAGGCCGAGATAGGGCCGCCGGGTGATACCGAATTCGTCGCGGAGGGCGGTCATCGCGGCGTAGTAGCCGGCGAGTCCGTGCACCGCCGGACCGGGAGGCGTCGAGGAGGAGCAGAGATATAGCCCGCGGGCAGCGGTGCGCCAGGGAGTCGGCGAGAGAACCGGGCGTGCAAGGAGCTGCGCGATCGTCACGTCTCCCGCTGCGATGTCCCCACCGATGTAGTTGGGGTTGTTGCGTTCGATCTCGGCCGCTGTGCGACTGGATGACGCGAGGATCGTGTCCCGGAAGCCGGGAGCGTAGCGCTCGATTTTCGCCGTGACCGCTTCCCTTCGGTCCACTGTGGAGCCGGCCGGCACGTGGGTGTACGCCCACAGCACATGCTTGCCGGCTGGCGAGCGCGAGGGGTCGAAGCCAGAGGGCTGGGATACGAGAACATAAGGATCGCGCGGGTGACGACCCGCCGCGACATCCGCTTCCGATTGCGCAATCTCGCGCCGGGTGCCCCCGACATGGAGAGTTGCGGTACCGGCGAGGCGGGCATCCGTCCAGGGCACCGGGCCGGAGAGCGCGAAGTCGACCTTTGCGATCGCATTGCCATACCGGAAGCGGTCGAGCACCCGGCGATACCCTTCGGGAAACCGTTCCCCGGCGATTCGGGAAAGCGCTCGAGGAGAGCCATCGAAGAGCACCACCGTTGACTTTGGCAGTTCGTCGAGCGAGGTGATCGCGACACCGGTGACGATCTCGCCGCCGTGGGCGATCAGATCATGCGCCAGGGCGTCGATGATCGAGCGGCTGCCGCCGATCGGGATCGGCCAGCCTCGCGCATGACCGGTGGTCGCGAGCACGAGCCCCGCGGCTGCGGTCGACAGGCTCGGCAAGGGACGGATCACATGCGCCATCACGCCGGTGATCATCGCCGGGGCGAGGTCCTGCCGAAAGCGCCAGTCCCAGGCGGGGCTACCCTGATCGAGAATGCGCAACCCGAGACGCGCGAGGGTGAGCGGATGCCGCGGCAGCTGCAGCACCTGCGACCCGGCAAACTGCGCCACCTGGTCGGCGCGCCGCACCAGCGGCCCGAGCAGACTTTTCCAGGCCGCCCCATCCACTCCGAGTCCCTCAACGGTGCGATCGAGATCTTGCCAAGCAATGCCGGACCGTCCACCGTCGAGCGGATGAGCATAGGAGATCTCGGGCACGACGAAACGCAGTCGCTTGCCGAGTTCGAAGGCGCGGAAGAATGCGGATGACAGCGCCTGGGGGTGCACCGCTGAGCCGACATCGTGTAGAAAGCCCGGGAGGGTGAGCTCCTCGGTGCGTGCTCCCCCACCGATAGTGTTCTCGCGCTCGTAAACTCGCACCGAAAGTCCGGCCCTGGCAAGCACGACGGCGGCGGCCAGTCCGTTCGGCCCCGCTCCAACGACGATCGCGTCACAGTCATCCATGCCCCCACCCTTGCACAGTCGTCGCGCATCTCCCCGGGACTCGACAGGCTGGGAGATCGGTGTACAGGTGTCCGTGGCACACTGGCTGAAGCCGGGGAGGATAGCCCGGCGGGAACGGGGAGAAGTATGAGCGGCTCGGCAGTGCTCGACCTGCTGCTCATCGTGCTGCTCATCGCCTACGCCATCTTCGGATTCCGTCGCGGATTCATTCTCAGCCTCGGCAGTTTCGTGGGAATCGTCGTGGGGGCGGTCGCCGCTTTCTTCGCCATTCCGCTGGTCGCCGGCTGGGTCACCGCCAGCCAGTTCCGGCTGCCGGTGATCCTGGTGTCGGTCGTCGCGCTGGTCGCCCTCGGACAGGCCGCTGGATCGGCACTCGGCCGGGTGATCCGCCGCCGGGTCGATAAGAGTCCGCTGCGCGGCGTCGACCGAGTCTTCGGTGCCGCCGTCACGCTTGTCGGTGCCGCTCTCGTGCTGTCGATGCTCGCTTTCGGACTCGGTTCGCTCGGTGTGCCGATGGTCTCGCAGGCCATCGGATCGTCGAGCGTCGTCTCAACGATCGACCGGGTCACGCCGGATCCGGTAAAGGCCCTCGAGGCCAAGGTGCGCTCGCTGTTCGCACTCGACGGTCTGCCTCGCCTGTTCGAGGCCCTCGGTACGGTTCCCTCTCTGCCGGTTCCCACCGCCGGACAGACCGCGGCGCAGCAGGCATCCGCCCGCTCTGTCGTGAAGATCACCGGCAACGCCTACCAGTGCGGCCAGAACCAGTCCGGCAGTGGTTTTGTCTCCTCCTCGGGGCGGGTCGTCACGAATGCCCACGTCGTGGCCGGAGTGACCCAACCGGTCGTGCTCACCCCCGCTGGGGCCACCTACACCGGTCGAGTGGTTTACTTCAACGCCATCCAGGACCTCGCCGTGATCGCCGTCAACGGGCTGCAGACCGCTCCCCTTCCACTCGGCGCCGATCTCGGTTCGGGCGCGACCGCTGTCTTCGACGGCTATCCCCTCGGCGGTCCGTTCCAGTCGAACCCAGCCGCCGTACAGAGCGTCGCCACGATCAACACTCCGAACATTTACGGCGCCAATCCGAGCCCCCGGCAGGTGTACTTCCTCGCGGCGGACGTGCAGGAGGGCAACTCCGGAGGGCCGCTGATCGATGCGGCGGGCAAGGTCACCGGCGTGATCTTCGCGCGCTCCGCGACCACCAGCCATCTCGGATTCGCCATGACAACGCAGGATCTCGCGCCCGTCGTCGCCCAGGCGAAGGGCCTGAGCGCTCCCGTGTCCTCCGGCACCTGCACGCGCGGCTGAGCCGCACGGCGGTCAGATACCGAGAGCCTCGTGGACGAAGGCGAGCGTGCGCCACCAGGAATCCGCTGCGGCATCCGTCCGGGACATGGCGGCGTTCGTGTCGTCTGGGAAGGCATTACCCGTGCCCTCAGAGCGCGGCGCCACAGCCCAGGGCGCACCTGCGCCTCGATACTGATCGAAGTCATCGGGTCGGATGCGATCACGAGATAGCTTTCTGCGGCGAAGTGGTCGGCGCTACCGGTGACGGGTTTACCCGGACCTCTGGGACGGCAGGGTGAGCGTCCTGGAGCACGTGGCCTGGGAGTGCCATTCCTGCTCGTGACCGCACCGATGTGCCTCGCCCATGCCGCGCTGGGTCAGATGCTCGGCGCGGCCTCTGGCACCATCGTGAACATCGCTAGCGTCGCTGGATACACTCCTCGTGGCACCTATGGCGCTTCGAAAGCCTGGGTATTGAGCTTCAGCCGCTGGGCAAATCTCACGTATCGCACACGGGGTGTCGGAGTGACTGCTGTAGCCCCGGGATTCGTACACACCGAGTTCCACGACCGTATGAATGTGTCCAAGGATGGGGTGCCGGCATTCCTCTGGCTCGACGCTGCAACTCTCGTGCGCCTGGCGCTTCGGGATGTCACGAAGGGCCGGGCCGTGTCGATCCCAACCCTGCGCTACAAGCTCGTCGTGACGCTGTCCGGCCTTCTGCCGAAACGGATCGTGGCCGTTGGAGCCTTGCGCGGGCGCTGATTCGTATCCCTTTCGGGTCCTGTACGCCAACGTAGCCCGTGCACTTCCCACCCGCATTCATTCGCGCAGTCGCGCCTTCACCGAACTCCTTGGAAAAAGAATCGGATGAAAGGACGGTCGACGACAGCTCTAAAGCCCGAGCCGACCAGGCTGTGACAGGCTAGGGGACTCGCCTACACCGTGTCGGGCTGGGCCGGGCTGGGCCGGGCTGGGCCGGGCTGAGCTGGGCTACGACCCCAGTGCCGATGAGAGCTCGCCCACCGTCATACCGGCCACGTTTGCGATCACGGCGGTGTAGCTCACGATAACGCCGACCCCGGCCCAGATGAGGCGACGGAGGCGCGCTGATGCCACGAGCAGGCGCAGTCGATCGAAGTCGTCGCGCTTCTGGTGGACATCGTGGGACTGCATCTCGGGGTTTACCGGCCAGGTCGATAGCTGGAGGGTAGCCGCTGCCAGGGCATCGACAACCGCGGGTGAGAACAGGCGCGGCAACGACACGAGCCAGGGGGTGACATTCCGTGCGGTGGTCACCCGGGTGCGACCGGCGTGCTGACGGATCTGCAGCGTCGCGGGAGAGTCGACCACGACACAGGGAGTGACTTCAATATCCGCCGCCGTTCCCTCGGCCGCCAGCGCAGCCGTCAACAACCGGGACGCAGCCGATGCCGCCTCCTCGGCCACGGCAAGATGTCCGAGCCGCTCGTGATCCACCAGAAAGGTGCGCTCCCCCACCCAGATGTCTTGTCCGGCGTGACTGTGCACGGTGATCGAGAAGAGACCGGCCGGGCCGATCAACAGATGATCGATGGCCAAAAATTGCCCGGGGAGTCCACCGCCGACCGGCACCGAGTGCACGACCGTCCATTCGGCCCCGAGGGCGGCGAAGGAGTCGGCAACCGCGATTTCGGCGAGCGCTCCGCTATACGAGCGTCGGGCATCACGCGAGAGCGGATCGACTCCGAAGAGGCGTCCGAACAGCGACACAGGCACGGCCTCTGCCTGCAGCGCGAGGCACTCCCGTAGGGCGTGATTCGATGGAAGCCACTGCGCGGGCACGACCGACTCCCCGGATTCGGCCTGCACCGCATCCAGCGTCGAACAATCATCCCCGGTGATAACGATTCCGTCCCCCAACGGTAGATGCCGCGCCAGCCATGTCTTGCCCCGTGGCCGGTCAAGTGCTGTGCCCTGTGTGGTAAATCTATCTAAACGGGCATTGGTAGCGAACTCCCCAAAACAGGTGAGCCCAAAACAGGTGAGGGTCGGGCGGATAGTCGTCGATAGCGCTCGGCCGGCGATCGGAGGCGAGGCCGGCTCCCTCGTGCTCAAAATTTCTCCTCCCGACGATGACGCGGCGGAGATCGAGCTGCAGGGGGCTGCGAGATCACACGCTGCAGCACGGAATGTCACACGAAGCCATCGTGGCGCAGATCTCGCTCTGGCGATATCCTCCGTGACGCCGTCTTCCGGGGTGACGATCCCTGGTCTCCGGCCAGGGCTCTCGCGTGCGGATATCCCGAGCTGACGCAACTGGCTGATGCCGAGTCGGCGCTGGCACCACATCTCGTATTCGGGCGTCTCGCCCGGCGACTGCTCCTCGCTCGTGGCTCGCGGTCGAGCTGCCCGAGAACTCCGACTACAGCAATCGCAATCTCGAATCCGCCTGACGACACTCCGTGACCCTTCGACAATCGACCCTCGATACCTCGACCGCTCCCTGGTCGACTACTCCGAAGACCTGCCCGGCACGCTGCCCGGCGGCCTTCCGAACGTGATGTACCCGTGCACCGGTTCCGACGCGAATGACCTCCCCTTGCGTATCGCTGCGACCGTGACCGGCAAACGAGGCGTGATCGTCACCCGCAACGCCCATCACGGGGTCACACCCGAGACCGCTGCGGTTTTGCCCTCCCTCGGCGGCGACGACAGCATTGCCCCGTCAGTGCGCCTGGTAGATGCCCCGGCGGGCGATGGCGCAGAGTTCGCGGATGCCGCGGCCCTGGCGGCCGCGGACCTCTGCGCCTCCCAGCATGGGTTCGCGGCACTGATTGCGGACTCGATCTTCGCCTCTGACAGGGTGCAGCGGGTCAGTGCACTCTTTCTTCGCCGGATCGGCGATATCGTCCACGATGCAGACGGGCTGGACATCGCCGATGAGGTGCAGGCCGGATTCGGTCGCCCCGGCCTCGGGCTGTGGGGGTTCAGGCGCCACGACGCCGCTCTCGGGGCGGTCGTCCCCGACATCGTGACGATCGGCTAACCGATGGGCAACGGCATGCCGATTGGTGCGGTTATCGCCCGTCGCGAACTCGTGGACGCCCTCGGGGGCGCCGGTATCGATGTCCGCCGCGCAAGCGGTGCTCGACATACTTCGCGACGAGGGGCTGATCGAGAATGCACGGGTCGTCGGCGACTATCTCACTGCCGGGCTCGATGTGCTCGCGGGCGTCCATGACTCGCTCGGCGAGGTGCGCGCGGATGCCCGGGGCGAGAAGTCGACTCTCGTCGTAGTGAACGAGCTACGCCTCCGGGCAGTGCTGGTCGGGGCATCCGGAGCAGCGAGTAACACGCTGAAAATCCGGCCGCCGCTCTGCATCAGCCTGAATGACGCCGACCGGTTCCTCTGTGAGTTCGACAGCGCGCGTCGTGTGGCGAGGACCACGCGAGTGGACTGATCGTCGGCTCGGATGCCGAAATTGGAAATTGGGGTCTTGCACTTCGGCGCGGCGAGGAGCATCCTGTCAGTAGATCAACCCGTCGCCCGGAAGAGCCGCACAAAGTGCCGCACCGGGCGACGAGTCTGTGTCGGGGGTTTTAGCGACACGGTGGACCAGTCGACGGCTGGGATACGGCGGGCCCTAGCCGGCGGGGGTCTGCAGCGCGACGCTCTTCAGGAAGCTGTTCACATCGTCGATTTCCTCGCGGGAGATCGAATGTCCGATGTTGTCATAATGACGCTCGGTGAGAGTGGAGTGTGCGGGCAGCCACGCTGCCGTCATTGCGATGGCTTCAGCGGGAATCACCGGATCCGCCGGATCGCTTCCCCAAAATACTGGAGGTCGCAATTCCGTGAGCGAGTCATCGGCGGGAGCGGCGCCGCCGATCACGAAGCCTGCGAGATTGACAAACGCGGCGAAGCGTTCGGGAGCGTGCCGCAGGGCGTGAAGGCTCATCGCCCCTCCCTGCGAGAACCCGAGAAGCGATACCGAGACGGCGGACACGGAATCGAGCCAGTCGAAGAGAGCCCCGACCGCGGCATCCGCGGCCACCGAGCTCGGCAGACCGGGCTCCCCCACCGGAAACCAGGAATACGACCCCTGGCCGAGTTCGAGCGGTGCCCGGATCGCGGCGATCACGAATTCTGGGGGCAGCAGCGGCGCAAGCGCGAAGAGATCGTGTTCGTGCGAGCCTCGCCCGTGCATCAGCACCAGCAGGGGACGCGACGCAAGTTCCTGCACGCGCGAGTCTTCCGGAACCGACCAGACGACGACAGTGGGATCGATGGCAAGTGAAGAGGTCATGGTCCCAGGGTAATCACGATCACCGGGTGGTCACGGTCGACGGGTAGCCGGGTCCTCGGCGATCGGCCCGAGCAGCGCGGTCGCGACAGTGGAATGTACCGAGTCCTCGTTGCTGGGATGGAATCCGCCGGCGAGCACATCCCGATATAGCCGTGAGAGTTCGCTTGTCGCCGAGAATGCCGCCCCTCCCGCGACCGCGATTGCTTGGTCAACGACGTAGCGTGCCGTTCGGGTGGAGCGGGATTTGAGTCCGACGAGCGCGCGAAACCATTGGGCTCCACGATCGACCCCAGAATCGAGGTCGACGGCGAGCGCATCGAGCTGCGGAAGTAGCGCGTCCTGGGCGAGAGCGGCATCCGCGATCTTCCAGCGCACGTTTTGGTCCTGGTCGCGGCCGAGCCCCGTGGCCCGTGATGACCGAGATCGGGCGGATTCGACGGCGAGCTCCAGGGCGCGCTGGCCGATACCCACATAGACGGAGGAGATGAGGATCTCGAAATTGGCGAAAATGGCGAAGATCAGGGCATCGCGGCTCGGCCCGGGATCGAGGCGGCGGAATACCCGCTCGGATGTCGCGGCCACCGCATCGAGGTGGGTCGTGTTGCTCTGGCTCGCCCGCATGCCGAGCGTGTTCCAGTCCTGCGAAATGGTGATTCCCGGCGCCTCGCGAGTGACGACGGCATGCACGAGCTTCGGCGCATCCGCCGAGACGGTATCCAGCCCGAAGAGTCCGAGGCGCGTCCACACCGGAGAGAGACTGGTGAACACCTTAGTGCCGGTGAACTCGTAGCCGCCGTCGGGGAGCGGGCGGGCATCCGTCGTGCTGTCGAAGAGAACGAGGTCGTTGCCGGCCTCGCTGATCGCGAAGGCGAAGATCTCGCCTGCTGCGGCATCTCGCAGCACGAAATCGAGTGTGTCGTCACCGCGATCGTGCAGGGTCTTCGCGACACCGGTCCAGACCAGGTGCATGTTCACGGCGAGGGCCGTTGCCGGCGCCGCCATCGCAAGGCGAACCTGCTCGTGGGCGACCTGCTGCAGGCTCAGGCCGAGTCCGCCGAAAGCGTGCGGAACGAGCGCGCGCAGATATCCGGCGGCGGCGAGCTCCTCGAGATCCTCGGCGAAAAAAACGTTGTCGCGGTCGTATCCAGGCGCTCGATCGTGGACCCGGGCGAGCAACTTGTCAGTCAGTAGGGTCACCGGTCAAGCATCCCACCGCGGCCGGGTGAGAATAATGTGAGTGAGTACCGACCCCGAGGCCGCACCCGAGCAGAGCACGAGGCGCTCGCACCTCATCGACCTTTCCCCTCTGCGCGAGAGTACGGTCTTTCGAAAGCTGTGGGCCGGTAACGCGATTTCGGGCATCGGCAGCCAGATGACGATCGTCGCGGTTGGGCTGCACATCTACCAGCTGACGCACTCCACCGTCGCAGTCTCGCTGGTGGGCGCCTTCGCCCTCGTGCCCATGATCTTCGCCGGACTCTACGGCGGGATGCTCGCGGATGCCTTCGACCGGCGACTCATCCTGCTCCTCGCCGCGATCGTCGCCTGGGGATCCACCATCGCCCTCGCCCTCATCGGCTGGACCGGTGTGGAGATCGTCTGGTCGTTCTACCTGCTCACCACGCTCAACGCGGTCGCCGCGACAGTGATGAACACGGTGCGCTCGGCAGTGCTGCCGCGGCTGCTGCCGGCACGGCTGATGCCCGCCGCATCCGCCCTCACCGGCATGAGCATCGGCGTGATGGTGACGCTTGGCCCGGCTCTTGCCGGTGTGCTGGTCGCGACGGTCGGGTTCGGCTGGACCTATACGACGGATGTCGTGCTGTTCCTGAGCGCGTTCGCCGGCATTGTGTCGCTGCCCACGCTCGCACCGAGGGGTGCGGTTCAGCGGCCGGGGCTCGAATCCCTGAAATACGGCATCGACTTCCTGAAGTCCGCCCCGAACATCCGGATGACCTTCATCGTCGACATCATTGCGATGACCTTCGGGCAGCCGCGAGTGCTGTTCCCCGCGGTGGGTGCGCTCGCGCTGGGTGGCGGAGCCGTAACGGTCGGAGCGCTCACGGCCGCCGGAGCGGTGGGATCGCTGGTCTGCAGCCTCTTCTCGGGGCGGCTCGGCGGCGCGCGCTGGCAGGGACGGGCCATTCGCACCTCGATCATCATCTACGGCGGATTCATCGCCGGGTTCGGCGCGGTTCTGCTCGCTGTGACGGTGGGTGGCAGTGATGCTGTATCGCCAGCTCGCGCCAACATCCCGGCGATCGTGATTGCGAGCGTGATGCTCGCGGGGGCGGGCGCGGCCGACAATGTGAGCAGCATCTTCCGCCAGACGATGCTTCAGGTGGCGGTGCCCGACAACATGCGTGGACGACTGCAGGGAGTTTTCACGGTGGTCGTCACGGGAGGGCCACGGGTCGGGGACATCTATGTGGGCGTCGTTGCCGCCATCGGGGCCATCTGGCTGCCGCCGCTCCTCGGCGGGGTTGCGATCATCACGCTGCTGGCGTTTCTCACGCGGTGGCAGCGCGGCTTACTGCACTACGACGCACTGTCGCCGACGCCCTAGCCACTGTGGAGTGGCGAGGGCAGTGAGCCGTGTCTCGATACGGCCGCGAAGCGACCTCGTCGACCGCCCGGCCTCCCCGGACAGCGGGCCTACTCGACCGGGAGGATGCCTGCCGGCAACTCCCCCGCCGATACCAGCGTGAGCCGCTGGGTGGCTCGGGTCATTGCGACATAGAGCGCCCCGGCCCCTCGCTCCGATGCCGCAAGGATTGCCGCCGGATCCACGACGACGACCGAGTCGAACTCGAGCCCCTTGGCCTCCTGCGGGGTCATCACCGCGATGTCCCGGGTGAGTCCGGCCGCACTAAGACCCACTGCGTCGCCGAACTCGGCCACGAGACGATCCGTGAGTTCACGGATACTCGCCTCGAGCACGATCACGGCGAGGGTGCCGCGCGCCCCGTCGGGCGCTCGATCGATCCGTACTGCTTCGACGGCATCCGCCACAACGCTGATCGGCCACTCGCTCGAGCGCACCGCGCGGGATTCGGTCACGTGCAGCCCGTTGGCGATCGCCATCGACTCCGCGGCGGACGCGATCTGGCTGGGGGTGCGATAGTTGACGGTGAGCTCCTCGAGCCGCCAGCGATCGGACTCCGGGGAATCCGCGAGAAGCGCGCTGAGGGCATCCTTCCAGTTGGAAGCCGCCGCGGCCGACGCCGCTTGGGCGATGTCGCCGACGATGGTGAATGAGCGTTGCGGCCCGCGGCGCAGGAGCAGTCGCCACTGCATGGGAGAGAGCTCTTGGGCTTCGTCCACGACCACGTGCCCGTAGGTCCAGGTACGATCGGCCGCGGCCCTCTCGGCAGTCGTCGAGCGATCCCCGAGCTCTGCGAAGTTGTCGGCGAGCGCCTTTGCGTTCACCAGTCCACCGACCTGCATGTTCTCGATCGCGTGCTCGGCGTTCTCGATGTCGCGTTTGCGCTGCTGTTTCGCTTCGCGTTTTTGTGCGGCATCCGCCACGCTGTACTCGCCGAGGTGCTCGGCGGCCTCGTCGAGCAGAGGGATGTCGGCGATGGTGAACTCGGCCGCGCGAACACGCTGCAGCAGGGCACGTTCGGTCTCGCTCCATCCGGGGGTCAGCTCGGCGAGCCACTGCGGGCGGGCGTAGAGATCCTGCAGCAGCTTCTGCGGTGTCAGCGGCAGCCAGGCGGTATTCAGCGCCACCCGGACGTCGTCGGACGATCGTAGGTCTTCGTGCAGCATCGGCAGATCGGTCTCATCCATCGAGTTGCCGGCGTCCTGCAATTGGATCAGCCACTGGCGGGACAGTGCGTTCAACGCATTCTTCACGAACACCACACGTGCCTCGTTGTGCGTCTTCCTGCTTTCGCGTGCGCGACCAATGGCGTTCGCGATGAGGCGCGGGTCGAGGGTGACTCGATCGCCGTTCACATCGAGGTCCTGCGGCGCGGACGGAACACGCTGGCGGGATCGAACCGCTCGAGCGATGACACCGGCCATCGACGCCCTGCCCTTGATCGCGGCGGTAGCGGGGGCATCCTCCCGCGTGGCTTCGACGTCGGGAAAGAGCTGGCCGACGCTCGCGAGCACGACCCCGGTCTCGCCGAGCGAGGGCAGTACCGCCTCGATGTACTGCAGGAACGAGCGCGACGGCCCGACGATGAGTACTCCCGAGTTACGCAGCCGATCCCGATGTGAATACAGCAGATAGGCCGCCCGGTGAAGGGCGACGGCGGTCTTACCGGTGCCGGGACCTCCCTGCACGACGAGCACTCCCTTGAGATCGGAGCGGATGATACGGTCCTGTTCGCCCTGGATGGTGGCGACGATGTCGGACATGCGTCCGGTGCGCTGGGCGGTGAGAGCGGCGAGGAGGGCACCCTCACCCTGCAACTCGGAGTTCGCGCTCTCGAGCAGCTCGGCGTCGAAGATCTCGTCTTCGATGCGGATGATGGCCCGCCCCTTCGAGAGCAGGTGACGGCGGGCCCGCGCTCCGAGTGGAGTCGCCGCGGTGGCCTGGTAGAAGGCGCTCGCCTGCGGCACCCGCCAGTCGAGCAGCAGCGGCTGCAGGTCTTTGTCGCGCAGGCCGATGCGACCGATGTAGCGGAAAACCGAGCCATCCGTTCCATCGTCCGTTGCCCCAGCGGCCTCGGGTTCGAACTCGAGGCGACCGAAGGCGAGTCTCTCGTCGACCTCGCGCAACTGGAGGATGCGGTCCTCGTAGATACGGGCGAAGGTATCGCGCTCAGACCGGCCCTGGTGGTTACCGCCGACGTCGAGAAGTCGCACCGCGTCGAGTTGCTGTTCAGCCTCCCGCTGCAGGGCGTCGAGGCGCGCGTACAGGGTTGCTACGTATTGCTGTTCGTGCTGAAGTTCACGGTCGACCACTGGTAAATTCCCCTCGAACGCCGCGCTGAAATGCGGCAGTCAAGTTTACGGGTCGCGGCCTGAGTAACTTACCGGGTCTGTTGTTGCGACGGCCTACTGCAGGGGTGGAAGGGCGGCGAGCGCCCGGCGATCCTCCACGATCGACGCGAGCAGCGCCGCCTCGTCGAGGCTCGCCCCGATTCCATCACGACCGGTGAGCAGCCGCTCGCGAGCGAAGGCCAGCCTCGTGGCATCCCGCACGAACGCGCGATAGGGGCGACCGAGCCCGTGGCGGACCGCCCAGCCGGTTGCGCGCTGCCGCCCGGCGGCAGTCGACAGCAGGTTGACTTCTGATTCCGTAAACCAGCCGACGGCCCCATACTCGGCGAGCCGCGCATGCGTGAGTCGCTGCTCGTGCCGACGCAGCCGGGTGATCCCGACGATCGCGATCAGGAAGAGCGGCACCTGCACCACGAAGTAGTAGCGAAACCAGTCGGTGGCCCAGTAGCTCGCGCTGTTCCAGAAGGCGTGCAGCAACACCGCCGGCACGAGGCCGATCGCGAAGTAGCCGATCGCACCGAGCCTGCCGGTGCGGCGGGCCGCGAGACCGAGCAACACCCCGGTGCACGCGGTGAACATCACGTGCGCGAACGGCGAGAGGATGGCGCGAAGGAGAAAGGTATGAGCGACATCGCCGCCCAATCCGCCGTCCTGGTTGATTGCGAGACCGAAGTACTGCAGGTTCTCGGTGAAAGCGAACCCGATGGCGATCGTCGCTGCGTACACGACGCCGTCGACCGGGCCATCGAAGGTGCGGCGCATCACCCAGAGTATGAGCAGGATGCCGAAGCCCTTGGCGATCTCCTCGATGAGGGGAGCCTGCACGACGGCCTCGAAGAGGGTGGCGACTCCCGACCCCGTGAGCCCGGCAAGTGCCTCATAGTGCTGGGTCACACCCGAGAAGATGAGGGCGATCAGCACGGATGCCCCGGCCCCCCACAACAGCGCGAAGAGCAACGCGCCGCGCGGTTCAGGCTCCCAGCGATCGATCCAGCGGATGAAGAGGAGGACCCCCACCAGCGGAATGGCGGCGAGCACCAGCGCGACGAGCAGCGCAGTCGGTCCGAGGACCGCGAGGAGGTACCAGGCCACGAGCAGGATCACGATCGAGAGCACGACGAATCCGATGGCGGCGAGCGCGATCGTTCCGGCGTTGCGACGCACCGGACGGGTGATCGCTGTCTGGCCGGACCGCTCGGAAACCGGATGCGCGTTGGTCGCGATCGATGGGAGAGCGCCGGTGGGAGGGTCAGTCATCGGCGGGCACACGACCGACGGTGTTGACGATGTTGATAGCCACCACCCGCGCGGCGAAGGACAGGAGCGCCAGGCGCCGCCCGGGCGTGAATGCACTTTCCAGACGGTCGTAGAACGCTTCCGGGATCTCGCGGGGGCTCGACACGATAAGCCGCCCCCAGTCGATGATCAGTTGCTCCGTCTCGGTGACCTGGGGATGATCCGGATCGTCCTGTGCTGCGGTGAGGATCTCGCGAAAGTACCGCGTCGTCACCGCCGACCCGTACTCCTCGGAGATCGCATACGAGAAGAGGGTGACGGCGCGCTCTCCGATCCACGGCGCGATCTCATCACGAAGAGCATGCCAGCCGAGGTCATCGGCACGGGAGAGTGGCAGAAAATCCATGCGCTCAGCCTAGAAGACAGCGGACGCCGGCGCGGGAGGCGGAGTGCACGACCGACCTAGAACACCTTGCCGGGATTCAGCAGACCGTGTGGATCGAAGACCGCCTTCACCTGGCGTTGCAGCTCGACCTGGTCGTCGCCGAGTTCGTCGCGTAACCAGGCTCGTTTCAACAGGCCGACACCGTGCTCGCCTGTCAACGTGCCGCCGAGGCGAAGTGCGGCAGCGAAGAGTTCACCAGCCGCCACCCAGACGACCTCGGGTGCTGAGCCGTCGGCCTCGGGCGTGTAGACGAAATTGGGATGAAGGTTGCCGTCGCCCGCATGGGCGACGGTCGGGATGCGCAGGCCGTGCCGCGCGCCGATGGCGGCGATCTCGGCAAAGATCTGCGGAAGGGCGCTGCGCGGCACCGCGATATCCTCGATGAGCACCGTACCCCGCGCCTCGAGAGCGGGGTGGAATGCACGCCGGATCGCGAACAGGCGCTCGCCCTCGACCGGGTCAGTCGTGAGTTCGGCATCCCCGCCGCTGCGACCGATGATCTCGAGCGCGGCAGCGGCCTCGGCGGCGCTCGCCGCACCATCCGTCTGCAGCAGCAGGAAGGTATTACCGCGCTCTGAGAGGCGCTCTCCGAGATAGGCGTCGATGGCAGTGAGGGCTTCGGCATCCATCAGCTCGAGGGCCGCGGGACGGATGCCCGCCGCGGTGATCGCGGCACACGCGGCAGCGGCGCTCACCACATCCTCGAACCACGCACCGACGGTCGCCACCGGTCCGGTCGGCACCGGCCGCAATCGAACGGTCGCCTCGACGATCACCCCGAGTGTTCCCTCAGATCCGATCATCAGGGCCGTGAGGTCGAGCCCGGTGACCCCCTTGACGCTACGGTGCCCGAGGCTGAGTAGCCGTCCGTCGGCGAGCACTACCTTGAGAGCAAGAACCGACTCCCTGGTGACGCCGTACTTCGCGCAGAGCAGTCCGCCCGCGTTTGTGGCGATGTTGCCGCCGACAGTCGAGATGGCCCAGCTCGCGGGATCGGGCGTGAACCACAACCCGTGGTTTGCGAGTGCGGCGTTGAGATCACCGTTGATGACGCCCGGCTCCACCACCGCGAGCTCATCGGCAACGGACACCTCAAGGATTCGGTTCATCGCGAGGGTCGAGAGTACGACCTCGCCGGCATGCGCGATCGCGCCGCCGGCGAGTCCGGTACCGGCCCCTCGCGGCACTACCGCGACACCGTATTCGGTTGCAAGGCGAAGAGTGGCGCGCACGTCGTCGATCGATCGCGCGGTGACCAGCGCTCGGGGAACGCTGCGGGAATCGTGGCCGGACTTGTCGGCGGTAAGGGTGGCGAGCACGGCGACATCCGTCGATACAGCGTCGCCGAGGGCCGCGCGAAGCTCGTCGAGAAAGGTCATGGGGCACTCACAATCGGCGTCGTCTGCTTCAGGGCGGCCAGTATCTGTGCCCTCATCGGCACGGAGGGAACGGCGCCGATGGTCTGCACCGAGAGGGCGGCGGCCGCTGTCGCGAATCGGGCAGCCGGTTCGAAGGCCTGCCCCTCGGCGATCGCGGCGGCGAATGCGCCACAGAAGGTGTCACCCGCCCCCGTCGTGTCGACGGCGGTGACGGGAGGCGCTGAAATGCGCGCGAGTTCATCTCCCGCCTCGAAGATCACCGAACCGGCGGATCCCAGCGTCACGATGAGACGGGGCACGAGCGCCGATAGCGAGGCGGATGCCGTGGCGAGATCCTCCGATCCCGCGACCAGGCACGCCTCGTACTCGTTGACGATGAGCACGTCGAGACGGGCGAACAGTGCCTCCGAGAGCGCGCGGGCGGGCGCGGCGTTGAGCATCACTACAGAGCCGTGGTCACCGGCGACCGCGGCCGCCTCTGCGACTGCCGAGAAGGGAAGCTCCAGTTGCATCAGCAGCACATCGGTTCGAGACAGCACCTCGATGTCTCCCTGCCGGAGGGCGGTCACGGTCGAGTTCGCGCCCGACGCGACGATGATCGTATTCTCCCCGACACCATCCACGACGATGAAGGCCTGCCCGGTCGGCGCGATCTCACGACGCACCCGACTGCTATCGATGGACGCATCAGCCATGGTGGCTGCGAGCTGATCGCCCGCGTCGTCGGTGCCGAGTGCGCCGATAAAAGAGGTGGATGCCCCGGCCCGCGCCGCAGCCACCGCCTGGTTGAGCCCCTTACCACCGGGATACCGCTCGGCAGAGTCCGCGAGAAGCGTCTCTCCCGGGGACGGAATTCGATCGACCGTGAAGACGATGTCGAGATTCGCGCTGCCGAGGATCGTGACGCCGCTGCGGCCGATCGCCGGGTCGCTCATGGGGCCAAGCCGTTCATCTCGCCAGCGTAGACGCTTCGAGTCGTGTCCGATTTCCGCTAGCCCAGGTCGGTGGCCAGTGTGAGAGTTGGTCGGTGAGCATCGAATCCCCCGCCCGCGTCACCAGCTCCGATCCTCAGTTCGCCGAACGGTATCGCGCTATGTCATCGCGTGATGCCCGCTTCGACGGACAGTTCATCACCGGCGTGCACTCCACGGGCATCTACTGCAGACCGAGTTGTCCGGCGATGACACCGAAGCCGTCGAACGTCAGCTTCTATCGCACCGCCGCCGCCGCTCACGAGGCGGGGCTTCGCGCCTGCAAGCGCTGTCTCCCCGACGCGGTGCCCGGCTCACCGGAGTGGAATGTCCACGACGATGTCGCCTCCCGGGCAATGCGCCTGATCGCGGACGGAACGATCGAACGGGATGGCGTGCCCGGGCTGGCGAAACGGCTCGGCTACTCGCCGCGCCATCTCGGCCGCCTGCTCATTACCGAACTCGGGGCAGGCCCTCTCGCCCTCGCCCGCGCGCATCGCGCCCAGTCGGCACGCACCCTGCTCGTGAGCACGGACTTGCCTATAGCGGATGTGGCCTTCGCCTCCGGCTTCTCGAGCATCCGCCAGTTCAACGAGACGGTGCAGGCGGTTTACGAGCTCACGCCCAGCGCTCTGCGGTTCGGCGCGCCGCGGTCATCGACGACACCACAGGAGACCGATGGCACCGCCACAGTGATCTCGCTGCGACTTCCGGCCCGGGCGCCATTCGACGGCGCCGGGCTCTTGGCCTTCTTGGCAGCGCATGCCATCGCCGGTGTAGAGACCGCGGATGATCGGTCATTCACCCGCTCCCTCCGGCTTCCCGGTGGCATCGGTCACCTTCAGATCCGCCTCGACGCCGCTGACGCAGTGCTGTGCACGGCGCGCCTCGAGAATATCGCTGACCTGTCAACCCTTGTCTCGCGGGTTCGACGACTGCTCGATCTCGATGCCGATTCCGCGGCCATCGACGACTCACTCTCTGCGGACCCCGTTTTCGCCCCACTGGTGAGCACGCGTCCGGGACTTCGCCTGCCGGGGAGCCTTGATTGCGACGAGACACTGTTTCGTACCATGATCGGGCAGCAGATCTCCGTCGCCTCGGCCCGCACGGTGCTCGGCCGTCTTTCCGCTGAGCTTTCGGCGACGCCCGGCCTGTTTCCGACGGCCCTGGAGATCGCTGAGCACGGGGCCGAATTCCTGCGCGGTCCGGCTTCCAGGGTCGCCGGCATCCTCGGTGCTGCCCGGGCGATCGCCGATGGCTCGCTCCGCCTCGATCTCGGGATGCCCGTCGACGAGTTCACCGCCCGACTCACCGCCCTGCCGGGCATCGGCCCGTGGACGGCCGGTTACCTCGCCATGCGCGTGCTCGGCAACCCGGACGTGCTGCTCTCGAGCGATCTCGTCATGCTCGCGAGCGCCGCCCGCCTCGGTCTGCCCGCGACGGCACGCTCGCTCGCGGTCCACGGAGCGCGATGGGCGCCGTGGCGCAGCTACGCGGGACTGCACCTCTGGGCTGCCGCGGGGCGCTGACGTCGATCGTCAAGCTCTGGCTTCGCTGTCCAGCCGGAGCGCTGCTGGTTCCGCCGGGGCTCCTGCGTGCTGTTTCGCACCAGCACCATTGGGCTGCCCGGGGACCCTCTCACAACACTCGACGACGTCGAGCCCGCGCTGTGGTGCTACCGAAAAGAACGCTACCGATCAGCACGAAGCCGATCGCACCGGCAAGAACAGCGCCGGGCGTCGTGCCGGTCGCAGCCAACTCAGGATCGGCCGCGACCACGGGAGTCACCACCGGCACTACAGGCACTACAACGGGCGACAGCGCAATCGCCAATGTTGCGAGATCGACAATTTCTGACCGTGCCGAGAAACTGCCGGTACTTGACACCGGAGCGGTTACCGGATCGCCCTCGATGTCCGGCACCGGCGCGCCCGCGGCATCGACAAGCCCGACGGCAGTGCCCGCTGGCACCGAGGGACGCCGACGTGCCGGAAGCGAGGCTCGCCCTGGCATCGGGTGTCACGACGAGCGCAGCGGGGAACACGGAGGGGTCGAAAAAACGGCGTCGAACCTACCGGGTGCCGTTTTAGCCCATTCAGGAAAAGACCCGATCGGCGGAGTCGATGCGGTCGCCGAAGTCCCACCACAACCCAGCACGGTGACGAGAGTAGCCGCCATGCCCAGCAGCAGTGCAGTCAGTACTTTCCGAGCGGAGGTCACCTCGCCAAGTTATGGCTGAATCCGATGATTGAGAACCCCAGCGACCGAAATCCAACCCGCGTTCCTCGGACTGCACACGATTCGGAGTGGCTCACTACTCGGTGTCGATCTCCGAATGAGGCACCACCGTGATCACCCCGGTCAGCGGCACCAATCCGCTGAGGCGTCCCGGAGAGAGCACGTGCGCCACCTGGTCGGCCGACATCAGACCCGCCGAGACGACGAGTTCCGCAATCGAGGCGTTTGTGGTGAGCGCCGTGTGCGCGAGAGAGGCGGATGCCGCGTAGCCGATGTACGGCGTCAGTGCGGTGACGACCCCTACGGAGGACTCCACCTGGGCCGCGAGGCGCGAGATGTTCGCGCTGATGCCGTCGACGCAGTTCACGCGCAGCGTGTAGCAGGCGTTCGTCATCCAGGCAAGTGATTGCAGGATGCTGTGCGCGATCACCGGCTCGAAGGCGTTGAGCTGTAGCTGGCCCCCCTCCGCCGCTGCAGTGACCGTCGCATCCGCCCCGATGACGCTGAAAGCGACCTGGTTCACCACTTCCGGGATCACTGGATTGACCTTGCCGGGCATGATCGACGACCCGGCCTGGCGCGCAGGGAGGTTGATTTCTCCGAAACCGGCCTGAGGCCCGCTCGAGAGCAGACGGAGGTCGTTACAAATCTTCGAGAGTTTGACCGCGGCGCGCTTGAGCGTGCCGCTCAGTGTCATGAAGATGCCGGCGTCGGAGGTCGCCTCGATGAGGTCCGCCGCAGTCTCCATGGGGATCCCGGTGATCTCCGCGAGGTGGCGGCAGACCGCCTCTGCGTAGCGCGGGTCGGCGGTGATCCCGGTGCCGATCGCTGTTGCTCCCATGTTGATCTCGTTGAGCCATGGGATGATCTCGCCGAGGCGGTCATAGTCTTCGGAAAGGGTGTGTGCGAAGCCGTTGAACTCCTGCCCGAGTGTCATCGGTACGGCGTCCTGCATTTGGGTACGACCCACCTTGAGCACGTCGGCGAACTCCATTCCCTTTCGGGCAAATGACTGGCTGAGCAGTCGGTGTTCCTCGAGGAGCCGCTTCACCCCGAATACCATCGCGAGCTTTATCGCGGTCGGATAAACGTCGTTCGTGGACTGGCTGCGGTTGACATCGTCAATCGGGTGGAAGTGCGAATAGTCGCCGAATTCGTAGCCGAGAATCTCGAGGGCGCGGTTGGCGATCACCTCGTTGGTATTCATGTTGGTGGAGGTACCGGCGCCGCCCTGGATCACTCCGACGGCGAACTCATCGTGAAGTGCACCACCGACGATCTCCTCGCAGACGCGGTCGATCAGATCGGCCTTGCCGGAATCCAGCACACCGAGTTCCTTGTTGGCCCGCGCAGCAGCCTGCTTGACGCGGGCGAGGGCACGGATGAGGTCTCGATAAACCGAGATCGGTCGGCGGGTGATGGGAAAGTTCTCGAGCGCACGCGCCGTGTGGATACCCCAGTAAGCGTCGGCGGGAATTTCCAGACTGCCGAGCGAATCGCTCTCGATCCGGGTGGCGATGCGCGAACCCTCCGGCCCGTCCATTCCGGGGATGGCCGGCAGATCGGCGACGGAATCGTCCCGTCTCGCTCTTTCCGCGCCCTGCTCGATGAATTGGTCGCTCAACACATTTCCTGCGTTCACTGTGGCTCCATTGCCTGGTGGGTTTTCACCGCCTCGTTGTCCGATGCGGCCCGCGTTCCAGCATTGCGCTGGATGTCGCGCTGACGGGTCGATTGTGGCTTACCGCCGTATCGAGCTTAGCGATGACGGGCGGGAGTGATCAGCTACACCCCGGAGAGACGAGCCGCACCGCCAGCACGGTGAGGGATGCAAGTTATTCGATCTCGGGCGCTTCCCCGATTTCGCGTCCGTCCGTTTCTTCGAGGGCACCTCGGACGAAAAGAGTGATGGCCCCGAACCCAATGCCAACGATCATCGCGGAGAGGAGAGCCCCGACCTGTCCGACACTGGGGCGGTCATGAGCGAGCGATCCACCGCGCATGCGCCCACAACTGGGGCCAGCCCAGCGCCGGTAAGGCCCGGTCAGACCACGTTCAGGGCGATAGGTTGTGACCACCCCGAAGATTTATCGCTACCCCGGAGCGTCCGTTATGGACATTCCCAGTGATCAGGCCAGGAAAGCCGACTGCAGGAGAGCAGATGTTCGAGGACAACGTGACGGTGCCAGCGGGCTGGTATCCAGACCCTATGGGACTGCCCCAGTTGCGCTGGTGGAACAACCACGCCTGGACCGAGCTCACAACAGAAGCACGGCCGCCGCTTGTGGTGCAGACTCCTACCCGCCTGGCATTCGCCGACGACGAGCTTCCGACGCGCCGGCAACAACGCGAACAGCGCGAACGCGACGAGGAGTACGCCACCCTCGCCACGGACGAGGACGAAGCACGGGATGCCGCGGCCACCCACGCACCTCTCTCGGTGACCCTCCGCGAGCTCGACGCTCCGGCACCAGAACCGCGTGACTCGGACGACCTCGAGGCACTTACCGAAATCGACGACGAGCCGAGTGTGGAATCTGCTCAGGATGTCGATCCGCGCATCATCAACCTGGACACGATCGACTACGACTCCGTCCCCACCGATGATGACACCACCGCATTCCTGCCTCGTCCAGCTCTTTTTCGCCCCCACGATACGCCCGTCACCGAGCATGTCGCCCTCGACACCCCCGTGGTTGCCGCCGTCCAGCCGTCCGCCAACGCAGACGCTGCCGCTGCCGCAGACACTGCCGCTGCCGCTGCCGCGACGACCGCGGCTGCGACAGCAGAAACGTTCGCGGACCGACGTGCGTTGGCTCGGATGCCGATCTACACAGCGTCGGTGTGGATCATCGCCCTCATGCCGATCCTGCTCCTCGTACTCAGCCTGCTGCTGCTCATCGGTTTCGGCTCGAGCCTCACCACCTGGGTCACCCCCGCAATCTGGGCCACCTCCTACCTCGCCGTCGTAATCCTCGCCATCACCGACCGCGCCGCACTCGGACACGCCGGCTACGAACACCGCGCCAGCTGGGCCTGGGCACTTCTCACCGCACCCATCTACCTCATCGCCCGATCCATGAGCCTCGCAAAAGTCGGCCGCCTCGGCTTCGCCCCCGTCCTCGTCTGGGCCGCCCTCGGCATCCTCCAAATCGGATCCCTCCTCGTCGTACCCGGCCTCGTCATCTCCGCCCTCCCCCACGTCTTCGCCCTCCAAGCCGAACAATCCATCGCCTCCGACGCCTCAATCATCGGAGCAGACATCACCGTCAACTGCGCATCCAACCTGCCCGTACTCGTCGGCCAGAGCTTCGACTGCGTCGCAAAAAGCGCAACCAAGGACAGCTTCACAGTGACCGCCTCACTCCAACGCCGCAACGGCTGGATCAACTGGCACGTCGACGACTGGGGCATCTACACACTGTCCCGATAATCGACACCACCACCACTGCCACC
>JBKJLH010000066.1:0-2553 GCA_046597035.1 Lacisediminihabitans sp.
GGCTGAAATCAGGTACGCGAGCAGCGCCCAACTCTTTTGGCTCCGGAAACGGTGAACCTTGCCCGATCCGTCGTCGAATATTGGACGACCGAGAAGCTGGATGGAATAACTCATGCGATCACATCCGAAAACTCTCAAACGGTCCGTCAAACACCAGTGAAGCTCAATGGTATCCAGGATCCCGAATTGGTTAGGGTAAACGGAAAGGAAATCGGACCATGCCACTTTTCATGGATGTCCACAGCATCGACGGGGGTGTCTCGGCTGAGGCTGTAGCTGGGGCACACCGGGCGGACCTCGCCACGCAGGGCGCCCACGGCGTGAACTATCTCAGGTACTGGGTTGACGAGCAGGCCGGCAAGATCTTCTGCCTGGTCGAGGCGCCCAATGCTGAGGCGGCCAACACGGTTCACCGGGAAGCCCACGGACTCGTCGCGGACGCGGTCTATCCCGTGAGCGAACACGAATGACCACAGAAGTGCGAACGGAAAACCACCGAATGAGCTTCACATGAGCGAACTGCAAACCGCACAAAAGGCCGCCGAGTCAGAATGGCTCGACAAATGGACCGAAGGCCCCCGGGAGAAAGCCTCACGGTTGCTCTCCCGGGGGACCTCGGCACCCGACCTCGCGCTATCCGACGAGGCTGGGGACATCAGGCAGTTGGCGGAATTCTGGGCAGGAGGATCGGCCCTGGTCATGTTCTGGCGCCATTTCGGCTGCAGTTGCGGCGCACGCCGCGCCGAGCGACTGATTGCCGAATACGAGACGTACCGGGATGTCGGCCTGACTCCGGTGATCATTGCCCAGGGCGAGCCTGCACGGACCGCTCTTTATAGGAGCGCACATTCGATACCGTGCCCCGTATTGTGCGATCCCGATTTCGGCGCCTATCGGTCGTTCGGCGTCGGGCACTGGGCCGTCGAGCAGGTCTTGTTCGACGCTGCACCCGAATACTGGGAGCATTCTCGCGCAATCGGAATCGAATTCCAGGACGGAAGACGTCTGCAGGGACGACCGCCTGTCGATGATCCCTGGCGCGGGGCTGCCGAGTTCGTCGTTGGTGCAGACGGGGTGATCCGGCTGGCTTACGACTATCAGTACTGCGAGGACTACCCGGACCCCCGGGTGCTGACAACCGCAGCCAGACTCAGCTGATAGCCGTTTCGAGATAACCGCGGTTGCGCCCTCTACTCACTCATGAGGCGGGTATGCCGCGGGCTCGTCACCGCCTTCATGAACCACTCGAGGTCTATTGGAGTCTCTGGATCTGCGAAACGAGGATGGAGCCATGGGCGGAAAAGAGATCGTGGGGAGGCCGACCGCGCGTCGGTCTTCCCCGCAGGAAAAAGCATCGGCACCCCGGATCCGCCCCTCAGGACAACCCGACGATCTCGCCGTTGTCGTCGATGTCGATGCGTTCGGCCGCCGGCGCGGACGAGAGACCGGGCATGGTGCGCATGTCGCCGCAGATGGGATAGATGAACCCGGCCCCGATCGACGCACGGACCTCACGGACCGGCAGTCGCCACCCGGTGGGTGCTCCCTTGATGCCGGGGTCGGCTGACAGGGACAGGTGTGTCTTGGCGATGCACACCGGCAGGCTGCCGAAGCCTGCCCGCTCGTACTTGTCGAGTTGCCGAGCGGCCAGCGGTGAGATATCCACGCCGTCGGCGCCGTACATCTCGCGCGCGATCACCTCGATCTTGTCGACCAGGGGAAGTTCGTCGGGATAGAGACGGTGGTAGCCGGACGGTTCAACGCATGCCTCCGCAACCGCCTCGGCCAGCTCGACCGCACCCTTGCCGCCTTCGGTGAAGTGGTAGCTGATTGCCACGCGCACACCTTCGCCTGCCGCGACATCCATGATCGCCTGATGCTCACTGTCATAGTCAGTGGGGAATGCGTTCACCGCAATGATCGGCGTCACTCCGTGCCGTCGGATGTTGGCGATCTGTTGGCGTAGGTTCGCTGCCCCGGCGAGCACGTCGTCGGGATTCTCGGCGAGCATCTCCGGTGGCAGCGGTCGGCCGGCGACGACCCGGTACTTGCTCGAGTGAGTTTTCAGGTCACGCACCGTCGCGACGATGACGGCAGCATCCGGTATCAGCCCGGAGGCACGGCACTTGATGTTGAAGAATTTTTCTGCGCCGATGTCTGCACCGAACCCCGCCTCGGTGATGAGGTAGTCGCCGGCATGGATGCCGATCAGATCGGCGACGACCGAGGAGTTACCCGTGGCGATGTTCCCGAACGGACCGCTGTGGACGAGCACTGGCGTCTGCTCCACGGTCTGCATCAGGTTCGGCTTGATGGCGTCCTTGAGTATCGCGGTCATGGCGCCGGCCGCCTTGAGCATCTCGGCGGTCACCGGTTCGCCGCTGCGGTTGTAGCCGACGACGATTCTTCCCATCCGTTCACGCAGGTCCCGCAACGACGTGCACAGCGACAACAACGCCATCACCTCGCTGGCTGCGGAGATGTCGAAACCGGACTGAAGCGGATTGCCGTCGGCAGGACCGCCGAGCCCGGTGATGATGTTGCGCAGCTCGC
>JBKJLH010000099.1:0-36278 GCA_046597035.1 Lacisediminihabitans sp.
CGCATGCCAAGTTCACACCTGAGGGGTGGGGAGGCGTGGGGTGGGGTGATAAGACGTGGGGTGGGGAGGCGTGGGGTCGGGAGGCGTGGGGTCGGGTGGGGGATCGGTCAGTCGAACCAGAGGGCGAGCTCGCGCGCCGCGGATTCGGGTGAGTCGGATCCGTGCACGAGGTTCTGCTGCACTCGAAGGCCCCAGTCCCGACCAAAATCGCCGCGGATGGTCCCCGGGGCCGCGGTAGTGGGGTCTGTCGCGCCCGCCAGCGATCGGAAACCCTCGATCGCGCGCTCTCCGGTGACCCGGAATGCCACGATCGCGCCGCTCTCCATGAACTCGACGAGCGGTTCGTAGAACGGCTTTCCGAGGTGCTCCTCGTAGTGCTTAGCAAGAAGCTCGCGGCTGGCCTGCAGCAGCTTCACGTCAACCAGCTGGTAACCCTTCGCTTCGATGCGGCGCAGGATCTCACCGGTGAGGTTGCGGGATACGCCGTCCGGCTTGACCAGAACGAGTGTTTCTTCGGTGCTCATTGGAGACTCCTAATTGGTGGGGATGGAAGGGTTGTCGAGCAGGTAGGCCGCCCTCCGGCGGTCGAGACGCCGACCGGTGATGAAGCAGTAGATGAAGATGGCGCTGAAAATTGCCCCGATGAAGTACATCAGGGGCAGAAGGATGCCGAGGGCGATGAGCGCGACCTGAAGCACCCAGCCCAGCCACACCCCGATCGCACGACCGGCGAGTCGGCCGGCAACGAGCAGAAGCAGCACAAGCAATGCTCCCCCGCCGAATACCACTCCCACCGGAAGCACCTTGAGACCGTAGGCCACCATCACGACGAAGAAGACCATGATGGCCTCCAGCAACAGTGCGATGGAGAGCAGCGACTCGCTGGTAGAGCGCTCACGCCGCACCCGGGTGCGGCGACGGCGCGCGCCATCCGGCTCGGTCATCGCTTCCACCCTTCTGCAGCCGCGAGCTCCAGCGCATCACCGATGAGGGTGATCGACCCGGTGATGACGACGCCGCGGCGAGGGGACTTCTCGGCCCAGGCCCGAGCCGCGGCGATCGCCTCGCTTGGCGTGTGGTAGTCGTCGACCGAGGTGTCGGGGGCGACTTCGCGCACAATCTCGGCGAGATCGTCGACTGAGACCGCACGCTCGGAGCTCGAGGCGGTCACCAGTATCACCTCGGCGACCGGCGAGAGTGCCGCGACGATGCCGCGGGCGTCCTTGTCTTCGAGCACCCCGAGCACGATGGCGACCTCGTCGAAGGTGAAGTAACTGGCGAGGGCAGCCGCGAGCGACTGTGCTCCATCGGGGTTGTGCGCGGCATCGATGATCACGGTCGGCTCTATACCGATCACTTCAAGGCGCCCTGGAGAGGTCGCCGTCGCGATACCCTCGGCGAGCACATCGCCCACCAGCATCTGCCCCCCTCCCCCGAGGAACGACTCGACGGCGGCGATCGCCACTGCAGCGTTCTGCGCTTGGTGGTCCCCGAATATCGGAAGGAAGAGGTCGTTGTAGGTTCCCGCAAGTCCGCGCACCGAGATGACTTGGCCACCAACCGCGACGGTGTTCGAGAGCAGTTCGAAGGCGCTGCCCTGCACGGCGACGCTCGCCTCCATCAGATCGCTTGCCCGCTCGAGTTCGGCAAGGGCCGTCTCGGGCTGAATTGCGGTGACGACTGCTGCAGCAGGCTTGATTATTCCGGCTTTGGTGGCGGCGATCAGCGCGACGGTGTTGCCGAGGCGCGCAGTGTGGTCAAGGGAGATCGGGGTGAATACGGCGACCTGTCCGTCACCCACATTGGTGGAGTCCCATTCGCCGCCAAGCCCGACCTCGATCACCGCGACATCCACCGGGGCATCAGCAAAGCTCGCGTAGGCGAGAGCGGTGAAGGCCTCGAAGAAAGCCAACGGAGCCTCGCCCGCGGCTCTGAGCTCGGCGTCTACCATGTCGAGGTAGGGCTTGATGTCACGGTAATTGGCGACGAAGGCCTCGTTTGTGATCGGCTCGCCGTCGATGAGGATGCGTTCGTTCACCCGCACGAGATGCGGGCTGGTGAAGAGTCCCGTTCGCAGACCGTAGGCGCGGAGGACACTCTCGATGATCCGGCTCGTGGAGGTCTTGCCATTGGTACCCGTGATGTGGATGATCGGGTAGGAGCGCTGCGGATCCCCGAGCAGCTCGACCACCCGCCGGGTCGGGGCGAGACGCGGTTGCGGATGCCCCTCACCGATGCGTGCGAGCAGCTCCTGGTAGACGCGGTCGGCATCCTTCTGGAAGAGCGCGTCGTCGCTCAGCTCGGGATCGTCGGTCAGCTCGGGATCGCTGCTGCCCGGATCGTTATTGTCGTCGTCGGTGGGGTTCTTAGACATCGATTGCTACTCCATGGATCGTTACTTCGACGAGCACATCGCCGCTGTTGGCATACTGTCCGGCGCGGATGAGGGAGCGGAACGCGCCAGCCTGCCCATGCTGGGCAGCGTACGCCTCAACACTGCCGTCGGTCTCGACAACGCTGATCTCCAGCGCGAGGGTCTCTTCAGCGATGGTGTCTTCGAAGGGCTCGACCCCGGCACGTTCCGACGACGACTCGAAATAGAGCGTGAGGTCGATGCGGTCGCTCACCTGGAAGCCGGCCGCCTTCCGCGTGTCCTGCACTGCGCGGATGAGGTCGCGCGCGAGTCCCTCGGCCTCGAGTTCCCAGGTGGTCACCGTGTCGAGTAGCACGAAGCCACCACCGGGCAGGAACGTGATCGCCTGCGCGTCATCCGCTGCCTGCAGCTGCAGTTCGAACTCGGTGGGAAGGAGCTCGATGCCCCCCACGATCACGTTCTCACCGTTCGGGGTCCAGTCGCCCGCCTTCGCCGCCTGGATCACCCGTTGCACCTGCTGACCAATACGGGGTCCCGCCGCGCGGGAGTTGACCGTCAGCCGGCGCTGGATGCCGAACTCGCGGAGACTTTCTTCTCCCAGCTCACGCACCGCGACCGCCTTGACATTCAGCTCGTCACGCAGGATGTCGGAGAAGTCGCGCAGATCGCCCGAATTCTCGGCGACCACGATGAGCTCTGCGAGGGGAAGACGCACGCGAAGGCCGGTGGCCTTTCGCAGGCCCAGCCCGGAGGAGGCGATCTCGCGAACGCGGTCCATCGTGGCGACAAGCGCATCGTCTTGCGGAAACGACGCGGCGTCCGGCCAGTCGGTGAGGTGCACGCTCCGACCGCCGGTGAGCCCCTTCCAGATCTTCTCAGCAATCAGCGGTAGTAGCGGTGCCGCGAGCCGGGTGAGGGTCTCGAGCACCGTGTACAGCGTGTCGAAAGCCTCGGTACCCTCACCGCTCCAGAAGCGCCCACGGCTGCGACGCACGTACCAATTCGTGAGCACGTCGCCGAAATCGCGGAGGGCGTTGGCTGCGAGGGGGCTGTCGAGGTTGTCGAGGTGAAGGGTGACCTCGCCGACCACCTGGCGAGTCTTCGCGAGCAGGTAGCGGTCGAGCACGTCAGTCGAATCGGTACGGAGAACGGCGGTGTACCCCTTTGTGATCTCGGGGCCGGCGGCATTCGCGTACAGCGTGAAGAAGTAATAGCTGTTCCAGAGCGGCAGCATCAGCTGGCGCACCCCCTCACGGATACCCTCCTCGGTGACCACGAGGTTGCCGCCGCGGATCACAGACGACGACATCAGGTACCAGCGCATCGCATCCGCGCCATCCCGGTCGAATACCTCGGAGACATCCGGATAGTTGCGCAGCGACTTCGACATCTTCTGGCCGTCGCTTCCCAGCACGATGCCGTGACTGATCACGTTGCGGAACGCGGGCCGGTCGAACAGCGCCGTCGACAGCACGTGCAGCATGTAGAACCAGCCGCGCGTCTGGCCGATGTACTCGACGATGAAGTCCGCGGGGTTGTGCTGCTCGAAGAACTCCGCGTTCTCAAAGGGATAGTGCACCTGCGCAAATGGCATCGATCCGGAATCGAACCAGACGTCGAGAACATCCTCGATGCGTCGCATCGTGGAGCGACCGGTGGGGTCGTCGGGGTTCGGCCGGGTGAGTTCGTCGATGAACGGGCGATGCAAATCCGGTTGGCCTGCTGCGTTCCGCGGTAAATCGGCGAAGTCGGCCTTGAGCTCGTCGAGCGATCCGTAGACGTCGACGCGCGGATACTCCGGGTCGTCGCTCTTCCAGATCGGGATCGGCGACCCCCAGTAGCGGTTGCGCGAGATCGACCAGTCCCGGGCGTTGGACAGCCACTTGCCGAACTGGCCGTCCTTCACGTTGTCGGGTACCCAGTTGATCTGGTCGTTGAGCTCGACCATGCGGTCACGGAATTTCGTCACGCTCACGAACCAACTCGATACCGCCTTGTAGATCAGCGGATTCTTGCAGCGCCAGCAGTGCGGATAGCTGTGCTCGTAGCTCGCCACGCGCAGCAGGCGGCCGTCAGCGCGCAGCTTCTGCACGAGCGGCTTGTTGGCATCGAAGACCTGCAGGCCCGCGACATCCGCGATCTGGGGGAGGAATTTACCTCCATCGTCGACGGAGATGATCACCGGGATGTCGGCGGCGGCACAGGTGATCTGGTCATCTTCACCGTAGGCGGGCGCCTGGTGCACGATCCCGGTGCCCTCGCCGGTGGCGACATACTCGGCCACGAGGATCTGCCAGGCATTACCGGTACCCCAGGCCTCGACATCCGCGTAGTAGTCCCAGATTCGGTCGTAGGTGACCCCGCCGAGCTCCGCACCGAGCAGCGTGCGGTCAATGGCAGCGACAGCCGCTTCGGGCGAGCCATAACCGAGATCCTTCGCGTAGGCCGCGACGGTGTCTGCCGCCAGCAGGAACTCGGCGACGCCTTCCGCCGAGCCATCGGATGCCCCGAGCGGACCGCTCGAGACGACCGCATACGTGATCGCGGGTCCCACGGCCAGCGCGACGTTGGTCGGCAGCGTCCACGGCGTGGTCGTCCAGGCGAGCGCCTTCACACCGGTGAGCCCGAGGGCCTCGGCCTTCGGTCCGTCGAGAGGGAACGTGACCGTGACCGACTGGTCCTGCCGCATCCGGTAGACATCGTCATCCATGCGAAGCTCATGATTCGAGAGCGGCGTCTCGTCATGCCAGCAATAGGGCAGCACGCGGAAGCCCTCATAGGCCAGTCCCTTGTCGTACAGCTTCTTGAAGGCCCAGATCACCGACTCCATGAAGGTGATGTCGAGCGTTTTATAGTCGTTCTCGAAGTCGACCCAACGGGCCTGGCGGGTGACATAGTCCTCCCACTCGCGGGTGTATTCGAGCACCGATTCGCGCGCCTTCTCATTGAAGGTGGCGATCCCCATCTCTTCGATCTGACGCTTCTCGGTGATGCCGAGCTGACGCATCGCCTCGAGTTCTGCCGGAAGCCCATGGGTATCCCAGCCGAATCGACGATGTACGAGCTTGCCGCGCATGGTCTGGTAGCGCGGAAAGAGGTCTTTGGCATACCCGGTGAGCAGGTGGCCATAGTGCGGGAGGCCATTAGCGAAGGGTGGACCGTCATAGAAGACCCACTCTGAGCAGCCCTCGCGCTGGTCGATGGAGGCCTGGAAGGTGTCATCCCTCTTCCAGAAGGCGAGGATGCCGGTCTCGATCGCCGGGAAATCCGGGGAGGCCGTCAGCGCTTCGGCACTCGAGTCATCGGTTAGGGGGTAGGTCATGTCTCTCCAGATCGCACGTTCAACTGGACGAGGACGCGATCACAGTTCGATTCGGATCGCGCGGTACCACCCCGCTTGCCTCCCTCTGCAGGGCGACCGCTTCTTCATTGGCGATGACGGGCCAGCCCCGTTCGGTTCTACCCGACCACCACCCTGAGGCGACAGCCACTCTTCCGAAGACTCCCCGGTGATTGCCGGATCTGTGTCGTTGTGCCCAATTCTATCTGAAGTGACAGACTGAATCGGTGACAGATCCCGTTCCGAAGGCAGCCGCGGGCGGATCGTTGACGGTCGTGATCGCCCTCGGGGCCAACCTGTTGGTCGCCATCGCGAAGACCTTCGCGTCGGTGATCACCGGATCCGCCTCCATGGTCGCCGAGACCGCTCATTCATGGGCCGACTTCGGCAATGAGATCTTCCTCCTCATCGCCGACCGGCGGTCGATGCGGCAACGCGATGATCCCCATCCACTCGGCTATGGCCGCGAGGCCTATGTCTGGTCGATGTTCGCGGCCTTCGGCATCTTCACCGCGGGAGCAATCGTCTCGATCTGGCACGGACTGCAGCAGCTCTTCGCACCGGAGGATGCCACGAACTTTGGAATCGCCTACCTGGTGCTCGCCGTGGCCTTCGTGCTGGAGGGCACCTCTTTCCTGCAGGCGTTCCGACAGGCGAGAGCCGGTGGCAGGCGCCGGGGCGTGAGCACTGGCGTCTACGCGCTCACCAGCTCCAATGCCACCCTCCGCGCTGTCTTCGCGGAGGACGCCGCGGCTCTCATCGGCCTGGCGATCGCCTTCCTCGGCATCCTGCTGCACCAGATCACCGGCCTCGCGGCCTTCGACGCCGTCGGCTCGATCCTCGTCGGGGCGCTCTTGGGAGTGGTCGCAATCGTGCTCATCGACCGCAATCGGCGCTTCCTCATCGGCCAAATACCGGATGCCCGGCTGCGCAACGACGTGCTCGTCGGGTTGCTCGCGCGGCAAGAGATCGAACGCGTGACCTACCTGCATCTGGAGTTCGTGGGGCCGGGCGCGGTCTTCCTCGTGGCATCTGTCGACATCGTGGGCGAGGAGACCGAAACTCACGTCGCTTACTCATTACGTCGGATCGAGAATGCACTGCGGCAGAACGAGCACATCGAGGAGGCGCTGCTGTCGCTGTCGACCCCCGACGAGCCATCGCTACTCCCGGCTCTGAAGTAGCGCCGTCTGCGGCGGCCCGGGGTCGAGTAGCGCTATGCAGCGCGCATGTCGAGGCCCGCCCGCCCCGGTCTCGAAACGGCCGCTGCGGGGACGCACTCGACCGGGCAATGCGAGGCTCAGTCCTCGACGCTGTGGGTCTGTTGCGGAAAGTCCTCGTCGCGGAGGGCATCCTCCACCGCCAGCTTTCGCGTGCGACTCACTCGGAAGATGTAGAACGCGTCGAGTATGCCCGCGGTATTGCTCAGCAGCAGGGCGATGAACCACGGCTTGCTGTCATCCTTCGCCGCGTGCCAGAGCGAGGCGCCCTTCCAGGCGAGAGTCCAGGCCGCGAGCACCGAGATCACAGCGAGCTGAGCGGGCTCTGGCCGCTTGTGTTCCATCCAATGTGCCATGGCAACAATTCTGTACCGCAATTGAAGGCCCGAACAGGGTCGAACGTCCCAATACTCCGGCGAGTCGGGCGAATGCGGACGTTCGGGGTCGGCATGCCGGCCCGATGTGTCCGCACTCGCCCGTCGCAGGGGTTGGCGCGCCTACTCAACCAACGGCGGGTCGACCACCGGGGCAATGCCCAGCGTGGCGGAGAGGCCCGCCGAGACGATGTCGAAAGCCTCGGACATATATTCGCTGAGCGGACGGCGGCCGATGCCATCCCGTGCCCAGACCGTCCAGGCCGCGGAGATCGCCCCGGAGAGCGCATTCGCCGAGCTGAGCACGAGCAGGTCCTGCGGAGAACGACGCAGCTGCCCAGCGAGGAACCCCGCGATCAAGTCGGATCGGCGCGCGAGCCGGGCGAGACCGGACACGCGGGTCTCCTCCGCGGTGCCCATCACGTCGTCCTGCGTGAGCGCGAGAGGCACACGGTCGACCCCGATGTCTGACACGACCCGGAGGGTTGCCGCGCGCATCTCGGCGAGGGCGGGGCGCCCCGGGGGTACCGCCTGCAGTTCGAGCGTGAGTCGGTCGATTGCGGCATCCAGCTCCACCCAAAGCACGTCGCTCTTTGCACTGAAATAGTTGAAGAAGGTGTTGCGACTCACGCCCGCGCGCTGGGTGATCTGCTCGATGGTCGTGAGGGAGTAGGTGTTTTCGAGAAACAGTTCCGCCGCGGCATCCTCGATGACGGCGCGAGACGATGTGCGTGGGCGACCGACGGCGTGCTGTGCGGTGGGGATCATCAGTTCCTCCCGGGGGTGCGTAATATTGTACTGAGTCCAATAATAGAACCGAAAGAGCATTCCGTCGTGAAACGTGTCGTCGCCCCCGTTATTTCCATTCTTGCAGTCGCACTGATCGCGACCGGCTGCAGCGCCACTCCAGCACCGACGAGCACGAAACCCGTGGCGGGCGGCACTCTCGTCTACGCCACCGGCGACGCCGAGCCCACTTGTCTCGACCCTCATGTCGGTGGCAACTACCCGCAGGCCCTCGTTGCGACCCAATATCTCGAATCCCTGGTGTCGAAGAACACGGCGGGAAAGGTCATCCCCTGGCTTGCCACCAAATGGACCGAGTCTGCGGATGGACTTAGCTGGGACTTCACGCTCAAGAAGAACGTGAAGTTCACCGACGGCACCGCGCTCACCCCCGAGGCGATAGCGGCGAACGTTACCCATATCCAGAATCCGGCCACCGGATCCTCTACCGGCTACCTCGCGCTGCAGAAGGTCACCGGGGTAACCGCGGTCTCGGCGGATGTCGCGCGCTTCGCCCTCTCGACACCCGATAGCGCCCTCCTCGACTCGCTTTCGCAGAGCTGGCTTGCGATCGAATCCCCGACCGCACTGAAGCGCACTCAGGCGGTGAATTGCGAGTCACCGGTTGGTACCGGACCGTTCATGGTGACGAAGTGGACACACCAGCAGTCGATCAGCCTGGTGCGAAACGACGCATACAGCTCTCCCCCGGCGGATGCCGCCCACACCGGCCGCGCGTATTTGACGGCGATCGACTGGCGCTTCCTGCCCGACTCTGCTTCGCGGTATGCCGCGCTGCAGTCCGGCACCGTGGACGTGATCGACAACGTTCAGCCCGACACTCTTGCCGCCGCCAAGAAGAGCACGGATCTTGTCGCCCTCGATGCACCGCGGCCCGGAGCATCCAATCGCATCGAACTCAACTCGAGCATCGCGCCGTTCGACGATGCGAAGGTCCGCGAGGCGTTCATCCGCTCCGCGAACGTAAACGACGCCGTCACGGGCCTGTTCTTCGGCACGGCGAAGCGGTCCTACTCGGCACTGTCGAGCGTGGAGAAGGCGGGAATCTCCGAACCCGCGCTGTTCACCTACGACCAGAAGGCGGCAGCCAAACTTCTTGATGATGCGGGCTGGACGACGAAGAACGCCGACGGATACCGCACCAAGAACGGTGCCGTGCTCGAGGTCTCGTTCCCGGTGAGCACCAACCAGTCGATCCCTGCCGAGCAATCGCTGTTCCAACAATTGCAGGCCACCTCGAAGCAGGCGGGTTTCAAAATCGACCTGAAGCCACTGGACCTGTCGAGCTGGTACGGCACACTCGGCAAAAATCAGTACAACCTGGTGAGTGCCCCGTACACGAAGGTGGGGCCGGACGTGCTGCGCATCCTGTTCGACTCGGCCGGAACGAAGCCGGCCCCGAGCGGCTACTTCGCCAACCACTCCCAGGTGAAAGACCCGGCGCTCGACGCGATTCTCGAGAAGGCCGCGACATCGTCGGATGCTGCGGAGCGTTTGTCCCTCTACAAGAAGGCCCAGGAAATCGTGCTGAAGGGCTTCTACATTCTGCCCCTCTACGACCAGCAGAACCATTACCTGCACCGCTCGGTCGTGAAGGGCCTGCGGGCGATGCCGACCGTGTCGACCCCCACAATGTATGACTCGTGGCTCTCCCGGTAACCGCGCTATCCTCATCCAGCAGGCGGCGAAGCTGGGCACCCTGGGCACTGCTCCGCCTCGGCGGCGTGGCATTCGTGCTCTGGGCGGTGGCGACGGTGACGTTCTTCGCGATTCGACTGATTCCCGGAGATCCCGCCGAGGCGATCCTGGGTGGCCCAGGATCACAGGCGAGCGCAGCAGCCCTGGCGCAGGCGCGCGCCGACTACGGTCTCGATCAGCCGCTGTTTGTGCAGTACCTGAACTACCTTGGGCGGATGCTGCGCGGCGATCTCGGCACGTCATACGCACTCAAACAGCCGGTGATCACCGTCGTGGGCGAGAACCTCGGCGGCACCCTTCTCCTCGCGATGGCGTCATTGCTGGTCGCGGCGGTGATCGCGCTCGGGTTAGCGGCATGGTCCGTGCGAGGCGGGAGGGTGGCATCCGCCGTCAGTTGGGTGCTCGAAGTCGTGGCGGCCGCGGTGCCGCACTTCTGGCTGGCGATCAGCCTCATCTTGCTGTTCTCCACCACCCTCGGCGTGCTACCCCCGGTGAGCGTGCCGGGGTCGATCGGCCTCGTGCTTCCCGTGCTCACCCTCGCGCTCCCGCTCTCCGGATTTCTGGCCCAGGTGATGCGCGAGTCGATACTCGATGCGATGGCTTCGCCCTTCGTGCTCGCTGCCCGTGCCAGGGGTGAAGGATCCGGTGGAGTGTTCTGGCGCCATGCGCTGCGCCATGCGGCGATTCCCGCCATCGGACTGGCCGGCTGGGCCTTCGGTTCGCTGATCAGCGGCGCCGTCGTGGTCGAGACCATCTTCGCCCGGCCCGGCCTCGGCCGCAGCCTGCTCTCGGCGGTGCAGCAGCGGGATGTCCCACTCGTGCTCGGCGTCGTGGTCGTCGTTGCCCTCGGTTACATGATTGTCACTACCCTGACAGACCTCGCCGACCGCCTGGTCGACCCCCGGCTGCGTGCCCAATGAGACGCACCCTCCTGTGGATCGGTTGTGCTGCACTGCTCTTACTCGCTCTCGCCGCCCTCGCGCCCGGGGTGCTCGCGCCGTCCGACCCCCTGGCGATCCACCCGACCCAGAGCTTCCGCGAACCCTCACTCACCCACCTCTTCGGCACCGATGAGTCCGGCCGCGACATCTACACCCGCATCATCCACGGTACGGGCGCCTCCCTGCTCATCGGCGTCTCCGCCACGGCGATCGGTGTCGCCCTCGCGGTGGTCTTCGGGCTCCTGTCCGGACTCGGGCCACGCTGGCTCGACTTCGGCACCACCCGGTTTCTCGAGGTGCTGTTCGCCTTTCCCGGGCTGCTCCTCGCGCTACTCTTCATCGTCATCTACGGTCCGGGCGTCGTCACGTCGACCATCGCGGTGGGGCTCGCCACCGCTCCGGGCTATGCCCGAATCATCCGCAGCCGGGTGCTCGTGGTGCGGCGCGCACCATATCTCGAAGCGGCGACCGTGCTCGGACGGGGCTGGTGGTACCGCCTCTTGCGCCACCTGCTTCCCAACGTGGCGGGATCGCTCTTCGTGCTAGTGACTCTCGGTATCGGCCAGTCGATCGTCTGGGCCTCATCCCTCAGCTACCTCGGGCTCGGCGCGGTGCCCCCCGCCGCCGAGTGGGGTGCGATGCTTTCGGCCGGGCGCACCTACCTCACCTCCTCCTGGTGGATGACGTTTTTTCCGGGCCTCTTCATCATGATCAGCGCGGTGGCGACAACGCTCGTCGGCCGCGGACTGCAAGAACGGAGTCGTGGGTGATGACCACGCTCGTGAGCGTGCACGACCTTGCCGTCCGCTTCGGTGCGGCTCCTGCCGTCTGCGGCGTCTCTTTCGATATCGAGGGGGGGCAGTGCGTCGCGATCGTCGGGGAATCCGGCTCGGGGAAAAGTGTCACCGCACGCGCACTTCTCGGTCTCACCGGCGGCACCGTCACCGCCTCACAGCTGCGATTCGACACGACCGCCATCCCGGATGCCTCCCCACGCCAGCTGCAGCGCCTCCGTGGGCGGGATATCGGCTTCATCTCGCAGGGTGCTCTCGTCGCGCTCGATCCGCTGCGACCGGTCGGCCGGGAAATCGCCGACCCTCTGCGGTTGCACAGCTCGCTCTCCGCCGCCGAGCGCCAGGCACGCGTGCTCGAACTGCTCACTCAGGTGGGGGTCCCGAACCCGGCGCTGCGTGCATCCCAGCGGCCGGATGAGCTGGCAGGTGGTCTTCGTCAACGGGCTGTCATCGCCTCGGCGATTGCGATGCGACCTCGGTTGTTGATCGCCGACGAGCCGACGACCGCACTCGACACCACCGTGCAGGCCGGCATCCTCGACCTGCTTGAACGGCTGAGGGATGAGGGAGCCGCGATCCTGTTGATCAGTCACGATCTCGCGGTGGTGAGTCGGCTGGCCTCCCGGCTGCTCGTGATGAAGGAGGGGCGCATCGTAGAGAGCGGCCCCACCGAACGCCTGCTCGCAGATCCGCGGCATCCGTACACCCGAAGCCTGATCGCGGCGGTGCCGACCGGCCGGCCTCGCTTCGCGCCGCTGACCAGCAGCCTTCCGGCGGAGCCCCCGCGGGTCGAGCCCGCTTCGATCGAGCCCGCTTCGATCGAGTCTGCTTCGATCGAGTCTGCTCCGATCGAGCACCGGGAGGTGCTCGCCGCCGCCGGCCTGAGCAAGAGATTCGGGTCCCTCCTGGCCGTCGACGACGTGAGCTTCTCGCTCCAACGTGGTCGCACTCTCGGAATCGTGGGCGAATCCGGCTCCGGCAAGACCACTCTTGCCCGGCTCGTGCTCGCCCTCGAGCGACCGGATTCGGGAAACGTCACCCTGCTCGGCGAGCCGTGGACCGGCGTGTCAGAGTCCGCCCGACGAGCCCGCCGCCCGCGCATCGGGGCGATCTACCAGGACGCCCTCAGCTCCTTCGATCCGCGCTGGACGGTCCGACGCATCCTCGCGGATACCCTGGGTGGCGCGACAGGTGTGCCCGCGCTGCTGCAGTCCGTGGGACTCTCCCCCGAACTTGCCGGTCGCCGCCCGCGACATCTCTCCGGCGGCCAGCAGCAGCGTGTCGCGATCGCGCGCGCGATTGCGCCGCGCCCCGACATCCTGATTTGCGACGAACCGGTGTCGAGCCTTGATGTTTCGGTGCAGGCGCAGGTGCTCGACCTGCTTGACGACCTGCAGCGCTCCCTCGGGCTCAGCTATCTCTTCATCACCCACGACCTCGGTGTCGTGCGCCATATGAGCGACGACGTGCTCGTGATGCGCGACGGTCGCGTGGTCGAATCGGGCCTGACCGAGGCTGTGTTCGGGGCGCCAGAGCATGAGTACACGAAAGGGTTGATCGCGGCGACGCCCTTCCTTCCATCCGCCGGCTAGGGAGCTGAGGTGTCAGTATTGACACCGTCTCGAGCGTTACAACTGGAGTGCCGCGGTGCGGCGCGGCGCAATGCTCCGTTCGCGGTCAAATAATTGGTGAACAGTGCTGCTGCGTTTCGTTTATTCCCGTCCAAGAACGGGTGGTCTTTCACGACGAAGTTGAGAAGGTTGGCGGCTTTCTCCTGGGTGCTGGGGTACAGGTCCTGGCCGCCAAAAGTTTGTTTGATCGCGCCGCATGGTCGGGATGTCACCGACTGGTGTTGGCAGGTCACCGCGGACGTATTCGTCGAGGAGCTGATACCCGGATGCATACTGCTGATTGAGCTCAGCGACCCCAGCAACCGCGGCGTCATCAGACCGTGCCATGACATTGGCAATCTGATCCACTGCGCGCATTCGTGCTTCGTTACAAGCCTCACCAGTCAGTGCATATCGTTTGAGGACATCGCTTGCCCATCGCCGGAACATCACACCTTCGCGCGACCTCACGCGGTACCCGACCGAGATAACCGCATCCAGGTTGTAGTGGTCAACTTCGTACGACTTCCCATCGGCGGCAGTTAGTGCAAATTTTGCACTAACTGAATCTCCGGCCAGTCAGCCGACGACGCCGCCAACAAAACGGCGGCATGAAACTTGGGACGGTTCAATCCGAGTGAGCCAGACAGTGTCGTCGTCAGTCTGTACGTCGAGGGAAATACTTCCATCGGGCGAGACATAAAGCTCGATGTCTCTCGGGTTCGTCACCCTCCGGGTCTTGCTTAACGGTGGGTTGGGAGATGAGGTCGGCGTCGACTGCGCAAGATCCACCCGTGCACATCGAAACTCCACCCAGGTGGACCTCTGCCATCGTCTACCGTGGCGACGAGACCGGCACGGCGAACGCCGGCTTCACCGCACTCGTTCAGTGCCAGGACCTCGAGTTGCTCAACTGCTACTACGACGAATTGACAAACAAAGAATCCTCCGCTGCGGTGGTGAAACATTTCGCGTTCCACAGCGCGACAACGCGATAACGCGCATGACAGCGCAGCGGGATGCGAAGCTCGACGCAGTATTCACCAGCGGCGCCCGGGCTCGCGATAAGGCCGAACCACACGACCATCACTGCGGACGCGAATCGCCCGTCGGCTACCCGATCGCTCAAAGGCGAGACAGTGGACATGGTGTGCGACTATGTCACCGGCAAAAGCAACGAGGTGCCGGACGTAATGTTCGCACGGCGGCCATGTGAAGTCTGGGGTTCGACGGGTGTGAGCGTCGTCGGGCGCGGGCGAACATAAGCCCCTGAATCCGCAGTGTTGAGCCGCGACCGGTCTGGCGGAGCAGGAAGGCTTTGCCGACGGGATTACGGTGTGCCAATTAGACGTGCCCCTATGCCCAAATGCCCTCGAGCCAGCTCGCGATCTGATTCACAGCCACGGCCCGGCCCCGCGCCCTCCGGTAGAATCGGAACACCCCACACATTCAGGTACCTCTTCATCGACTCGGTGCCGCCTATACGGAACCGGAGAACGCCATGGCGTCCGAAACCTCGCGCAGTGAGATCCCCGACAAGCCCGCACTCGAGGGGCTCGAAGCCAAATGGGATGCCGCTTGGGAGTCCGCCGGCACACATCGGTTCGACCGGGTGAACGCGACCAAAGACAATGTCTTCTCCATTGACACTCCGCCGCCGACGGCATCCGGAAGCCTGCACATCGGGCATGTCTTCAGCTACACCCATATGGACCTCATCGCGCGCTACCAGCGCATGCGGGGCAAGAACCTCTTTTACCCGATGGGCTGGGACGACAACGGCCTGCCAACCGAGCGTCGCGTACAGAACTACTACGGGGTGCGCTGCGACCCGGTGCTGCCCTACGACCCGGCATTCACCGCGCCGCTCGAGGGGGGAGACAATGCCTCCTCCAAAGCGGCGGACCAGCTGCCGATCTCCCGTCGCAACTTCATCGAACTATGCGAGAAGCTCACCGCAGAGGACGAGACGCAGTTCGAGGATGTCTGGCGCACGCTCGGCCTCAGCGTCGATTGGACGCAGAGCTACCGTACGATCGGCGACGAAGCGCAGACCGCTGCCCAGCGGGCATTCCTGCGCAATCTCGCGCGCGGCGAGGCGTACCAGGCGGATGCCCCGACCCTGTGGGACGTCACGTTCCGCACCGCTGTGGCCCAGGCTGAGCTCGAAGACAAGGAGCAGCCAGCGGCATATCACCGAATTGCGTTCCACGGTCCGGACGCCGACGTGTTCATTGAAACGACCCGCCCGGAGTTGCTGGCGGCGTGCGTGGCGCTGGTGGCGCATCCGGATGACGAGCGGTACCAGCACCTGTTTGGCAGCACGGTGACAACTCCCTTGTTCGGTGTCGAGGTACCCGTGCGTGCGCACCACCTCGCCCAGAAGGACAAGGGATCCGGCATTGCTATGGTCTGCACCTTCGGCGACGTGACCGACGTCGTCTGGTGGCGAGAGCTCGATCTTCCGAACCGAACGATTATCGGCCGCGACGGACGCATCGTGGCGGATGCGCCCGCCGCGATCACCGGCGAGACTGCCCTCGCGGCCTACGCCGAGCTGGCCGGCAAGACGGTGTTCAGCGCGAAGGCGAAGACCGTGGAACTGCTGAAGGCCAGCGGGGAGATGACCGGCGAACCGAAGCCGATCATGCACCAAGTCAAGTTCTTCGAAAAGGGCGATAAGCCGCTCGAAATCGTGTCGACCCGGCAGTGGTACATCCGCAACGGAGCCCGCGACGAAACTCTGCGCGACACCCTGCTCGAGCGCGGCCGCGAGGTCAACTTCGCCCCCGACTTCATGCGCGTGCGCTACGACAACTGGGTCAACGGTCTCACCGGCGACTGGCTCATCTCCCGCCAGCGTTTCTTCGGCGTGCCGATCCCGGTCTGGTATGCGCTGGATTCCGACGGCGAGAAGGGTACTGTGATTGTGCCACGCGAAGACGCGCTGCCGGTCGACCCGGCATCCGCTCCCGCGCCCGGGTACGACGAGAGCCAGCGCGGGGTACCCGGCGGCTTCGTCGGCGAAGTCGACATCATGGACACCTGGGCCACCTCCTCGCTCACACCGCAGATCGCCGGCGGCTGGGAGCGGGATCCCGAGCTTTTCGACCTCGTGTTCCCCTACTCGCTGCGCAGCCAGGGGCAGGACATCATCCGCACCTGGCTGTTCTCCACGATGTTGCGTGCCGAGCTCGAGAATCACAGCGTGCCGTGGAAGAACGCCGGAATCTCCGGATTCATCGTGGACCCCGACCGTAAGAAGATGTCGAAGTCCAAGGGCAACGTGGTCACCCCCGCGGCCATGCTGGACGAACACGGATCGGACGCAGTGCGCTACTGGGCGGCATCGAGCCGCCTGGGGACGGACGCCGCGTTCGACCCGCAAAACCCGAAGCAGATCAAGATCGGTCGACGGCTTGCGATCAAGGTGTTGAACGCCGCGAAGTTCGTCTACGGCTTCCCTCTGCCTGCAGAGGGTCTGGCCGACTCCGTCAGCCATCCTCTCGACATCGACATGCTTGCCGAGTTGACGACGGTCGTTGCCACTGCAACCGCGGCCTTCGACGCGTTCGACCACGCTAAAGCGCTCGAGGTTACCGAGAAGTTCTTTTGGACCTTCTGCGACGACTACCTCGAACTGGTGAAGGAACGGGTTTACTCGACCGATTCTCCCGAGAGACAGGCCTCGGCCGTCACCGCTCTTCGAATAGCGCTCGAGGTGATGTTGCGACTCTTCGCACCGTTCATCCCCTTTGCTACCGAGGAGGTCTGGTCGTGGACCCACACCGGCTCGGTGCACATCACACACTGGCCGACCGCACCGACGGAGGCCCAGCCCACCGGTCTGCTCGCTCTCGTCGGAGAAGCGCTCATCGGTATCCGCCGCGCGAAGACCGACGCGAAGGCGTCGCAGAAGGCGGATGTCACCTCCGCGACAATCGGCGGGCCCGCGCTGCTCCAGCTCGCCCTCGACGACCTTCGCGACGTGGGCCGCATCGGATCCATCGAGTTCGTCGAGGCGCCCGAGATCACCGTGAGCGAAGTCATGATCGCTCCCACGCGAGAGGAGAACTGACCATGCAGATGGGAACCCGTTGGGCGGTCGGTGCCGAGGCACCGGCGCGCTTGCCCGAGCGCGTTGTCGATGCGGTGAAATCCATCGAGGCACAGCTCGATGGGGTCGACACCAGCCTGCTGCGCTGGACGCTCACCTGGCTGGAGGGCAATCCGGTAGTCGAGCTCGATGACGGCACGATCATCCGCTATTCCGGAGGTGAAGCGTTCGTGGTGGCACCGGGGAGCGACACCCCTGTCGACTAGACCCGGTGGGAAACCTGCCGATTCGGCCCGCCGCTGGCCCGCATGTTCGCACCGAGGTGCACCTTAGGCTGGGTGGATGCCAATCGAAAATCCCTTTTTTGCGCCCAGCCTGCTCCCATATGGTCTTCCGCCCTTCGCGGATATCACGGACGACCACTACCGGCCGGCTTTCGACCACGGTTTCGTAGAGCAGCTCGCCGAGATCTCGAACATCACCGGGCGGCGCGACTCACCCACTTTCGAGAACACGATGATCCCGCTCGAGAAGTCCGGGCAGACCCTCGAACGCGTCGCAACTGTGTTCTTCAATAAGAGTTCAGCCGACAGCACCGACTTCACGAACGCCCTCGAGGAGCAGATCGCTCCTCTCCTGGCCGCTCACTCCGACGCGATCAAACTCGACTCGGCGCTCTATTCGCGCATCACAACCATTCACGATCAGCTCGACCAGCTCGACCTCGATGCCGAGTCCCGCTACCTGGTTGAGCGGTACCACGCGGAGTTCACCCTTGCCGGTGCCGGGCTCGATGAGGGACAGAAAGCGAAACTCCGCGAGTTCAACCAGAAGCTTTCGACCCTCACCACACGGTTCGAGAAGAACCTCCTTGCCGACACCAATGAGCTTGCGGTTGTGATCGCCGATGTCGCGGAGCTCGACGGTCTCGAGGCCGGTGAGATCTCCGCTGCTGCGGAAGCCGCAAAAGATCGAGGAATCGAGGGCAAGTACTTGGTGACCCTGGTGCTGCCGACCGGTCATCCGTATCTCGATGCGCTCACCAATCCCGCCGTGCGTGCCCGGATTATGGCTGCCTCACGGGCGCGCGGCAGCCGCAGCGGAGCCAATGACAATCGCCAACTGGTGCTCGAGATCACCCACCTACGAGCCCAGCGCGCGCGCCTGCTCGGCTTCAGCAACCATGCCGAATACGTGACGGCCGACGAGACGGCCCGAACCCCGGAAGCTGTGGCCGCGATGCTCGGGCGACTCGCCCCGGTGGCGGCCCGCAACGCACGCAGCGAGCAGGATGATCTGCAACTGCAGGTCGCGGAGGGGGTGCCGATCACCGCCGCCGACTGGGCTTTCTACACCGAGAAGGTGCGCATCGCGAAATACGACGTGGATACCGCCCAGATGCGTCCCTACTTCGAAGCCGAGCGCGTACTGCAGGATGGCGTGTTCTTCGCCGCTAGCCGGGTCTACGGGGTGAGCTTCACCGAACGGAAGGATCTCTCGGCGTACCATCCGGATGCCCGCGTCTTCGAGGTACACAACGACGACGGCTCTCCGGTAGGCCTCTACGTGCTCGACCTGTACACGCGAGATTCGAAGCGCGGCGGAGCGTGGATGAATCCGCTCATTTCACAGAATTCGCTTCTCGACCAGCCCGTCACCGTGGTGAACAATCTCAATGTACCGAAGCCCGCAGCGGGCGAGCCAACGCTGCTCACCTACGACGAGGTGAATACCTTCTTCCACGAGTTCGGGCACGCCTTGCACGGGCTATTCGCGCGGGTGACCTACCCCAAGTTCGCCGGGACGAACGTCTTCCGCGACTTCGTCGAATTCCCGAGCCAGGTGAACGAGATGTGGATGCTTTGGCCCGAGATCCTCGCAAACTACGCGGTGCACTATCAGACCGGCGAAGCGATGCCCGCGGCTTTCGTTGAGAAGATCCAGGCATCATCCGCCTTCAACGAAGGCTTCAAGACCAGCGAGTATCTCGCCGCAGCGATGCTCGACCAGGCCTGGCACCGGCTCTCCGCCGACGACACGGTGAATGACGTCGCCGCGTTCGAGGCCGAAGCACTCGCCGCGGTCGGCCTCGACAACCCGGCCGTGCCGACCCGGTATTCGAGTGCCTACTTCGCGCACACCTTCTCCGGCGGCTACGACGCGGGCTATTACTCCTATATCTGGAGCGAGGTGCTGGATGCCGATACCGTCGACTGGTTCGCCGAGAACGGCGGACTCACGCGGGCGAATGGCGACCGCTTCCGGGACCGGCTGCTGGGCGTCGGCGGATCGAAAGATCCCCTCGAGGCGTATCGCGACTTCCGCGGTCGGGATGCGGTGATCGAGCCACTGCTCAAACGCCGGGGGTTGCTCGGCGCCTGAGGCTTTTTGCGAGGACTGATCGGCACTCGGGATTACTCACGCCGGCGTTCCCGGGCGTTTGCGGTCCGCACGGGCTGGCACGCCGGCCCTGAGCGTCCGCGATGGCCCGGGAACGGTCTCGACTGGCCTCTCCACCCGTTAGTGACCGCGGGCCCGGAACGCATGAGCAAGCGTCACTCACGGGCGCCCTGATGGCGCGCGGCGGCGCCAGCCGAGCCAGAGCATCACGACGGCCCCGACCAACAGGCCCCAGAATGCCGAACCGACCCCTCCAACGACGATTCCGGATGCCGTGACCAGGAACGTGAGGATAGCGGCGAGCCGCTGTGCGGCATCCTCCACCGCTGCGACCACGGCGCCAATCAAGGCACCGAGCAAGGCGAGACCGGCCACCGCCTCGATGAGCAGGGGCGGTGAGGCCGTGACGAATGCCGTGGCGACTCCGGCGAGAAGCCCCAACACGATGTAGGTTCCCCCCGCCGCAACAGGTGCGATCCAGCGGCGGGAGCGGTCCGGGGATGCTTCGGGGCCGGCGGTGAGCGCTTGAGTGAGCGCCGCGAAATTGACAGTGATACCACCAAACAGCGCGCCGACACCAGAGAGCACTCCCGAGGAGACAAGCGCCGACCGCACCGGGGCACGATAGCCGAAGTTATGCAAGATCGCGGCACCCGGGATATTCTGGCCGGCCATCGTGACGATGAACAGTGGTACCGCGAGGCTCACGACAACTCGAACATCGAAGACCGGCGCCACGAGGACGAGCTGCGGGGCGAGATGCGCACCCGCGAGCCACCCCTCCCCCGCGGTGATGGCGAGCAGCACACCGGCGAGCACGATGGCCGCGGGTACCGCCCAGCGCGGGGCGAGGCGGTAAAGCACCAGCCAGACCAGGATCACCGGGATTGCCAACAGCGGGATCGCAACCGCCGCCTTCACCGGCGCGAGACAGAGCGGAAGGAGGATACCGGCAAGCATCGCGCTGGAGATCGGCCGGGGAATGCGGGCGATGAGCCGCTCGAGCGCCGGCCACAGACCGACGAGCACGATCAGAGCAGCTGCGACGATGAATGCGGCGATCGCTTCCGCGAACCGTCCGGTCACTCCCGCCGTGGCGACGAGCAGCGCTGCACCCGGGGTACTCCAGGCAAACTTCACCGGCACCCGGTAGACGGTGCTCAAGACGATGGAGAGAAGACCCTGCACGACACAAATCACCAGCAGGCCGGATGCCGATTGCGACTCACTCGCCCCGACAGCGGCGAGCCCTGCAAGCACGATCGCGAACGAGCTCGAGAACCCGGTGATGGCGGCGACGATTCCCGCGATGATCGGCTGGACTATGGGCTATCGGTTCTTTCTCGGTGGCGTCTCGCCCGGCGCGGGAGAATTCTCCAATCCTAGGGTCGGGAGCGAGCGGCTGTCCCGGGCCAATCGGGTATCCGTGGCCCAGCCCAGATCACCATGGGCAACCCCGACCGCGGCATCCAGTGGTATGTCCGGTAGTGGTCCGCGTCGCATTCCGGTCGCAAATGCAGGACCCGCCGTTACTGCTGGGACACGAGTGCCACTCCAGCCCCATCCGTCACACGCGGTCCTGCATTTCGCACGCGACACCTGCCGAATGACACCAGTGAGCCGGGGGGCAGTACGTACTGCGCCGGATGCACCCACAGTTCAGGCGGACTTCTCCTGGCGCGGCGCCTTGTGGTTCACGATTGTCGGAAGGGCGTTCTCGAGCACAGCGGCCTTGGTAACGATCACCCGGGCGATCGCGTCGTTCGACGGCACCTCGAACATGATCGGGCCGAGCACTTCTTCCATAATCGAGCGGAGCCCGCGGGCGCCGGTCTGGCGCAATACTGCGAGATCGGCGATGGCTTCGAGTGCATCGTCCTCGAAGTCGAGGATCACGCCATCGAGGTCGAACATGCGCTGGTACTGCCGCACGAGCGCATTCTTCGGCTTGGTCAGTATCTCCATGAGCGCCACCTGGTCGAGGGGTGTGACCGTCGCGACGACGGGAAGACGACCGATGAACTCGGGGATGAGTCCGAATTTGTGAAGGTCTTCCGGCAGCACCTCGCCGAAGAGATTCACGTCATCGCCCTTGCTGTGCAGCGGGGCTCCGAAGCCGATCCCCTTCTTGCCCGCGCGCTGGGAGATGATCTCTTCGAGTCCGGCGAATGCGCCCGCCACGATGAAGAGCACGTTGGTGGTGTCGACCTGGATGAATTCCTGGTGCGGATGCTTGCGGCCACCCTGCGGCGGAACGGAAGCGATAGTGCCCTCGAGAATCTTCAGCAGTGCCTGCTGCACGCCCTCGCCCGAGACATCCCGGGTAATGGACGGGTTTTCGGCCTTGCGCGCGATCTTGTCGATCTCGTCGATGTAGATGATGCCGGTCTCGGCACGTTTGACGTCGTAGTCCGCGGCCTGAATGAGCTTGAGGAGGATGTTCTCCACGTCTTCGCCGACGTAACCGGCCTCGGTGAGGGCCGTCGCATCCGCCACGGCGAAGGGCACATTGAGGCGCTTCGCGAGAGTCTGGGCGAGATAGGTCTTACCGCAGCCGGTGGGACCGATGAGGAGGATGTTGGACTTGGCGATCTCGACATCGTCGATCACGGCGTCGGCCGAAGTGATCGTGTTCCGAGACCGGATCCGCTTGTAGTGGTTATAGACCGCGACCGAGAGCGCCTTCTTAGCGGCCTCCTGTCCAATCACATATTCCTCGAGGAAGTTGAAGATCTCGCGGGGCTTCGGAAGCTCAAACTCGCCGGAGGACTCCTCGCCGGCTTCGGCCAGACGTTCCTCGATGATCTCGTTGCACAACTCGACACATTCGTCACAGATGTACACGCCGGGGCCGGCGATTAACTGCTGCACTTGCTTCTGGCTCTTGCCACAGAAGGAACATTTGAGCAGATCGGCGCTCTCACCTATACGAGCCATGCTCGGCCTCCTCCTGGTCTCGGCCTGTGCTGCGCCCCGCATTCTCGGGACCGCAGCCCTGCAGTCAGCGGGTTGTCTGACACGACCGTGGGTCAGACACTGAGCCTAACGCGAGTAGACGACACTGTTCGCACCATGACGACATTCGACCGGTGCGAGCCGCGCCTGCAACGGCCCCCATCCGGGCGATCTAAACTTCAGGGCTAGCCGACTTACACCGATCCCCGGGAGTACCGATGTCCACCAGATGGGCGAGATTCGCCCGCGGGTGGATTGCCGCGACGGTATCGCTCTTCGTCGCTGCCTGCTCGCACTCCCTCGCGGGAGGCACCCTTCCAGCAACCGTGGGACTCACGCTTTGCCTCGCCTTCTCCGCTCTTGTCTGCGTGCTCCTGGCTGGCCGAACCCTCTCGCTCGCCCGGCTGTCGATTGGGGTCACCCTGAGCCAGTTGATGTTCCACGGGCTCTTCAGCCTTCTTGCTGATGCTCCGCTCACCGCTGCCTCGTCCGCCGGAGCGGGCATGCACCACGGTGTCGACGGGCTGGTGCTGCAGTTCGGCTCCGCGACATCCGACGCGGCGTCGATGATCGGCTCACTGTCTGCCTCCATGACCGCTGAAGCCGACCTACGGATGTGGGCCGGTCACGCGATCGGAGCGTTCGTTACCATCGCGGCCCTCGGCTACGGGGAGCGCGTCTTCTGGGGTCTTCTGCGGCTTGCCCACCTGTGCATCTCGCGCCTCTTCGATGCGGTGCTGCCGGTGGAGACCGCGGTGAGTGCGCCACTCTCTCGAAATGACCACCCCGCTGCGGTCATCCCCCGCGCCCTTGTGTTCTCCATTCATCGACACCGAGGTCCCCCCGCAGTTGCAATCGCTCTCTGACCTTCCGACAGCAATTGTCTGCTCGGCGACAATCTTCGACTCCCGCCGACGAAATCTTTGTGAGCGCTGCTCCGGCGTGTGCGGGTGTCACAATCCAAGGAATGACATGAAGAAACAAATGCTCGTCACCGCGACGATCGCCATCGGTGCTGGCGCGTTGCTCGTCATCGCGGCACCACTTGCTGCGAGCGCACACGTCGAAGTGACCCCGAACACGGCCGCAGCGGGAAGCTACGTCGAGATCACCTTCCGCGTGCCCACAGAGTCGGCAACAGCGACCACCACGAGGCTCGAGGTCGATATCCCGGCCGCGACCCCGTTCCCGAGTGTGAGTTACGTTGCGGTGCCCGGCTGGGACACCCAGCTGGTAACCGAAACGCTCCCCAAGCCGGTCACAGTAGACAAGACCGAAATCACCGAAGCAGTGACCAAGGTGATCTGGACGGCACAGCCGGGATCGGAGATCAAAGAGAACGAGATTCGCCAGTTCACGCTGTCGGTCGGGGCCGTGCCCGATACCGGCAAGATGGTGCTCAATGCCCTGCAGACCTACAGTGACGGATCGATCGTGAAATGGACCGGGACCGGAGAGAAGGCCGACCACCCCTCCCCCGTGTTGTACGTAAATGACAAGCCCGTCGCCGAGCACGATGCGGATGCCGTCACCATTCCGGCGGCTGGCCACGATTCCGGCACCACAACTGCTGCCTCGTCGGGAGACGCTCTCGCCCGCGTGCTCGGCATCGGCGGACTCGTCGTCGGGGCGGTAGGCGTGGTGCTCTCGGTCGTCACACAGCGCCGAAAGAATACGGTCTAACCCATGACACGTCGCTCCCGGCTCCCCCTGGTGATGCTCGTCGCACTTTCGGCGGTTCTGGGAGCGGCGGTGTCCATTGTGGGCGTGGCCGCCCCAGCCCAGGCCCATAACTACCTGGTGTCGTCCACGCCGAAGGCGGGCGAGACCCTCACCGCCCTGCCCGAGGCCTTCGCGATCACCACCAACGACATGCTGCTGAATATCGACGGCAAGGGCGCGGGATTCGGCCTGCAAGTGACCGACAGCGTCGGAAAATATTACGGCGACGGCTGCGTTGCGATCGAAGGGACGAGGATGTCGACGGCGGCGGCCCTCGGCGCCGCCGGTGCCTACACCGTGACCTGGCAGGCAGTCTCAACCGACGGCCACACGGTGTCGGACAGCTACGGATTCACCTGGCAGCCACCGGGGGGCTTCGCGCCATCCGACGGCAGCACGAAGGTGCCGGACTGCAACGGCACCATTTCGGTGAACACGACACCGGTTCCCTCACCGGGCACCACCGGCGCGGCCACCGTCGACACCGGCACGCTCAACACGGTGTTGTGGATCGGCGGCGCCTTCCTCGCGGTCGCTGTCGCTGTCATCCTCACCCTTGTGCTGACGGGCCGGAGGAAACGGACCCTCTAGATCAGTGGTTCCGACACCCGCTGCAACCGGTGGGTCTCATCCCAATTTCCGGCCAGGATGTCGCGTGATGAGCTGATCCATGCGTTCCTGGAAAGAAATCCGCGCCTACCCCAAACGCTTTTACGGCAGGACTTGACCATCAACGCACCCCGTAGAAAAGCTCACACATTGCCCAAAATAATTGGGCAATAATCATCTAGGCTGACCGCAAAGGGACTGAGCTCTGGATCGTTGGAACCCGAACACTCGACAAACTGAACAAAGGACAATGCAATGAAGCATCCACTCCCGCTGGCCGCTGTGCTCGCGATCGGTCTTACCGTAGCGGTCAGCTCGCCCGCTGCGGCCGCATCGGCGACTCTTCATGTCCCCCAAGATTTCGTGCCGGCACTGTCTGACACTCGCGCGAGTGGGCACTACGAGGTGGTCGGCACTGCACTGCACATCTACACCGACAATGCGACCTCGGCCGGGAAGGTCGCGGAATATGTAACCTCGGGTGTGCCGCTTGCCGCCGTAGGTGAGCCATCGCTCGACTACACCTCTGCGTTCGGAATTGCACCGGGATTCCAACTCGTCGTCGACTTCGACGGTAACGGTACCACGGACGGAATCCTCGTCGGGGAGACGGTCTACGGCAGCGACTGGTGGGCGAGTAACGGTTCCGCCCCCTTCGTCAAGGCCGCGGCGCCCTCGACGACTGCGGGCTTCGGAAGCGCGCACCACGGGACTCTCGCCGCTTGGAGAGCCGCCTTTCCCCATGCGGTCGTCTCGGCCTTCGGCTTCTCGTTGGGCTCTGGTGTTTACGCCGATGGAACTCTGAACGCCCTCCAGTTCAATGGAGATCGTTACGCCTTCGCCAGATCGGTGGTGCTGACCTCGAAATCGGAATGTAAAAAGGGCGGCTGGGTGACCAGCACGGCACCGGTGTTCCGCAATCAGGGTGATTGCGTGAGCTTCTTGGCCTCAGGTCGCTGATCGCGAAGATCACACCGCACACTTATCGGCCGAACGAAGAGACACGCAAACGTTCGCTCATCGCGCCCGCTCCGAAGATAAAGAGCTTCGGGGCGACCCCCGGATTCGTCCTTTTAGCTTGTCAGTAACAGTGCAGGTAGCGCACGAACCCACTACCTGGCGCACAGTGAAGGGCCCGGATTTCTCCGGGCCCTTCGTTGCGACGCGGGGTGACGCTTACTTCGTGATCGCCGGGATATTCTTGCGCGAGGTGAGCACCTGGTCGACGAGTCCGTAGGCCAGCGCCTCTTCACCGCTCAGGATGTTGTCGCGGTCGATGTCTTTGTTGACCTGCTCCATGGTGCGGTTCGAGTGACGGGACAGCGTCTCTTCCAGCCAGGAACGCATGCGCAGAATCTCGCGGGCTTGGATCTCGATGTCTGAGGCCTGACCGCGTCCCGAGTCGCCGGTGGACGGCTGATGGATCAGGATGCGCGCGTTCGGAAGCGCAAGGCGCTTGCCCGGCGTTCCGGCCGCGAGGATGACCGCCGCAGCGGATGCTGCCTGGCCGAGCACCACGGTCTGGATCTGCGGTCGCACGTACTGCATCGTGTCGTAGATCGCCGTCATCGCGGTGAAGGAACCACCGGGTGAGTTGATGTACATCACGATGTCGCGGTCCGGGTCCTGGCTCTCGAGCACGAGGAGCTGGGCCATCACGTCATCCGCCGAAGCGTCGTCGATCTGCACGCCGAGAAAGATGATGCGGTCCTCGAAGAGCTTCGCGTAGGGGTCTTGGCGCTTGTAGCCGTAGGCCGTGCGCTCCTCGAAGGTCGGCAGGATGTAGCGCGCCTCCGCCGTCGGGCCGGTGAGCCCGCTCGGCATATTACTGGTGAATTCCATGTGTCTCTGCCTGTCTCTACTTCTTGGTAACGGACTCGTCGGTGCCGCCGCCGCCGATTACCTCGGAGGCGAACTCGCGCAGGTGGTCGACGAAGCCGTACTCGAGGGCCTGCTGAGCGGTGAACCAGTTATCCCGGTCGCCGTCGATGATGACCTGCTCCGGGGTCTTGCCCGTCTGCTCGGCGGTGAGCTCGGCCATCCGCTTCTTCATATCGAGGATGAGGTTGGCCTGCGTCTGGATGTCCGCCGAGGTCCCGCCGAATCCACCGGACGGCTGGTGCAAGAGCACCCGCGCGTTCGGTGTGATGTATCGCTTACCCTTGGTGCCCGACGAGAGCAGGAACTGCCCCATCGAGGCCGCCATGCCGATACCGACGGTCACGATGTCGTTCGGAACGAATTTCATCGTGTCGTAGATCGCCATACCTGCGGTGATCGATCCGCCGGGTGAGTTGATGTAGAGGAAGATGTCACGCTTCGAGTCTTCTGCTGCCAGCAGCAGGATCTTCGCGCAGATCTCGTTGGCGTTGTCGTCACGCACCTCTGAGCCAAGCCAGATGATGCGGTCCTTGAGGAGTTGGTCGAAAATACTCGAGACCAATGCCGGTTGGGCCATTGTTGCGCTCCGTTTCAGTTTGTCGCTGCTGACGAATCTATCGGAGGCTCGGGGGCGAAACCGCCGTGTTCGCCGTGGGCAGAGCGGTTGCCAGCGAAGAGGTCAGTCGAAGAGGTCAGTCACTGAGGTTGTCACTGAGGATGGTGAGTACCGTCGAGCGGGCAGAGCGTGCATGATCGCCGAGGCGAGTGGCGACCACCTCCACGAGCGACTCGAGCAGGATCACGTGCGGCACCCGGGAGGTGTGCTCGAGTTCGTGGCGGAATGACCCGCTCGCTGGAGCCACCACGAGGGCGACATCCGCCAGGGACCCCAGCGGCGAGGTAGCGAACGAGGTGATCACCACGAGTCTGGCCCCGGTGAGCTTCACCGCACGAGCGGCTTTGAGGCTCGACTCGTTGGCACCGCTGCCGCTCAGGATGATCGCCGCATCCACCGGGGAGAGCTGGCGGGCGGCGATCTGCTGGCCGATCGGATCGGCGACGAATTCGGTGGGGCGCCCGATGGCGGTCAGCCGCATGGAGAGGTCGGAGGCCAGGGGCGACGAGAGACCGTTGGCGAGGGCGAGCAGCCGGGTCGCCGACAGTAGCGTGACCACCGCCGTCTCGACATCCGCTTCGCTCAGGACGCTCGCGATCTGGGGCAGAGATGCCGCGAGCGCGGCGATCTGGGCACGGATCGTGCCGAGGGCGGATTCGCCGAAGTCCTCGCGCCGGACGGACTGGGCAAGCTCCCGGGTGAGGGCGACCCGCAGCTGCGGAAATCCACGGTAGCCCAGCGTCTGGCAGGTGCGGATCACCGAGGAGCGGGCGACTCCGGTGCGATCAGCGAGATCCTGGGCGGTCATCTCGACCACGCCGTCCAGGTCGCCGATGATGTGGTCGACCACGCGGCGCTCGCTGGGCTGCAGTGAATTCAGCACCGTCGCGATGCGTGTTGTCACTGCCACGTCGTCGCTACCGGTCCAGCTCACGAACGGTGGCTCCCTCGGTGATTCGACGGCGGATGGCGCCGGACACGGCGTCGACACTCATCGTAACGACCACGACCACGATGAGCAGCACCCCGACCACCGACCAGAGCCGGTATTGGGTGTAGCTCGTGAGCATGTCGCCGATACCGCCGACCCCGATGAGTCCGAGAACCGCGGATGCCCGCACGTTGATCTCGAAGCGGTAGAGCCAGAAGGAGATGAATTCGGGGGTCACGCTCGGCCAGAGACCCCAGCGGATCACGTCGATACCCGACCCGCCGGCCGCGCGAACCGCTTCGATTGGTCCGGGATCCACACCCTCAATCGACTCGTAGCCCCACTTACCGAGCGTGCCGATGCTGTTGACGGTGAGCGCGAGGGCTCCGGTGAGCGGCGTGAGCCCGGTGACCGAGAGGATCACGATAGCGATGATGATCTCCGGTACCGCCCGGATCACCCCGAACAGTACCCGAAGCCCCCATCGCACCGGCGTCGGTGAGAACCCGCGAGCCGAGAGAAAACTGAGCGGTAACGCAATGATCAGGCCGAGCACCGTTCCGACCCAAGCCATCTCTACCGACCGCCAGGTCTGCAGCAGGGCCTCCGGTAGCTTCGACCAGTCCGGTGCGGAGAACATCAGAGCGAGGTAACGCACGATCTCGGCCGGAAGGCTGCCGAGCCGTGCCCAGTTGATGTTGATCGACCAAAAAGCGGCCACCACAACCACCGTGACGATGATCCCGATCGCGAGCCGGCCCATGCGAGTAGGGTGCGGCGGCAGTGTCAGGGGCAGTCGCAGCAGCGAGGAGACGCTCATACCAGCCGCCTTCGGATCGCGTCGCTCGCGGTATCGATCACGATGACCACGACCAGTATCTCGAGGATGATTAGCGATAGCTGGTCGTACCGATAGAAGGTGCGCACGGCATCGATGAGCAGACCGAGCCCGCCCGCGCCGACGAGACCGAGCACCGTCGAGGCGCGCACGTTGAGTTCGAGCACGTAAAGCGTCTGGTTCACAAAAGCGGGCAGGGCATCCGCCGTGGCAATCGCGCGATTGATCTGGAACTGGGTACCTCCCGCCGCGCGGCCCGCCTCCAGCGGACCGCTGTCGTTGGCTTCGACGTTCTCCGACACCATCTTCACGATGATGCCGATATTGAAGAGAAGCAGCGCGATGATGCCCGGCAATGCCCCGACCCCGACCATCGCCACGAGCACCGAGGCGTAGAGCAGATCGGGAATCGACCGCACGATGTTGAGGACCGTGCGCAACACACCGCGGGTCCACGGGTTCGGGTTCGTGAGCCGAGCGGCCCACAGGCTGAGCGGGAGGGCGACGAGAGAGGCGACAAAGGTAGCGATAACCGCCATCTCGAGCGTCTCGAGCAGCGGTGGGATCGTGCGCGGAAAGAACGACCAGTCGGGCTGGAGGAGCGCGAAGATCTTGGAGGCACCGTTCTGCCAGTTGCGCACGATCGCGTCGAAGCCGAACGAAATGCCGACCTGGGGGCTGAGAGTGACAGCGGTGATCAGGAGGATCACCCCGAGGGCCGCCCAGGGCTTCCACCGTCCGCGCGGTCGTGGAGGCAGATCGAGTGCGATCATGTACCGAGCACATCCCGGTACTCGATCGAACGCCCGTAGATGTTCTCGAACACCGAGTCCGAGGCATCCGCCACCGCTCCGTCGTAGACCACCCGCCCGGCCCGCAGCCCGATGAGTCGGGTTCCGTACTGGCGCGCCAGATCCACGAGGTGCAGGTTGGTGATCACGGTGATACCCAGATCCTGATTGATGCGGCGCAGGTCGCCCATCACCCCGTGGGCAGTGGGCGGGTCGAGGCTCGCGACCGGTTCATCAGCCAGCACGAGGCGCGGCTGTTGAGAGAGCGCGCGGGCGATCGCCACCCGCTGCTGCTGACCACCCGAGAGAGTGGATGCCCGATCCCAGACTTTGGCGAGGATGCCCACCCGCTCGAGAGCCTCGTAGGCGATCTGTTTGTCCTCGGGACGATACGCGCCGAGGAAAGTGCGCCAGGCGGGGGTGTGCGCCAGACGCCCGACCAGCACGTTGTTCAGCACGCTCGCCCGCTTTGCCAGGTTGAAGCTCTGGAAGATCATCCCGATGTCGCCGCGGAGCGCCCGCAGATCGCGACCACGGAGAGCCTCGAGGCGCCGGCCGCCCACCTCGAGGCTTCCCGAGCTAATCGGTACGAGCCCGTTGATGGTACGGATGAGGCTACTTTTGCCCGAGCCTGAGAGCCCGACCACCGACACCATCTCCCCCGCCTCGATGTCGAGGGTAATTCCGTCGAGCGCCACGACCCCGTTCGGGTACCGCACCGTGACATCCCTCGCGTGGATGGAGAACGGTACGGCACCCACGATTACTGCAGTCCCAGCTTTTTGGCGGCGTCCGCGACCACGGTCAGGGTCTTGGGGTTCGCCGGTGCGAGCTTGGTGATCGAGTAGATCGACGTGAGCACTTTCGATCCTTCCGGCGTGCCCGAGTAGTCTTCGAGCGCCTTCGTGATCCTGTCCTTGAGCGTGGGAGACAGGTCCTTCGTGAGAGCCACACCGTCGTTCGGGATTTCGTCGGTGAGTGCGAATACCACGACTTTCTGCCCAACGTCGGGCTTGTCCCGTTTCACGATGTCACGCGCGTCCCAAAAGCTGAAACCGACTTCGGCGTCGCCATTGTAGACGGCGAGAACGGAGGCGTCGTTTGCAGTGACCGGGATCTTCTGGATGTCGCTGTCGGTGTTGAGTCCGGCGTTTTTCAGGGCGAGGATCGGATAGATATAGCCGGCCGGCGATCCCGGACCGAGCACGGCGACTTTTGCACCTGTGACCTTCTTGATCGAGGAGAGTCCCGCAGGGCCCTTCAGCGCGTCGGCGCCGTTGCAAAAGAGTTTGCCATCGCGCTCGACGGGCTTATCGGTGCAGTACTTGTCGGGGTTGTTGGTCATGAACTGGGCGGGGTAGGTGATATTACCGTTGCGCTCGGTCTGCAGCACGACGGATGCCCCGTAGCGGTCGCTCGCCTGCCAGAGCTGCAGCGAGGGAAGAAATCCGATCTGCGCCTGCCCCGCTCCCATCGCCTCAACGGCGGCCTGGTAATCCTTGGACACCACGCCGGTGACCGGCATCTTCAGCGCCTTCGTGAGCATGTCGGTGAGGGGCTTCGCTGTGTCGACGAGGCCCGCCTGATCTTGCGAGGGCACGAGTGCGAGAGTGAGGGAGGTCGGATCCTTCGCCGTGCTGGTATTGGTGGTGGAGCCGGCCGGGGCCGAGCATCCCGAGAGGGTGACCGCGGTGACTGCAACTGCAGCCAGTGCGACCGTTGAGCGGAGGAGTGCCGTTCTGGGGATCACTTTTCTACCTTCGTTTCGAGAGTGGGCAATGCGGTGGAGGTCGTGCGGTGTGGCGGTTCGAGCCAGGTGGTGAGAAAGGGATACAGCTCCTCGAGGGAGGCGCAGCGCAGGGTCGGGGTTGCCTGCGCATCCACGCGCGACCCGATGAGTACCGTCGTGGCCCCACGACGGTGGGCGGGTTCGAGGTCGTTTGTCCAGACGTCCCCGATGCTCACGAGAGCGGCAGCGGGATCTTCGACGGTCGAGTTGGCGAGCAGTTCGTCGAGGAGGGAGTCGAGTCCGGCCGGCTTCCCGACCGCGGTGTAGACGACGTCGAACGCATCGGAGAGACCGAGGGACTCGAGCGCCGGGGCGATGCCGACGTCCGGCGCATTAGTGGCCAGCACCAGACGGGCGTTCGAGCGCGCCCGTGCAAGGAAGTCGACGAGGCCGACCGGGGCGATGACTGGGGCGGCGGCGGTGGCGAGTTCTGCGCGGCTTGAGGTGTACGCGGCGGAGTGCGCGGCATCCGTCACCGCGAACCGAGTCGACAGCAGGCGAATCAGGTCGTAGCCGTCAAGTGGGTCGAAGCAACCGGGAAAAACGCCGGAGAGGCCCGCCTCGATGTCCGCAAGAAACGTCGCGCGTTCCGTCTGCTCGAGTCCGGCCGCGACGAAGCGCGCATAGGAAAGAACCGGTCCGTCTCCGAGCGACACCGTGCCGTCGAAGTCGAACACCATTACTTTCCCGTGCTGGGCCACGTTTATTTCTCCGCTTCCGTCATCCCGGCTGGACGCAATGTCCACAGTAAGACTATTCCAGCGACGAAACGACCACGGTGAGATTAACAGCAGGTAAATCCTCGGTAACAGCTCGGGACGGCCTTCCCCACAGCCATCCGTACGATGGGACGGTGGCGCACCCGACGATCGACGATCAAGTGAAGACGGATGCCGCAACCCGGGCCTTCGACAACTGGGGGCTGTCGACGGTGATCGATGAAAATATCGACTCTCCGGTGATCACCCGAGGCGAGTTTGAGCGGCTCCACGGCCTCGCCGCGATCGATGCCGCCTGGCCGATCGGAAACGCCGGCCTGCTGCATGTCTACGGCTATCTGCTCTCGACGATTCAGACTCCTTACGGTTTGAAACGCGATCGCTGGCTTGACGGCGCACTCGCCCGAACGCTCGGTCTGCCAGCAGATGATTTCCTCCCCACGGGCGACGGAACGCTGCTTGACCGGGTGACCGCGGCGGTACTCCCCCGGCTCATCGAACCGCCGAGCGACACCCTCCTGTTGCTCGACCAGGATTCCCTTGACGGGGCGACAGGAGTACGCACCGTGGTGGTCGGCACACCGGATGCCGCCGCCGTGCTGTACGGCGTGCGTGAAGGCGGACGGATGCGGGCGATCACGGCGTTTCCGCTGGCGGCGGCATCCGCATCCTTCTGCCGGTCGCTCATAGACCAGCCGCCGAGGCTCCGCTACAACGCCGCTACGTCGACACTCTCACCGCGGTCGCCGCTCGCGGCGAGTCGGCGCACCCAGTAACCGAGGAACGCAGCCCCCGCTTCGTCGTGGATCGAGTCGCCCTCGACGATCACCCGGTATGGCCGCTCGAGAACACCATCCGCGGGCCGCACATCCACGTGCGCGACGTCATAGCCGGCACCGTGGAGGTGATCGGCCATGAGGTAGTCGCTGCGGGAATCCCCGATCGACCGCCACAGGGTCGGAAGGGTCCCGAGTCCGGCGAAGTACTCGAGGGCACGGGCCGCACCGCGGTCCTTGTCAAGGAGCACCGATTCGATGTCGGTCGAGATGATCGTGGAGTCCAGCCGAAATGGCACATTTCCCGCGGCATCCGGCGCCGATCGCGACCCGATCCTCACACCGATTCCCGCAGCGGCGAGGAAAGCGAAGCTGGCGTCGTTGAACCACGACTGGGCATGCTTGTATGCCTCTGCTGTGACGTCGGTGCGCTGCTCCACCGAGATCATCGCGCGCTTGGTCTCATCGAAGAACATCGTGTCGGAAAATCCGTCCGCTACGAGCGAGCGAATCCCATCGACGATCGAGGCCGGTAACGCAACACTTTCGTCGACCGTCACCGTGCCCATTCCCAGGCTCGTGATGGGAGCCCAGGATGCGCCCTTCTCGAATACGCCGAACATCCGCGCGCCCGGCTCGTCGAGGGCAGCCGCAAGTCCGACTTCGCACAGCGGCGCGATGACCTGGTCGCGAATGAACGAGTCCGAACGCCCCGTGACGAACGCGATCGGCACTCCCGCCGCCGCGAGCGCTACCAGGTCGTCGAGAATGCTCGGGATGCGGATGCTGCGGCTTACGGGACTCGCGAGAGGTCCGTCGACATCGAAGAGCAGACCGAGATCAAGCACGGGATCAGCCGTGGTTGTGGCCCTCGTGGTCGTCTGAGCCGCTCCCTGCGGTCGCCTCGACGAAGTCCTCACCGTCGGTGGGGCCGGTGACGGGAGCCGTGAACTCGGTCATGTCGACCGCGTCCCCGTTGGAGTCGACCACCTTGGCCTTGGACAGCACGATGGCCAGCGCCTTGCCGCGGGCGACCTCACCGATCATTCCGGGGATCTGGCCGTTCGAGTCGAGCACCTTGATGAACTCGCCCGGCTCCATGTTGTATTGCGCGGCGCCCTGGATGAGGTACTGGGTGAGCTCGTCTTGGCTCACCTTCACCTCTTCCGCCTCGGCGATGGTGTCGAGCAGGATCTGGCTTCGGAACGTCTTCTCGCTCGATTCGGTGACCTCGGCGCGGTGCTCATCGTCTTCGAGGCGGTTCTCGTTCTCGAGGTGGCGGTGCACCTCGTCGAGCACGAGCTGCGGAGGAACCGGGATCTCGACCGACTCCAGAAGCTTGTCGACGACCTGGTCGCGCGCCTGGGTCCCCTGTCCGAAGAGCTTCGAGCGGCTGACCTGCACCTTGATGTCATCCTTGAGCTCGCCAATGGTGTCGAACTGGCTGGCGATCTGGGCGAAATCGTCGTCTGCCGCGGGGAGCTCACGCTCCTTTACGGCGAGGAGCTTGACCGTGATCTCCGCGGACTCGCCCTCGTTGTCGCCACCGAGCAGCTTGGACTCGAAGACGGTCGTCTCGCCGGCGCTGAGTCCGTCGAGGGCCTCGTCGATGCCGTCGATAAGGTCACCAGAGCCGACCTCGTAGGAGATCGCGTTGGCAGTGTCGACCTCATTGCCGCCGATGGCGGCTACGAGGTCGATCTGGGCGAAGTCGCCGGTGGTCGCGGGGCGTTCGACGGTGATCAGGGTTCCAAAACGCGAGAGCAGATTCTGCAGCTCGGTCTCGACCTCATCATCCGTCACCTCGATGGCGTCGACGATGAGGGTGATTCCGTCGAGGCTCGGAACCGTGAACTCCGGGCGCACGTCTACTTCGACGCTCACCTCGAGGTCGCCGGAGAAGTCTTTCGTGCTGGGCAGGCCCGTGACATCAGCTTCTGGACGACCGAGCGGGCGGATCTTCTGCTCTTCGATGGCCTGGCGGTAGAACTTGTCCAAGCCGTCGCTAACCGCGTGGTTGAGGACCTCGTCGCGGCCGACGCGCTGGTCGATGATGGGCGGCGGAACCTTACCCTTGCGGAAGCCGGGGATGTTGACCGACTCGGCGATGTGGCTGTAGGCGTGATCAATGCTGGGCTTGAGCTCTTCGGGAGTGACTGAAATGCTCAGCTTCACTCGTGTCGGGCTCAGCTTCTCGACCGTAGTCTTCACGTTGGTTCTCCTGCGTGCTATCGGGGGCTTGGTTCCTGGGGCGTGCTCGATGAGGATGATGCGGGTGATGTCGGGATGACAGGAGTCGAACCTGCGACATCTCGGCCCCAAACCGAGCACTCTACCAAGCTGAGCTACATCCCGATGGGCCCGTCGGGCCCGGTGGCCCAGGGACGAGACGCCGCGAAGCGCCCGAAAATCGGCCTCGTCAAGCTTATCGCACCGTTGCTGCGCACTGGTTACCGTCGCCGCGCTGATGTAATAAGGTGATAACCGCGCAATCGGCCTCGGCCGACGGCGAATGGGGATGTAGCTCAATGGTAGAGCCTCAGTTTTCCAAACTGATGGCGCGGGTTCGATTCCCGTCATCCCCTCCACGGTGGTATCCCGGCCACACTCCTTATGTGAGTTCTCAATTTAGTTGAGACATAGCGGTTAGTAGTTGACACTTTCGCAGGCATCCTGAAACTGGTGTCAGCTACTACTGGGGACGCCCTGGTCGAGGTAGAGATCATCGCGGCGGACCCCGGCAGCGCGCAGGTCAGCTCCTTGACGATCCGTTGATTGCGGTCGGGTCTATACACGCGCGTACCCGATCAGCCTCGCCACAACGCTCCAGGTGTCTCATAACTAACGGTGAGCACCCAAACGCAAGCACATGGTTACGACACATAGTTATGCGAATCGCGGCGTGTGGACAGATCCCCACAAGCCCGCTAAAAACGACGCGTGACGGTTGTGAGTCGCAGCGGTAGGTGGCGTAGTTTGCGCACCGTTTAGTGGCCAATAAGCAGGGCTTCTCGAGCGGCGTCCACGACTTCGGGT
>JBKJLH010000133.1:0-11740 GCA_046597035.1 Lacisediminihabitans sp.
TCGGGCTGCTGGCCGAGCAGCGCAGCTATCTCGATGATTTCTGGGAAAATTGCGACATCGAGAACGCTGGCGATGTTCGCCTCCAGCAAGCGGCGCGTTTCGCGCTCTTCCAGGTTCTGCAGGCGGGCGCACGTGCCGAAGACGTCGCCATTCTGTCGAAAGGGTTGACCGGTCCAGGGTACGACGGACATCTCCATCGCGGTATGACCATCCATCCGGCAATACGCTTCTCGGCTTACTACCGGGCTGCATTGACAATTTTGCGGCATATCCAGGGTCGAAAGCTTAGGGCGATGAGGATAATCATGAACGGACCGCCGAAGAACTCGGCGATAGTCGATTGCCACCCGATCACGAAGGTGAGAATCCGCCCGAGCTCAATCCAGGTGCGCGGACGTAATCTCACACGCCATCTAGGCCGAGAAACTTGCGCCATTGCGAAACAGTGCCACGACTGATGGCACGGGGCGAATCGTTATCCATCCATCCAGTGATCTGCTCCGTGCAGACGAGGGCTTGGATGATGTCGGAGAGAAGGAAGCCCAGGATGAGCGGCAAGAGAATTTTGCATCTTATTGTTCCTGCAGATGACACGGCATTGCTGATCTGCTAGGGGATAAACATCGCGCTTTTCTGTCTCAATTTTTCCCTTGCAATACCCCATCGCTACCTCGACTGAAGGCGGGTTGGGTGATTCAGGCGGTGTAGTCGGTGAGTCGGACTATCGGGACGACGGGGAGGATCACTTTGAGTCGTTCCCTGCGATTCAGGTCCAAAGGCACACCAAGATTTGTCGTAGCTACCCAGGTCACGATCTGGTCTTTCTGTGGGGCTGCGCTCTTCCCCGAGTCGCGAAGATCTCCTCAGGTTTTTCGGGACACTCGAACCTGCTCGGCCGTGCTATTTCAACCTCCCCGAGGCGAATAGCGGGTCGGTATTTACAGTACTCCCGCCATTTCTTCCCACTGGGTCCTCGCACCGAAAGTAGGTCGGAATTGAAGGGCGCCTCAGGTTCGAGCGTGCACAGTCGGACGACAACGGGGAGCTATTCAATTTCCGGATGTCTAGTGCGCTGACCCTGTTGCGTTACTCCCTGACGATGAACTCAACGAGCAGCTACGGAATGTCGGAAACCGCCGCCTCGCGCACCAAACGCACCCCATCATCGATGGTTAGGAACCGCTGAGCCACGAGATTAAACGCATCTTTGGCGACCTTCGCTACGTAGTCACCATGGTTGTTGTACAAGCTGTCGAGAACGTTTTGTGGCAGCGGCACCTCGTGACCCGCGATGAAGCAGAATGACGCACCGGTTGAGGTACCGAACCAGGTACTGGTTGGCACGTCGAGGTACGGTGAGCGGAGGCCGCCCTGCACGTTTCCGAACTTGTCGAGCACCGAAGCGCCGTTTACGACGGTAATCGGCTGGGAGTGTGGCGGCGCGATGCCGTATCGAACCCACCAGTCGAGGTTGCGGAGCGCCGCGTCGAAGAAGATCGCGCTCGGGAACCGGCTGCGCGGACCTTGGTCGCACGCCGAAGGAGGCACCGCCCGACCCGCTTTGAGAATGTCTGCCGGGGCCGCCGAATAGGTCAGCTCGTCGGGAGTAGCATGCGCTGCGCCAGCCATCTCGTAGTGACGATAGCGGTCACCCGTCACGTCGCTGTCGGCACGCCTCGATCCGATACCCAGCAGGTAGTCGGATGTCGACATCATCCGCATAATCGGAACTCCGACGTTCGAAAACTGTCGCCGAGTATCCGTGGCAGGGGGTGCCGGCTCGCACTGGTTCATCGGGTAGGCGCCAGCGAAGGCGCCGCCCGCGACGGCGACGATATAGGCATCGTAGACCGGCTTACCATCGGATTTCACGACAAGCGGGTGGATCGCATTGATGTAGTTGACGAGGTAGCCACCGGTTTGGGAATATCCGAAACCGTACGCATGCTGCACGCGTGTAGCGGAGCGCCCGAAGGTGAGCGGGTTGGTGACCGCACTGCTCTTTAGCCAGGCCCCGACCTGGGTGTAGATGTCCCAGATGAGGCCGTTCTCGGTGCTGCGCCGACTGTCGGAAGCGACCGTGGTGCAGTTGGCTGGATCGGTCAGAGGCAGGGGGTTGGCGAACGAAGGCGAAGCGTAGCGCGCCGGATCGAAGGTCTTGAGCGCGTCGATCGCGATCGGCTTGGCCGTGATGCCGACCCATGCGTCGCCGTTCTTGATCATCTGCGTGTGAGCGACAGCCCAGCCGATGTTGAGGTCGAAAAGGTTCGATGGGTTGAGCATTTCAACCACGACGTTCCCGCTGAACTTGGAGCCGACAGAGGGCATCCGAACGAGCACGCGGGTTGTGTAGGGCGCATCCGCCGTGCGGATTGCGGCTGGACCCGATGCCGGCCAGCTGTATACATTCGAACTCCCGCTGACGAGGTATTCCTTCTCCACGTAACCGACCTTGGCGAGGTTCTCGGGCACCGTCTGGTGGTCGGCAGCGCCGAATGGGTACGACGCCGCGGTGCTCGCGAGCGGCCCGATTGCCGAGGGAATCGGGGTGGTACCAGGCCCCTCCATACGAGCGGTATCAGAAGATTCCTGAGCTGACTGGCCCGACGCCGAGGGAGCAGAAACGGGTGCGGATGCTTGGGCGGGGGCTGCCGCCATGAGGGAGCCGACCGCCAGTGACACCGCCAGCAGTGCCCCGATAGAACAAAGACGTTTCACTTCTCACTCCACATCAAGACGCCCAGAGTGCCTAACGACAATCGGAGCGACGCCCCCTCGATGACGCCATCGCCGACCGAAAGGAGCCGCACCCGGGCGAACCCGACCACGGTCGAGGGAATGAAGTAAGGCTAAGACCTCCCCAAACGGGGGTCAAGCAGTCGTTCGGTCAGTTTTTTCATGCCCAAAGTCGGTCGGCGACCGCTCCCGCGGTCTGATTGGAGTACCGCTGGTCCGCTGTGGGGCAGACGGTCGCGACGATCCAGAGTAGAAACATTCCGACGGGCGCCTGTGTCAGCTGACTCAGATCACCGGATTGGTCTCCGTCGCCCCCGTCCAGAACGACGCTGACGGCCGCAAGAACGATCTGTCCATGGACGATCCCGTTCACCACCAGCTGCCGGTGACGTCGAACCGGACCTCTATTCTCCGGCGACGCTCATGATGACAGTTGTGGCACGACTCATTCTTGTTGCGAGTTGAAGAGAGACTCCTCCCGTGGCCGAAATTCCGGGGACCGAACGTCGTCGACTTGGGCAGCTGGACGTCCCGGAACACCCTCGGCCCTCCGGGACACGACAGTTGATCCAGTGGTCGTGAGGTGGTCGAAGCGTTGCAGGAGCAACCCCTCGCGCAGTGCCCACGGACAGATCTGGATCGAGTCGATGCCAAGCCCGGACATCGCCTCCTCGGCAACCAATGCAGCGGCGAGAAGTTGTTCCGCGCGAACGAAGGACACACCGGGGAGCTGCATCCGGGCCGAAATCTTCATACGCCTGAGCTTGGTCGTCAGTCGCGACAGGTCGACCAGCTTTAATTCGCGCGCCGCGTAAGGCCCGGCGGATTGCTGGGCCGCACCATTGATTCTGGCCAAGGAGCGAAATGATTTCGAGGTTCCCGCGACGATCGTGGGGGACGAGAATTGGGAGATCGCCTCGATCGGCGCCGCGAGGGTCTCGCGAATATGCTCCCGGGCTACCTCGATGGCTGTGCGATCAGGCGGATCTCCGTCCAGCCTGTCCCGGGTGAGGCGACCGGCGCCCAAGGGCACCGATACGGCGAAGTCGGGCTGTTCATTTGCTCCGATCGCCAGTTCGAATGAACCACCGCCGATGTCGAGGTTCAAGATATTGCCTGCCCCCCAGCCATACCAACGGCGAACTGCGAAGAAAGTAGCCGCCGCTTCCTCCGGTCCACTCAATTCGGCGAGACGAATGCCGGTCTCAACAAAGACTCGCTCAAGGACGGCGGGGCCATTGGATGACTCGCGAATGGCGGATGTTGCGAATGCGAGCACGTCTTCAGCATGGTGTTCCGCCGCAAAAAGGCTGGCTTCTGTAACAAAATCGATCAACTCATGCTGCCCGGATTCGGAGATCGCTCCGGTCTCATCCACAAATTTGAGCAGCTGCAGCGGCAGCTTATGGGAGGCGAAGGGGACCGGACTCGCGCCGGGATGGGCGTCGACCAGCAGGAGGTGCACGGTATTCGAACCGATGTCTAAAACGCCTAACCGCATGAGAAAGAACCTATCTGCTCCCGAGCTATGGACGGCAACCGTCTCGGAGGGCTCATCTCAGCCCGCCGTGAACCGTGTCGCATCAGAATCCGAATGGGCGTCCTCCTGCAGGACAGGTCACATGAAGGCGGCTTCGGGCTGATGTCGGCCTGGTCGTCGACAGCGACGCCTGATCGCCCGCTTGCGATCGCCCCGTTCATGACGGGTGAGCTCTCGCAGCGGGACTGTCAGGGGTGCTCCGATTCAGTGTTGCGCGGCCCGGGCATGCGAATGGAGCAGGACCACGCCGATGACGTCCGTGGGCTTCTCTCAGTTCGATCCGCCCACAGCGCCCCCGACAATCATTCAGTGCTCACCTACCGGGAGGCTCACCCGGGTGGGGTTGGCCAAGAGGACGGCGGATGTCGCTGAAGCCGGGACGCACGCCCTCGCCGACATCGGACGGCTCGCGTGCATCGGAGCCTCCCTCGGTCACCACCCGGGCGTCATCGACCTGAGGCCGAGGGTGTGCCTGTGCAGAACGAAGACCACGATCTGGCAGAGAATCAAGTTGCCACGACCGACCCCCCGGTCGTCCAGGCGCGTGTTGGCGTGGTCGGCGGTGATCCGCGTTCCCCACACCACGACTCCGAGGTCTGGCATTCGGTCCCAGAACCGCCGTATGAAGGTGCGATGACCAGATCTCACGACGGGGCTGGCCTGGGGTATCTGCGAATCGCGGGACCGCGCATTCATTGGGGAGCGGCCACAGCAGAGACATTGCCGGGTGACAGGAGAACAGCTAGCCCTCGGTGCGCACAATTCGGGCATGTGCGCACCGAGAGCCGCTATCTCAACTCCCGTTCGGGTGAGAGGAGAGTCTGCTGGCCGAGGGTGCGGTCAGCTGCCGCTGGTGTTGATCCGTCCGTTTACGCCGGAAGGGAAGAACCCGCCGGAACGGACCTCTTTCGGATTCAGGTACACCACGTTCAGCACTTGACCTGGGGTGCGGCCATAGACGATCGCGTTCGCGTCGGTGGGGACGAAGTTGGACGCCGCGGCGGTACCGATACCCTGGTCATCGTCTGACGGACCATCGAGACTGTCGCGGGCATCGGAAATCTTCTGCACGGCGTCGTAGACCGCCGGCGTCTCGATACCCTCCGTGTACAGGGTGGTACGGATGATCCCCGCGTGGTATGCCTCCACCGCCAGAATTCCAGCGGCTGCGCTGAGGTAGGTCTTATTTGTAATGAAGGGCGCCGCTCCCTTGTAGGCGGTGACTCCGACGTCTTCGAAGATAAACGCCGCAAACAGGAAGTTCAACTCGTTGGCATAGGGATCGAAGGTTTGTCCCTTCTTTATGAGCCCGGCAGCCATCGCAGCCGCGGTGAAGCTGGCATCCAAGGAGATCGCCGGACGCGCCACAGCCGCATTCCCGAGAGCACTACGAAGGAAGGCGACATGCTCTTTCTCGTCTTTTGCAATGTCCAACGCGATCTTACGAATTGTCGGAGTGGTGAAGGGAACTGCACGACCACCGGAAACTTCGCCGCGCTTTTCCCGGCCCGTTGTCAGCTCCATCGGCAGGCCCATCCCGGTGGTGGCATGCAGGTAGAACTCGGCTTCAAGGTATTCGAGGTTCAGGGCGAAGTTCAGAATCGACGCATCGCTGGGTGCGCCATTCCCCTCCTTGTCCTTGTCCTTGTCCTTGTCGGCTTCTGATGCCATCGCGGGGCCAGCTGAAGTTACCAACGCGGCAGCGGCACCGACACCGGCGACACCGGCCATGGCGAACAAGCGACGGCGGTCGACCGAGGTCTCGGCACTGCGCTTGATGGCAGAGGTGATGAATTTATCGTCAAACATAAGACCGCTCCAGTTCTAAAAGGCCGAATTGGCCGCTATCGGTGGATGAGGTCGGCATGACTGTCGACCTCGAGGGGGTGTCGCTCGCGAAGGCTGTCGCCACGAGGCGAAGTCGACGACGCGGTTGACTGAATTTATCCACGGTGATGAAATCCTTTCGAGCACGGCCACGGGTAAAAGAATCGCCTGGTCGCTGGGTTGAGCGGCCGCATACTCACTCCGCCGAATCAGGTGACATAGCTTCGGAGCCGAGGCGCCAATCGATTGGTCACCGTGTCGGAAGCCCCCGACGGGCCAGTCACAAGAGACGCCCTGACCACTCACGCCGAACCTGCTGGCGATTCGGGCTATTTCAGGAACAGGATCACAGCGGCCGTGAGTGCCACGACGACGAGTATGGTCCGGAGCACAGCTGCCGGAAGCCGTCGCCCGATTCGCGACCCGACCCACCCTCCCGCTGCCGAGCCGACGCCCACCAGCAGCGCTATCTGCCAATCGACCCTCCCGCTGGAGATGAAGATCACCGCCGCCACCACGTTGGCCACCCCGGCCAGTACGTTCTTCGCCCCGTTCGCCCTGTGCATCTCGGTGGACCACATGATGCCGAGCAGGGCCAGCAGGATGACGCCCTGTGCTGCGCCGAAGTATCCGCCGTACACGCCAGTGGCAAGAATACCAAGCAGCAGCCCGACCGTCAGCGGGCGGGTATCCGACTTCGCGGCAGTGGACTTGCGACGCACGAACCGTGCGACGCGGGGCTGGATAGCGGAGAGTAGCGCCGCGAGCAGGAGCAGGAATGGCACGATGACCGAGAAACTCGTCGCGGGGAGCAGCAGCAGGAGCGCTCCACCGACAACCCCACCGAGCGCGGAGACCGACGCCATCCAGAGTACGTTCCGCCACTGGCCCTTGAGTTCACGGCGATAGCCATAGACACCGGTGATCGCGGCGGGCACCAACCCCACGGTGTTCGACACGTTGCCCGTGATGGGCGGGATCCCGAGCGCCAGCAGCACCGGAAAAGTGATGAGGGTGCCTGCTCCGGCGACCACGTTGATAACACCGGCCGCCATCCCGGCGAAGAGGATGAGCGTGCTTTCCAGTAGATTCATCTGACTTTCTTGTTGCGTCGGCTGGCTGGTGAAGGAACTCTGACAGACCTGCGCGACAATCTGAGCACCGATCGCAGGCATGCTCCGCTAGCGTCACGTCGGGTCGGGCGATGGCATCGCCGAAGCCTCAGAGGATGGGGGAGTCCGACTCCGGCTCACGCCACTTGGCATTCTGGGTGACCTTCACAAGCTTGGTGTCATGCTCGTCTGCTCCGTAGTCGTTCGCGGTCGTGATATCCAAGCCCTCTTTCATCTTGACCGCTCTGAAGACGAGGGTGAACACCACCGCGACGATCCCGTTGATCACGAAAGCGGTGATCGCAATGTAGATCGGAATGTCGGTGAACGGAATCACGGCGACCGACCCACCGAAGTGCGCCTTGGTGACCGGGTTGATCACGTTGAACGCGGAGATGGTTCCGAAGGCGATTCCTGTCGCCCAGCCGAGCAATAACGCGCGGCGGTGGAACCACCTCGTGTAGAGCCCGGCGACGATCGACGGGAAGGTCTGCAAGATCCAGATTCCGCCGAGCAGCTGCATGTTGATCGCCGCCGACTGGTCCATGCCGATGACGAAGATCAGCGCTCCGAACTTCACGACCAGCGACGTGATCTTCGATACTTTGGCCTCCTGCGCCGGCGTCGCATCCGGCTTGATCAGATCGCGATAGATGTTGCGGGTGAAGAGGTTGGAGGCCGCGATCGACATGATGGCCGCCGGCACGAGAGCGCCGACTGCGATCGCCGCGAGGGCGATTCCGGCGAACCAGGCCGGAAAATTGTCGAGGAAGAGCTGTGGCACCACCAGCTGCGGGTTGATGACCCCGTTGGCACCCACTGGGATCGTGCCGGCCTTGATCGCGACGTAACCGAGCAACGCAAGCAGCCCGAGCACGACCGAGTACAGCGGTAACAACACAGCGTTCCGGCGGATGACGTTCCGACTCTTCGTCGCCAGAACCCCGGTGATCGAATGCGGATACATGAAGAGCGCCATCGCGGAGCCGAGGGCGAGCGTCCAATAGGCGTTCATACTGGTCGCCCCGGGGATTATCGACCCCACTGCCTTGCCCGTCGCCGGGTTGACCGCCGACATTTTCGCATCAGCGGCGTGGAATATCTGGGTCCATCCGCCGAAATGGGACGGCAGCCAGATGATGGCGACGATAATCACGACGTAGATGAGGAGGTCCTTCACGACGGCAATCGTTGCCGGAGCTCTCAGTCCCGCGGTGTAGGTGTAGGCCGCGAGAACTACGAAGGCGATGATCAGAGGCAGATCGGCAAGGAACGGATTGCTCGCGTTGCCGAGGCCGAGAACCTCGAGCACCGCCTTGATACCGACCAGCTGAAGGGCGATGTATGGCATCGTGGCGAGGATGCCGGTGAGTGCGACGGCGGTCGACAAGGCCTTGCTGCCATAGCGGCCACCGACGAAGTCCGCCGGGGTGACGAAGCCGTGGCGGTGGGATACAGACCAGAGTCGCGCCATTAGGAGAAATACGATCGGGTAGAGCACGATCGTGTACGGAACAGCGAAGAAACCAGTCACCGAGCCGGTGCTGTAGATCGCGGCGGGGACAGCGATGAAGGTGTAGGCGGTATAGAGATCACCGCCGAGCAGGAACCAGGTTATCCAGTTGCCGAAGCTTCGCCCACCGAGGCCCCACTCGTCTAGCGACTTCATGCCTCGTTCGGCCGGCTTGACCCGCCAGCGAGAGGCAAGAAAGCCCATGGCGGCGACTCCAACGAAGATCACGATGAGCACCGCAAGCGCGATGCCGTTGACCGGCCGCGCGGCGGGTGTTGTCACGGCCGCAAGGCCGTAGATCGCAGCGCTCATTTCTGTGCCGCCATCGAGGAATCGAGGTGCGGAGCATCGGGCAGTGTGCGCACCGCCGCGCGACGCCTATTGTCTTCACGGATCACGATCAGGTAGGTCATCCAGAGAATAAAGGCCTCGATGAACACCGACAGGATCTGGTACCAGTAGAAGAATGGTAGGCCGAAGAGCTGAGGATCCGTGCGCGCGTAAAACGGAACGATAAGGGGTGCGACGATCGCGATTGCCAAGAGGATACCGGCGACTATGTAGGGCATCGGCCGAGCCGGACCGCGAGTGGGGGCTTCAGGGGTTGACATCATCGTCCTTGCCGGAGCCCGCATGCGCCGGAGTCTCCGACGGAACAAGATCTTCACCGCCAACTCATTGAGTCACGTCGACGGCGAAAGCACCCCTGCCGGGATGCTACCCCACAAGATGAGCTGTCATCGCATCGCTTGTCGGTCCTCAAGCCCTTCGCCGGGACGGCTGTCGAATCGGCGCCCGACTCCGAGGGGAATGCGCGGGCGGCCACGCCGGCGCTGCAGAGCGGCGTACTGTCAGAGGGTGAGAATCACAGTGACCGGCGCAGCCGGACAGATCGGCTACGCCCTCCTCTTCCGCATCGCATCCGGCGCGATGCTCGGGCCGGGTGTACCGGTCGAGTTACGTTTGCTGGAAGTGCCGCCAGCGATGCGCGCGGCGGAGGGGATCGCCATGGAACTGGACGATTGCGCCTTCCCGCTTCTGGCATCCATCGATATTTCGGATGACGCCACGCACGCCTTTGACGGAGCAAGCGTCGCGCTGCTTGTCGGCTCCCGTCCCCGCACGGCTGGCATGGAGCGGGGCGACCTGCTGGCGGCCAACGGTAATATCTTCGGGCCCCAGGGTCGCGCGATCAATGACAGCGCCGCGGCCGATATCCGCGTGCTTGTGGTGGGTAACCCCGCCAACACGAACGCATTGATCGCGGCATCGCACGCTCCGGATGTGCCCGCCGCCCGGTTCACCGCGATGACACGCCTCGACCACAATCGGGCACTCTCGCAGCTTGCCCGTCACACCGGAGTGCCGGTGTCCGAGCTTTCGCGCCTGACGATCTGGGGGAACCATTCCGCTACGCAGTATCCGGATCTGAGCCAGGCGCTCCGTTCTGGAGATCCTGTTGCGGTGGATCAGGGATGGCTCGAGAGCGAGTTCATTCCCACCGTGGCCGGGCGCGGGGCGGCGATCATCGACGCGCGCGGTTCGTCGTCGGCGGCGTCCGCTGCCAACGCCGCTATCGACCATATGCGCGACTGGATGCGGGGCAGCGCGGCAGGCGACTGGACCTCGGCCGGCATCGTGTCGGACGGCTCGTACGGCGTTCCGGCTGGGCTGGTGTGTTCGTTTCCCGTCACTTCTACGGGCGGGGACTGGGAGGTTGTTCCCGATCTGCCGATCGATCCATTTTCCCGGTCGCGGATCGATACCTCAGTGGCGGAGTTGCTCGATGAGCGCGCCGCCGTCACCGCGCTCGGGCTGCTACCCGGCCAGGCCTAACCCCAACTCAACAGGCTATGAATATCCACCATCGCGGCGTCGGCGCCCACCACCTCAATCTGATGAGAGCTTCTCGCGGATTTACCCGCACGCGATGGGCGCGGATTCGACGGACCTGGACACCGTGGTCGAGTCGACGGGCCAGGTTCAGATAGCCCCAACACCCGCTTCGGCGACGGTCTGGTCCTGCTCTCCGCTGCCACTGCTGACCCCGATCGCACCGATCACCATACCGTCACGACGGATCGGGATGCCCCCGGCAAAGATCATGATGCGCCCGTGATTGCTGTTGTGGATGCCATAGAACTGCGCACCAGGCTGAGAATGCTCGGACAGTTCCTTGGTGGACATCTCGAATGCCCGCGCGGTGAAAGCCTTATTGATCGAGATGTCGATGCTGCCGAGCATGCCTCCGTCCATGCGCACGTGTGCCACGAGGTTTCCCCCGCCATCCACGACCGCGATGTTCATGGGCTGTTCGATCTCGTCCGCGCGTACTTCCGCTGCTGCAATGACGCGTCGGGCGTCTGCGAGGGTCAGTGTGTTCATCAGTATTCTCCTGTCTAAATGGAAACGGTGGGGGAGACGGTTTTGGCCGGTCAGAAGACCTGCATGGGAATCTCCGCCAGAGCGCCGGGCAGGGTCTCAAACACGACCCTTTCTTCGGCTGTGCCTCACGCTATCCAGGACTTATCTCGAACGCTATGAGGGGTTTCCCCACCATGCTCGGTGAAATCCGCGACGCGGGAAGGAGACCCCTGACGACGACGGATTGCGGAATCCGGATCTGCCTTCGCTCGCACCCGCATCAACCATGCTCAGGCTCGGCGCCGGACATCCACACTGTCGCGGTTTTCAGCTAATCACCTCCGCCGGGCAGCACTGTGAGAATACCCCTGTCCCGCGATCGGTTGGAATCGGCGGGATGTTGCCATCAAGCACGATGGTGGGCCAGCCGTTCCGCTGTCGACGACCCGCACGGATCGCACTACGGTCTCGACTGCGGTCTGGAGAGGGCGGGCCATATCGTCCGCCAATGGCACAACGTGGGGATTTCGCCGCGTTACTCAGCCCCACGTGCGCACCTGCACGAAAATCAACTCGTGTCGAAAATGGCGATTTCGTGATCAGCGTCGCTCTGTCGATGTCGGAATCGGCGCTACTCGGTGCTGGAGA
>JBKJLH010000136.1:0-58585 GCA_046597035.1 Lacisediminihabitans sp.
CTTGTCGGTCGTTACGATTGTCATGTAGTAGTTGCTCCAGGATGGACGTTTTTCAGGGCCGGCCGCGAGTAAGTGCTCTCACGCGAGAGTGTTCTGTGTGATTTCCGCGACTGGCACGCGGATAAGTCGCCGCAGAATTGCGACGCCTCAGTCTATAGCCCCCAAAAGGAGCACGCTACCGTGAGCGTTACCCACTCGGCGTTCACGCAGCCGAGGCGTTCGCGCGCTGATGCGTTCGCGCGCTGAGGCGTTCGTGCGCTGATGCGGAGAGCGGAAGACGGTCCCGGCGAAGGTACGCCATCCGGGCCATCCTCCGTCCACCGCGGCGGTTGACTCCAATCCGTTGCAAATGCAGGAGTTTATGTGACGCAAGTGACGGGTGAGGCTCACGCGCCTCAGCAGTAACAGGTCTTCCTGCATTTCGTGCAGGGCGGCGCGCTTCCCGAGAGGATCTGCAGCTCCTCAGATGGGAGGAGCTAACCGACCACCGGGAGGGTCCGGTCCGCGGAGGGAGTCCCAAGCCTCCGCGTGGCGATGATGTCACGAAGGGCGGGCGCAAGATCCGGGTAGGCGAACTCGAAACCGGCGTCCAATAGTCGTTCCGGCACGACCCAACGGCTCTTGAGCACGAGCTCGGTCTCGGTCCGGATCACCATCGAGCCGAACTCGAGCATCCAACGCGGCGCGGATAGGCCGATGGGAACGCCGAGAACATCGCGGAGGGTGCGCATGACCGTGACGTTGTCGGACGGGTTCGGCGAACTGGCATTGATGACGCCATCCAACTCGGCGTGTACGCGCAGGAATTTGACGATTCCGACCACGTCGGCGATGTGAATCCAACTGAACCGCTGCCGGCCGCCCCGCGCACGGAACCGGTGAAAGGTACCGGCGGAGAGCCGCGACGCGGTCGAGAACCATCGTCCGTCGAGTTGCGGTCCGCCGAGGCCGACCTGCGCGAGTCGGATGAGCGGGATCAGAGCGCTGCCGTCCCCGAGCACGATCGCCATACGGAGGGCAACTCGGCGAACGCCCGGAAGGTCGCCGTCAAAGAGGGTTTCCTCCCACGAACGGGCCACCCCGACCGAGAATCCCTCGCCGAGTTCACCGGCATCCTCGGCCATCGGACGATCTTCCGCATGGCGGTAAATCGTGGCCGTCGACGAGTTGATCCACAGGCTCGGCGGGTTTTCGCAGGCACGCAGACCCCGACTGAGTTCCCTGGTCGTCTCTACCCGCGAGCGCAGTATCTCCGCCCGGTTCTGCTCGGTGTAGCGGCAGTTGACGCTCTTACCCGCCAGATTGATGAGCAGGTCGACGCCATCGAGGAGATCCGCGATGCCGGCGGTGTCGCCCCACGTGGCATCCGCCCGACCCGACCGTCCGGATCGTCGTCCGATCAGCGAGACGGTTGAACCCTCGGCAGCGAAAGACCGGGCGAGATACCTGCCGATGAATCCGGATGCACCGGCGATCACGATGCGGTTACTCATGTCAACTCTTCCCCGACCGGATCCCGTAGCTGAAAGACCCGGAATACTCAAAGACCCTACCGATGATCGGCGCGTCGATCATGACGGTGACGTACTGAAGAACGCTCGCGTCGTCGAATCGTTCGGCGAGAGTCACAGGCGAGGGTCACAGGCGAGGGTCACAATGGACGTGATCGGGTGTGGTGGCCGGATGCGGACTCGTCCGACGCGCACGGCGATCACTGTCGACGCCATGCGGAGTGCTTCGCTGACGACGGTCGCCGACAGCACAGATGAGGGCACGGGATTGCTCGAAATGGACTACAGCGCTATCGCATTCGGCGGTGACCGCGTCGACCATCTGCCGGTCACCGCATACGAGATGCAATTTAGGAACCGCGCTCGCCGAGGTGAAGCCGCGAGCGTCGAGGATCGTCGTGTTCGCCACGGTGAACATCACGTCCCGTTTCCACGCCGGGAAGATGATGCCGTCTGAGGCAGGCACCGGCAGCACGGGCCAAAGCCACCGACGCGGGCTACCGAGGCGTTCAGGACATCGGTTCCCACGCCGGTGCCACCCGGCGGAGTCGCGCTGAAGTGGAGGCGAGGGAGCGGATGAAGCGAATCGAGGATGTCACCGAAGAATTCCTCATCGGGGTAGGGCGCCTACGCGAGCAGCGCCGCCTTCAGGGTATCCAGCCCGACCCCCCCGATATCGAGTGCCTTCTTATGAAAAGCCTTGATGTCGAAGTCTGCTCCCTCCCGGCGGGCATACTCATCTCGAAGCTGCTCCCAGATACGCTGGCCGATCTTGTAGGACGGCGCCTGTCCGGGCCAACCGAGGTAGCGATTCACCTCGAATCTCACGAACTCCGGACTCATATTGACGTTGCGGCCGAGGTATCCGAAGGCATAGTCACCCGTCCACGGTCCGGACCCGTCGGGAAGCGGCTTCTCGAGGTGCACACCGATGTCGAGGACGACGCGTGCTGCGCGCATCCGCTGTCCGTCGAGCATCCCGAGCCGGTCGGCCGGGTCATCGAGGTAGCCGAGTTGCTCCATGAGGCGCTCCGCGTAAAGAGCCCAGCCCTCGGCGTGCCCCGAGGTACCGGCATTGCGACGCCAGGTATTGAGCATGGCTTTGTTGTGGACCGCCTGGCCAATCTGGAGGTGATGGCCGGGAACGCCCTCGTGGTACACGGTGGTGAGTTCACGCCAGGTGTCGAACTCCGTGACCCCCTCGGGAACACTCCACCACATGCGTCCCGCTCGTGAGAAATCGTCGGTGGGAGGTGTGTAGTAGATGCCGCCTTCCTGCGTCGGGGCGATCATGCACTCGAGTCGTCGCACTTCGGCCGGGATATCGAAATGAACCCGGGAGAGTTCTTCGACCGCGCGGTCGCTGGTCTCCTGCATCCACTTCTGCAGGGCATCCGTGCCATGCAGCTTTCGGCGCTGGTCCTGGTCGAGGAACTCGATCGCCTCGGCAACAGTCGCTCCCGATACGATCTCCCTCGCGATGGATTCCTGCTCCTCGGTCATGCGGGCCAACTCCTCGATACCCCATTCGTAGGTCTCGTCGAGATCCACAGCGGCACCGAGGAAGTCGCGGGAGGCGAGAGCGTAGATCTCGCGGCCCACGGCGTCCCGCTCCGGGGCGTGCGGGGCAAGTTCGTTCTGGAGGAAGTCGGACAGCGTCGCATAGGCGCCCGCCGACTCCCGCGCCGCGGCGGAGAGGTCATCCCGCAGCGACCGTGGCAGATCACCGACAGAGGCCTTCGCCCCGTCGGCCAACCGGAAGAAGAATCCCGTATCGGCGACCTGCTTGGCCGCCTGGGCGACGACCTCGCGAATCTGGCGTATCGCGGGCACATTGCCGGCCGCGATGCCAGTACGAAGGGTCTGGATGTAGCCCTCCATCGCCGCGGGGAGATTGCGCATGCGCCTGGCGACATGCGACCAATCCTCTTCGGACTCCGTCGGCATGAGGTCGAAGATGTCACGAAGACTCTGCGGAGCTGACGCGATCACATTGAGGTCGCGCTGGTCGAAACCGGCGTCGTGCTTATCGATCAGAAGCTGCAATTCACGACTCAGGTCCATCTTGGTGATGTCATCGACCGCGTCGACCGGAGTGGCCGACCCGATGCTCGCGAGGGTCTTTCTCACCTCTGAGATCACCCGCTCAGCACCCTCGGGCGAATAATCGGCATATTCGCCCTCATGGCCGGCGCGCCCGAGATACACGCGGTATTCCGGGAACAGATCGAGCTCGGTATCGACCCAGGTTTCGGCGATCGCATCGATGGGGGTGGCGTGACGGGCCTCGTGGGCCAGGTCTGCATCAGTCATTGTTCGAGCCTAGATCTTTCGCTGGGGCCGGAGGTCCGCAACGCGAGAGGAGGGACCACCCCGGAGAGCGATCCCTCCCTTTCGAGGGCGAAGCTATTCCTTATCGAGGGCGAAGCTATTCCTTATCGAGATCGGTGTTCAACAGGTCGGCCAGCGAGTCGAGCGCTGGCCCGGCGTCGTCTCCGTCGGACTTGAGGGTGACGACTTCTCCGTGACCGATGCCGAGGGACAACACGCCGAGAATGCTCGCGGCGTTGACGGTCTTGCCCGCCGCGTTCGTCAGGGTGATGGGCACTCCGGCCTTCGCTGCGGCCTGGCTGAACAGCGACGCTGGGCGGGCGTGAAGTCCGACGCTCGAGGCGACGGTGACGGTTCGTTCAGGCATGTATTGACTCCTTGTGTTCGGTCGTGAGGGAGGTCGATCGGGGGTGTGTCACGGCTCGATGGTGACCTTGATACCGTCGCCACGAGCCACAATCTCAATGGCTTCGAGCACGTCGACCAGAGGCAACCGGTGCGTGATGAGGTCGGAGACTGGCACGGCACCGGAGGCGATCAACTCGAGCGCCTGCGTGTTGTGGGCGGGACTCGAGCCGTTCACTCCCACGATCGTCAGCTCACGGTAGTGCACCAGGTTCGAATCGACAGTGATCGTTGGGTGGTCTTTTGGGAGCCCGCCAAACAGACTGAGGCGACCTCGGCGAGCGAGCATGCGAAGTCCCTGCTCCTGGGCTGCACCGGATGCGGCCGCCGTGATCACGACATCCGCTCCCCGCCCGTCCGTCGCCTCGAGCACTGCGGTAACGGGATCCGTCGTCTCCGACGCGATGGCGAGGTCGGGCTTCACCAGGTCAGCGGCCTTTTTCAGCCGGCCAGCGTTGAGATCTACCAGGATGATTTTCGCAGCGCCGCGTGCCCGGGCCAGTCGCACATGCAGGCAGCCGATGGGACCGGAGCCCACTACCACTACGACATCTCCCGCGCCGACTCTTGCGAGTTCCTGGCCGTTGAGCACACAGGCGAGGGGCTCCGCAAGGCTTGCCTCAGCAAACCCGAGTGCCTCGGGAATCCGGTTGAGGCCGTCGACCCGCAACACTTCGCGAGGCACGATCATAAACTCCGCGAATCCTCCGGGAAACTGATAGCCCATGGAGAGTTGGTGAGCGCACACCGTCGGATGGCCGGCGAGGCAGTCGGGACAGGTGCCATCGGGGATCGCCGCAATGACCTGCACGCGGTCCCCCGCCCCCCAGCCCGCGACGCCCTCGCCGACATCGACAATCTCACCGGCGATCTCATGGCCCATCACTTGCGGCGGGGTCATGTTCGGGTGCCCGGACCGCGAGATCTTGACGTCAGTGCCGCAGGTGGAGCAGTTGCGCACTCTGATCTTCACTTCTCCCGGAGAGACCTGCGGCTCTGCGACCTCTTCGAGACGGATGTCGCCGGGCGCGTAGAACATCGCTACTTTCACGCGCTACTCGTCGTCCGGGTCGGGCTTCAGCAACTCGTAGACCTCTGAACTGGTGGTCGCACTGCGAAGTGCGGCGGCCTTGTCCGGGTCGAGGAGCACGGTGGCGAGCTGGGAGAGCAGAGCGATGTGTCCGTTGCCGCGCGCGGCGATGCCGACGCAGACGCGCACATCGTTGCCATCCCAGTCCACGCCATCCGGGAAACGGAGGACCACGAGCGCATCCTTCTTCACCGAGTCCTTGCCGGCGAGGGTGCCGTGAGGAATCGCGACGCCCTCTCCGACGAAGGTCGAAACCGACCGCTCACGCTCGAGCATCGCGTCGACGTAGGACGCGTCGATCGCGCCGGCTTCCAACAGTGCTGCTCCGGTCTGCCTGATCGCATCTTCCTGGTTGGCTGCCGACCGGTCGAGTCGAATGGATGACTCGGCGAGCAGCGTTGACAGGGGGACCGTTTCGTCCGTCATTTGCTTAGGCCTCGAAGGTCTCGCCGTTTTGAATGGCTTTGACGATCTTTGCGACGGCAGGATCGCCAAGGAAAAGTTGGAACGGTACGACCGGAACGTCCGGCACCGTGTGCCGGGCGCGATCGGCCAGTCCCGTGTGGGTGAACACCAGATCGGCGTCGCTCGGAATCGATGCCACGGGGGAATGCTCCACCGTCACCCCACTCTTGGCGAGTTGCTTCTTCAACGTGGAGGCCAGCATCACGCTGCTGCCCATCCCCGCGTCGCACGCAACGATCAGCTTCTTGATGCTGGATCCGTCGATAGTTGCCATCTGAGTTTCTCCTTGACTGTTGTAATGCGGGGTCAGGCGACGGGGGCCGTCGCCGGCTTGTTCTTGTTGCGCACGCTCTGCTCCCGGGCGGCCTCAAGGTCGAGGCCACTGTTCTGGTTGCGACCGAAACCGAGCAGCACTGCCCCCACGATGAACGCTACGCCCGCAGAGACGAGGATTCCGAGGAGGATGGTCGGGAGGTCGCCCGGGTAAGCCACGAGGATATACGCGAAGATGCTTCCCGGCGACGCGGGTGCGAGTAGTCCGTCGTTGAACAGGCTGAACATGAGCACGCCGGATGCTCCACCGGCGATGGCGGCGATGAGAAGGATCGGCTTCATGAGCACATAGGGAAAGTAGATCTCATGGATGCCGCCGAGGAACTGCACGACGATCGCGGCCGGCACGGTCGCGCGGATGGCGATCGGACCGAACAGCATCATCGCGACCAAAATTCCGAGGCCCGGACCGGGGTTCGACTCGAGCATGAAGAGGATGGATTTACCATCCGGCCCCGCCGCCTGTTTCGCGGCGAGGGGAACGAGGACGCCGTTTCCGATCGCGTTGTTCAGGAACAGGATCTTCGCCGGTTCGATGATGATCGAGGCGAGTGGAAGCAGTTTCGCCGTGATGAGCGCGTCAACGAAGTTCGCGAAGACGGTGGTCAGCCAGAAAACTGCCGGTCCGAGGGCGAAGACGCCGACGAGCGCGGAAAAGCCACCGACGATACCGGAGGTGAAGTTGTCCACCAGCATCTCGAAGCCGCCGCGGAGCTTCCCGTCGATCATGCTGTCTATCCACTTGAGCAGCAGTGCCGCGAGTGGCCCGATGATGAGTGCGCCGAGGAACTGCGGGCCCAGCTCGGCGATCGACTTCGGAGCCGTCGCTCCCGCGGCGTGGAGCGACAGCGCAAGCGGCGACACGATGACGCCGATCGTCGCGATTGCGCCAACTACGGCGCCGCGTTGCCCGTGCACCGTACGACCACCGGTGTAACCGATCAGGATCGGCAGCAGGAACACGATGATCGGGCCGACGATGGTCGAGGCCTGGCTCGCGAAGGGGACCACGCCATCCTTCGCCACCGCGCCCGTGGCGCGGGCGATTTCGTTGACCCAGCCATTCGGGATGAAGAGGGCCGTCACCAGGCCCCAGGCAATGAAAGCACCGAGGTTCGGCATGATCATTCCAGCGAGGAATGCACCACCTCGCTGGATGCGTGCGCGAGCGCCGGTTCCGGCGGCCACGGGAGTGTAATCGGACATTTCTAGTAGTACTCCTTTGTACAAATCAGGACGATACGGATGGGTGGTGGGATTCGGCGGGGGTCAGGTGGCCACGAGCGGCCGATCCAGATCTGGCTGCCACACCAGATGGACGTTTGTGTAAGCAATATCTCCCGGACCTGGCACGGAGGTACCCGGAAGACTGACGGCCGCCGCGCCCCAGGCGAGCGCTTCGACGAGGGCTGCAGCCTCATCGGATTCGTCGGCCGAGAACTTCGACAGGAATCCGGCGAGGAAGCAATCACCGGCACCGACGGTGCTGCGTCGTTGGAGCACGGTGGATTCGCCCACAATCGTGCCGTGCTCGCCGACCAAGACGGCCCCCTCGGCGCCGAGGCTCACGAGCACCCGCTCGACTCCTCGGGCTCGCAGTTGCTCCGCTGCTGTGATGACCTCGGAGATGGAGTCGAGGTCTCGCCCCACGGCCTCCGCCAGCTCGGCCCGATTGGGCTTTATCACCCGGGGACGTGCGGATATCGCTGCGGACAGTGCTTCGCCGCTGGTATCGACGGCAAGGGAGGCACCGAGATCGGTCACCGAGGTCATCAGCGCCACGAGTTGCCGGTCGGAACACTCGGGGGGAATACTTCCGGAGAACACCACCCAGTCGCTCGCGGTGACGAGACTAGAAAGCACCGAAGACAGCACCGAGAAGTCAGAACTCGATAGCGAAGAGCCCGGTTCATTGAGTTTCGTCACCGTTCCATCCGGCTCCGCGATAGTCAGGTTGGAACGGGTGCGCCCACTGACCGGTACCAGCCTGGCCGTGACGCCGGCGGCATCCAGAAGAGTGCTGAGTTCCGCCCCTTCCGGACCGCCCACGGGAAGTAATGCGATGCTGTCGACACCGTTTCGGGAAAGGGCTCGCGTGAGATTGACTCCCTTGCCCCCGGGCTCGAGGATCGGTGCCGAAGTGCGCAGAACGGCACCGCGCAGGAGACGGTCCACCTCGACGGTGCGGTCGAGACTCGGGTTGAGGGTCACGGACACAATCACACGATCACCACCGTTGGACCGGCAGTCTCGATGTCCTCGGCAAACTCGACATCCAGTCCGACGTCGGTGATGATCGTGTCGATGACGCTGAGAGGCGCAACCCGAGCGAAGTCCTCGCGACCGAATTTGGTGTGATCGGCGAGAACGACGACGCGCCGGGCAGCCGTGATGAGCGCACGCTTGATTGTCGCTTCGGCGATGTCGGGGGTGGTGAGGCCGCGTTCCACGCTGATGCCGTTGGTCCCCATGAAAGCGACATCCGCGAACACGTCGACGATCTGTGCCTTTGTCCATTCCCCGACCGCGGCGAGCGTGCGCGGTCGCACGACCCCGCCGAGGAGGTGGAGGCTGATATTGGGTCGCCCGGTCAGGATCGCCGCGACAGGGATCGAGTGCGTCACTACGGTAAGTTCACGGTCCGTCGGCAGCATCCGGGCGAGACGCACCGTGGTGGTGCCGGCGTCGAGGATGATGGATCCGCCGTCTGGGAGCTCGTCGAGCGCGGCGCGGGCGATGCGTTCTTTCTGCCCCGCGGAATGACCTTCGCGGTCCGCGACGTCGGGCTCATTGCCGAAGCGTTCGACCGGGATTGCGCCTCCGTGCACTCGACGGAGAACTCCGCGCCGCTCGAGGGCGGTGAGATCTCGACGTACGGTCTCCGGTGTCACCGCGAGATCACGAGCAAGCCCCGCGACCTCGACGCGCCCGAATGACCGCGCGGTCTCCAGGATCTGCTGGTGTCGCTCAGGGGCGTACATCGGACCTCTTCGTCGGGAACATAACAAATGTTGTTCTGTGCTTATATAAGTCCGTTTGTGTCTGGTTGTCAACTGATCGGGCATCAACCGGCTGGCGCTTCTCTTTGAGGCGCGCCGAAATACGACACCACCTTTGGCACCGGATCCTCAGTGCGCGGCAGCGTCCCAGTTCGCCCCGAGGCCGACCTGGACTTCGAGCGGAACAGCGAGGTCCGCGGCATGCCCCATTCGATCGGTGACGATCGCGGTGAGCTCGTCGAGTTCGCCCTCGGCAACCTCGAAGACGAGTTCGTCGTGAACCTGGAGGAGGAGGCGGGACGCGAGAGCGCGATCCTCGAGGTCGCTAGCCACCCCGAGCATGGCGATCTTGAGGATGTCCGCGGCCGAGCCCTGGATCGGTGCGTTCAGCGCGGCCCGCTCCGCATTCTGCTTGAGCACTCGGTTATTGGAGGCAAGGTCGGGGAAGGGACGTCGACGGCCGAAGATCGTCTCCGTGTACCCGTCTTCGCGCGCCTGGTCGACGACACCACGCAAGTAGTCCCGCACCGCACCGAAGCGCTCGAAATAGTCGGTCATCAACTGTTTCGCCTCGGAGTTCTCGATGCGAAGCTGCTTGCTCAGTCCGAAGGCGCTGAGGCCATAGGCGAGCCCGTAGGACATCGCCTTGACCTTGGTGCGCATCGCTGGAGTGACTGCCACCGGATCGACCCCGAAGATGCGCGATCCGACGAAGCGATGGAGATCCTCGCCGGAGTTGAATGCCTCGATGAGTCCGGCGTCTCCGGAGAGGTGCGCCATGATCCGCATCTCGATCTGAGAGTAGTCGGCAGTCAACAGTGTTGTGAACTCGGGTCCGCTCTCGAAAGCGGTACGGATCTCGCGACCGACCGAGGTGCGCACGGGAATGTTCTGCAGATTGGGGTCGGTTGACGAGATGCGGCCCGTGCTCGTACCGGTCTGGTCGTACCGGGTATGCACCCGATGGTCGTCGGCGATCGCTTTTTCTAAGGTGTCGACGATCTGGCGCAGCTTCGTGGCATCCCGGTGCTGCAGCAAGAGATCGAGAAAGGGATGCGGATTCTGCTCCTGCAGGTCGGCAAGAGAGGCAGCATCCGTCGAAAAGCCGGTCTTGTTCGATCGGGTCTTCGGCATCTGAAGGTCTTCAAAGAGCACCTGTTGCAGTTGCTTCGGCGATCCGAGATTGATCTCACGGCCGCCGATTTCGGCGTAGGCCCGGGTTGCCAGGTCGGCGGCGGTAACACCGAGTTCACGATTGAGGCGCTCGAGGATGGCTGGATTCACCGTGATACCCGTGGTTTCCATCGCCGCGACGACCGGAACCAGCGGCAGCTCCATCTCGTGGAGAACGCGCAGTGATCCTTCGTCCAGCCGTTCGGTGAGGTATTCGGAGAGGCGAAGCACGTACCAGGCCTGGGTTGCCGCGCTCACGGCATCCGTCTCCGGCACGAGCTGGTTGGGGTCGGGCTCAACGAGGTGTTCGCCGAGGTGTGTATAGACCTGTTCGGCGAGGAGCTGGTCGTGACCGCCGGGCTTGAGAAGCCATGCTGCGAGTGTCGTATCGAACACGACACCGCCAATCGACAGTCCGGCCTTCTGCAGCCGCTTCAATGTCGGTTTATAGTCGAACAGGTACTTGGGTGCCGTGGAAGCGAGCCACGTGGCGAGCGCGGCGTAGTCCGGGCGGCCCGAGGCCCAGGGTGCGAAGGCCGAATCATCCGCCGTCGCGAGCCCGAACCCGGTGATTCCTTCCGGGCCGACCTCGAGGTGCAGCCCGAGCGGTCGCGTTCCCTGTGCACTGACGGTCGCGATCCAATGTCCGAGCTCTTCGTCGATCATCGTGCGCACGCCGGGAATCTCCGATCCCGGTGTCGTCGAACCTTCGCCGGTCGAACCGGTCGATACCGGATCGCCCGCCGCAGCGGCGATCTTGAGTACGCGGTCGAGCAGGGTGCGGAACTGGAGCTTGTCGAAGACCTCCCGCACCGCAGCCTCATCGATGGGCCGGCGGTCGAGATCGTGGGGGCCGACGGGCAACTCCACGTCGGTGAGCAGGTGATTGAGCTTCCGATTGCGGACAGCGCGATCCTGCTGCTCGCGCAGCTTCTCTCCGACCACGCCCGTGATTTCGTGCGCATGGGCGAGCACCTCGTCGAGTCCGCCATACTTCGTGATCCACTTGACGGCGGTCTTCTCCCCCACCTTGTCGATGCCGATGAGGTTGTCGCTCGTTTCTCCGACCAGCGCAGCGACATCCGGGTATTGGTGGGGTTCGATTCCATAGCGCTCGAAGACAGCGTCGCGGTCGTACCGCTTGAGCTCGGATACCCCCCGAGCGTTCGGATAGAGCAGGGTCACATCATCGTTGACCATCTGGATTGCGTCCCGATCGCCAGACACGATGAGCACCCGGAACCCCTCTTCCGAGCCCTTCGCGGCAAGCGTGGCGAGAATATCATCTGCCTCGTAATCCTCCTTGGAGATCGTCGTGATGCCCATGGCGTGGAGTGCCTCCTCGAGGAGAGGGATCTGACCGATGAACTCCGCCGGGGTCTCGCCGCGGGTGCCCTTGTATTCGGGGTATTCCCGGGTGCGAAAGGAATATCGCGAGATGTCGAAGGCCACGGCGAGGTGAGTGGGTTTCTCCTTTTGCAACAGGTTGAGCATCATGGAGATGAACCCGTGGATCGCGTTGGTGTGCTGACCCTCCCGGTTCTGGAAGCTGTCGACGGGGAGGGCGTAGAACGCCCGGAAGGCAAGCGAATGCCCGTCGATAACGAGAAGGGTAGGCTTTTCTTTGTCGGGCACAACGCCAGCCTATCCGCGGCCGTCGACACCACACAGTCCGCCAGGAAGAAGACGATGACGATCATCCCCGACGATCTCGACCCGGAACTGATGGAGCGGCTGGTGAACTCCGGTGGGGGGCCGCTTGCTCAGAAAATGGGCTTCGAATTCCTCGAACTCTCCGCGGAACGATCGGTCGGAACGATGCCCGTCGACGGCAATACGCAGGTAGTCGGGCTGCTCCACGGCGGTGCCCACGTCGTGCTCGCCGAGACGCTCGGATCCGTATCATCCGCGATTCATGCCGGACCCGGCCGTATCGCCGTCGGTATCGAAATAAACGCGACTCACAGCCGGTCGATCACCTCCGGACTAGTCACCGGCACCTGCACGGCCCTGAACCTCGGGCGTACTCTCGCCACACACGAGATCGTGATGCGCGACGAGCAGGGAAGACGACTGTCGACCGTGCGAATGACCAATTTTCTGCGCGACGCCTGACGCGCCAGTCGGTTCCTGGCCGTCGACCCGGGCGGATACCCACCCGAACACGCGCTCTCATCCAGCCCTAGTCGGGGTGTCGGCGTCGGACGCCGCCCCCAAACAGCACCCCGGGCACCGACCGCAGCCCCCTGTTCATCGAGGTCGCCAGTTCGAGCTGGCTACTTCTTCGCAGAAAGCTGCTCGATAATCGCCTGGGCGACGTCGTGCATCGTGAGGCGCCGGTCCATGGAGGCCTTCTGGATCCAGCGGAACGCTTCCGGCTCGGTGAGGCCCATTTTCTCGTTGAGCAGGCCCTTGGCACGATCGACCAGCTTGCGGGTCTCGAAACGTTCGACGAGATCAGTAACCTCGGCCTCGAGGGTGATGATCTGCGCGTAGCGGGCAAGAGCGATCTCAATAGCCGGAAGCAGGTCGTTGGGCGTGAATGGCTTGACCACATAGGCGAGAGCGCCTGCTTCGGTCGCTCGTTCGACGAGCTCCTTCTGGCTGAACGCGGTGAGCAGGACGACCGGGGCGATGTGGTTCTTGGTGAGGCGCTCCGCGGCAGAAATGCCATCGAGAAGCGGCATCTTCACATCCATGATCACGAGGTCAGGACGGAGCTCAGTGGCCAGCGCCACCGCGGTCTCGCCGTCTCCCGCTTCACCGACAACCTCGAATCCGTTGTCTCGAAGAGTTTCGACGATGTCGAGGCGGATGAGCGACTCATCCTCGGCCACCACGACACGGCGGGGGGTCTGAGTAACGTTTTCCTGGTCTGGCACGATCCCAACCCTACGGTATTCTTGACACCGGTATCGTGCGCCGGTGTGGCGGAATGGCAGACGCGGAGCACTCAAAATGCTTTGCTCGCAAGGGCGTGTGGGTTCGAGTCCCACCACCGGCACGCCACCGTGGCGATTCGCTGTTCCTGGTCAGTCAGGCTCTGGCCGTCGCGACGAAGGCGGTGACGAGAGGATGGGGCGAGGCCGTCATCCAGTCCCTCAGCACCACGACGGCGTGGTCACGTTTCTCCGGTATCAGTGCCGACAGCACCGGACCATAAGGCGTACCGAGGATGCCGTTAACCGCGTCATCGACGCTCGGCCAGTTGAGCCGGAGTGAGGTGGTATCCACCGTTACATCGTCGAATCCTTCCAGCAGTGTGAGGAGCTTGGAGCGGCTCATCTTGAAGGAATCGAAGTCCCAGGCGCGCGTAAACGGTTCGTCAAGACCTTCGTCACGAAGGACATCCCCGTAACTGTCGAATGGCTCCAGCCTCATCGCCGCGACCCACACGATGATACCGAGGCTGCCACCGGGTCGCAGCACTCGTTTCATCTCCGCGAGAGCCGACTCCTGATCGCGCACGAAGGGGAGACCGTGCTGGCAGAGCACGATGTCGACGGAGTCATCTTCGAGCGGGATGGACGTCGCCGGAGCTTCGAGGATTTCGATGGGTGCGCCGTTGGAATCAGCGCCGGACATAACCTCGGCGAGCATTCCCGTGCTGATGTCACTGGCGATAACCCGCCCCATCGGACCCACCGCCACCGCCGCCGCCCGGGCGACCGCACCCGTGCCGGAAGCCACATCCAACACGGTTGCCCCGGCCCTCGGCGCCACCACTTCGACCAGGTGCCGCGCCCAGGGCGCGAATACGGTCGGCAACAGGTAGTGACGGTAATTTTCGGCAATCGAGTCCGATTGAAACAGGCTGGATCGGGCATCCTCGGTCATTTATCGCTCCTTGTCGGTCGGATGCTGGTGATTGTTCGTCGGAAGGATACTCCGCTCAACCGAATGAGCTGCCCCAGGAGTGCTCGTGACCGCGCCGCCCGCCACGCCATCAATTCCCGCGGGACGGCATCCGGACCCCACCAGCGCCGCCCAGTTGTGCGGGTGGGGCGGTACGACCTGGACGGAAAACGTGAACTCGCTGATGAACGCGGGCGTCTCCAGCATTGCGCTGTCCTGGTTGCGGGCGGCTCGAGCGACGGTCCCAGCTGGCACCGCGGCGTACAGCGCATTCATCTGGATTGTCACCCTGCTTCCCGTGATCAGCATCATGACTCTACTCACACGCAACACCGCTGCTGTCGCCGTCGGGGCGGTCGCCTCCGCAGCGGCAATCATCGTGAGATGTTTCGACCGCAAACGGCTGTCGCGGTCGAGCGCCGATCTGGGCCTGGATCGAGATGGTGGCCCATAGATCGATCGTGGCACTAACTCGCTACCCAGGGTGTGTTCCCCCGTCTCAGGTTTGTGGCGACTCGGGGAGGCCCGAACCTGACGCCGGGGAACAAACCCGGCGACGATCAACCAGCCGAGGGGGCGCCCGGGCGGGTGTTGCGCTGGGGTTTCTGACGGGAGAGCTCTCCTCCCACCCGCCCTCCGTGCGGTCGCCCGTGGTCGGCGAACTCCTCGCGGAAGTAGGCCATCTTCCACTTTCCGAGCTCGATCCGGGTGCCGGTGCGCAAGACCTGGCCGCCGTCCCTGCGTCCGCTCGCCTCCGGTAGCCTCGAACCGCCCGAGAGCTCCCCGATCGGATAGAGCACATACTCATCGTCAGCGGTATGGCGGATTTCGGCGTGTACCGGACTGAGCCCGTCCAGTTGTAGGTCGGCTTCGGGCCCGGATCCAATCCGCGTCTCGGTGGGGAGCAGGTCGAACTCCCGCGGCCTCTGGCCGTTCCAGTTTTTAGAACCGATCACGAAAATCAGTCGAGGGCGACCGGATCCAGGCCGGTAGTGAGTGGTTGTGGCGGTGCGCCGGACCCGCCGACTGACCGTGGGAACCAGCGGGAACAGTGTCGCTGGCGGCAGCGGCACGGTTGCGGTCACCGACCCTCGCTTTCGAAGCAGCGGGGCGATAGCAGCGGCGCTGCCGAGCCGGATGTGGGGCGAGCCGGTGACGACCCGTTGGAGAGCCGGCGCGTCGACAGCGCCGATGCGCGCGATGACGCCGGCCGGCCCCTCGAGCGTGATCGACAGCCCGAACCACGCAATGCCCTGTGCGAGAGCACGCATGTCGGCGAGCTTCACCCGGCGTCCTTGCAACAGGACCTCTGGATGGTCAGCGAAGATCTTCACGTCGGTACCGGCCGCCGAGATTGTGCCGGTGAGCACCGACGCGCCTGGCTGGCCCGGTTCATCGAGGGAGAATGTCAGGTCGATCTCCAGGCGCGGTACGGCGACCATAGTCAGCTGCGGTGCTGGTCAGAGCCGGCCGCTTGGTCGTCACTCGTCGTCACCCGCAACGTGCCATCGAGCCTCCAGGTTGCACGGGGGGCGTCCGGGCCGATGTCGCGCGGTACTTCGACGATCATGTCGATGAAGCTGTAGTTGACGGCAGCACCGCGACCGGTGAGATAAGACCACATCTCCCGGCCGAGGTCTGTCCAGTCGCTGATATTGCGACCTTCCGGACCGGTGGAGTCGTCGAATAGTCCAGAACTCTGCGATGAATCAGTCACAATAAAATCCTTCTAAATGGTGTTCCTTCACCGTACCGAGAGCGGGCGGCCGACCGTCGATTTCACAGCCGACGGCCAGCCTCACAGCGCACTAAGAACGGCAGGGGACTTCGATGGGTTCTGCGTACGCCGGGGCCACCGCATTGTGCGCATCGCCGAGGCGGTGAACGCGCATGTCGTTGGTGCTGCCAGAGATTCCGGGAGGCGATCCGGCGATCACCACGACCTTCTCCCCCACTGCGGCCCGGTTGTTGCCGAGCAAGAAGTCGTCGACCTGGCCGAACAACTGATCGGTGTGGGTCTTCCGCTCGACACGATAGGTCTCCGTACCCCACACCAGGGCGAGGCGATTGCGGATGCGCTCCTCCGGGGTGAACGCGATGATCGGGATACCGTTACGAAGGCGAGACATCCTTCGCACCGAATCCCCCGTCTCGGTGAAGACGCAGAGGAACTTGGCCTCGACGAAATCCGCGACTTCCGCCGCGGCGAGGGTGATCGCGCCCCCCTGAGTGCGCGGCTTGGTGCCGAGTGCCGCGATCCGCTCGAGGCCGTGCTCCTCGGTGGAGGTGATGATGCGAGCCATCGTCTGCACCGTGATGACGGGGTACTCTCCCACGCTGGTCTCACCACTCAGCATCACGGCATCTGCTCCGTCGAGAACCGCGTTGGCGACATCCGAAGTCTCGGCACGGGTAGGGATCGGGCTCGAGATCATCGACTCGAGCATCTGGGTGGCGACGATGACCGGCTTCGCCATACGACGGGACAGCTCGACCGCCCGCTTCTGCACGATCGGGACCGCTTCGAGAGGAAGCTCGACCCCGAGGTCACCTCGGGCAACCATGATGCCGTCGAACGCATCGATGATCGCCTCGAGGTTATCGACGGCCTGCGGCTTCTCGATCTTTGCGATGACGGGAACCTTGATGCCTTCCTCCGCCATGATCTCATGGACTCGGACGATATCCTCCGCGTTGCGCACGAAGGAGAGCGCGATCAGATCCGCTCCGAGCCTGAGGCCCCACCGGAGATCCGCCTCATCCTTCTCCGACAGTGCGGGAACGTTCACGGCAACGCCGGGAAGATTGATGCCCTTGTTGTTCGACACGGCCCCGCCGACGACGACCTCGGTGGTCACGATGGTGCCGTCGCTAGAAATGACTTTGAGCTTGACTTTGCCGTCATCGATGAGGAGGGGATCCCCCGGTTTCACGTCGTTGGGCAGTCCCTTGAATGTTGTGCTCGAGAGTTCCTTGGTGCCGAGCACATCGTCGATCGTGATCTTGAAGGTGTCACCGACGGCAAGGTCGTAGGGTCCGTTCTCGAACTTGCCCAGGCGGATCTTCGGTCCCTGGAGATCGACGAGCACTGCGACAGCACGACCGGATTCGGCACTCGCCCTGCGGACGTTGGCGTAGACCTCTTCATGCACGTCATAGCTGCCGTGACTGAGGTTCATGCGGGCGACGTCCACACCGGCATCCACGATGGCGCGGATGTTCTCATAGCTGGCCGTAGCCGGGCCGAGGGTTGCGACGATTTTTGCGCGTCTCATGTATTTCTTTCTGTTGTGGGAAGAACTCTCGAGGAAGGAGTCAGGGGTGGGAAATCAGAGGGCGATGGCACGATCGGTCGGTTTGACCGGGGAGGGCAGCTCAGTGTCTCCCTCGAGGAAACGGTCGACTGCGGCCGCGGCGGCCCGCCCCTCCGCGATCGCCCACACGATGAGGGACTGCCCTCGGCCCGCGTCGCCAGCAACGAACACGCCGGATTCGCTGGTCTGATAATCGGCATCGCGTTCAACGTTTCCACGGTCGAGAGGAAGCCGCAACTGGCTCTCCAGCGCTTCGCTCTCGGTTCCGGTGAACCCGAGGGCGAGCAGCACGAGGTCCGCCGGGATTTCCCGCTCGGTGCCCGCCTTGGGAACGCGACGGCCGTCGAGGTATTCTGTCTCGGCAACCCGAATGGCACGCACCTCCCCCGCATCATTCGCGAGGAACTCGACGGTGGACGCCAGATAGACCCGTTCTCCGCCCTCCTCGTGGGCGCTGGTCACCTCGAACAGGGTCGGTGACATCGGCCACGGCTGGTGCTCGGGGCGTTCCTCGGGAGGCTGTAGGCCGATTGCGAGATTGGTGACCGAGAGAGCCAGCTGGCGATGCGCTGTACCGATACAGTCGGCGCCGGTGTCCCCGCCACCGAGCACCACGACGTGCTTGCCATCGGCGGTGAGCTGATCGACGATGATGTCTCCGGCACCGACCCGGTTCTGCTGCACCAGGTAGTCCATGGCGAAGTGGATACCGGAGAGATCACGCCCGGGGATGGGCAGATCACGGGGCTGAAGTGCGCCCGTCGCGACGACGACCGCGTCATAGCGGGCCCGCAGCTCATCCCAGGGGATATCGATCCCGATAGCGACTCCCGCCCGGAAGCGGGTACCCTCGGCCTGCATCTGCTTGAGACGAAGCTCGATATGCTTCTTCTCCATCTTGAAGTCCGGGATGCCGTAGCGCAAGAGTCCGCCGATCCGGTCATCCCGCTCGAAGACGGCGACGGTGTGGCCGGCCCGGGTGAGCTGCTGGGCTGCGGCGAGGCCGGCGGGGCCTGACCCGACCACGGCCACCGTCTTGCCGGTGAGGCGCGCGGGCGGATGTGGCTCGACCCAGTCATTGGCGAAGGCCTGGTCGATTATCGCGACCTCGACGTTCTTGATCGTCACGGCCGGCTGGTTGATGGCGAGAACGCAGGATGATTCGCAGGGTGCCGGGCACAGCCGCCCGGTGAACTCCGGGAAGTTATTCGTGGCATGAAGGCGCTCGATCGCCTGGCGGCCCTCACCCCGCCAGGTGAGGTCATTCCACTCCGGGATGAGGTTTCCGAGCGGGCAACCGTGATGGCAGAACGGGATGCCGCAGTCCATGCAGCGTCCCGCCTGCTCTCGTACCGTCGAGCTTTCGCGCTGCTCATAGACCTCTTTCCAGTCCATCAGCCGCAGCGCGACCGGGCGCCGCGCGGGAAGCTCCCGCTCCCGTGTCTTCAGGAATCCTCTGGGATCAGCCACCGGTTACCTCCATAATTCGGGCCCAGACAACATCGCCGTCGGGGTCCAGACCCTCTTCGATTGCCGTAGCGCGCGTTGCAATGACAGCGGCGTAGTCACGAGGCAGCACTTTCACGAACCGGGCAATGGCCTCGTCGAGATTCGCCAACATCCAGCCCGCGATCACAGACTCCGTCTGAGCCACGTGCTGTTTAAGCAGATCGGTGACGATCTCGATATCACCTGCGCCGAGCGGCGTCAGCGAGAGCTCACCCGTTGCAAGAGCATCGCGGTTGACCCGCTCGGACACGAGGTCATAGACGTAGGCCGTCCCTCCCGACATGCCTGCACCGAGGTTGCGGCCGGTACCACCAAGGATCAGGGCGAGACCACCGGTCATGTACTCGAGAGCATGATCGCCCACGCCCTCGACGACCGCGGTCGCCCCGGAGTTACGAACCAGGAATCTCTCGCCGACGATGCCACGAAGGAAGAGGCTCCCCTCTGTCGCACCGTACCCGATCACGTTACCGGCGATCACGTTGTGCTCGGCGGGAAACCGGCTTTTGCGGTCGGGGCGCACGATGATCTGGCCACCACAGAGCCCCTTGCCGACATAGTCGTTGCTGTCGCCCTCAAGTCGCAGGGTGATTCCGCTCGGTACGAACGCGCCGAAGGACTGCCCCGCTGTTCCCCGGAGTGTGATGTCGATGGTTCCGGTCGGCAGGCCGTTCTCCCCGTGGCGAAGAGTCACCTCGTGCCCGAGCATTGTGCCGACGGCACGCTCGGTGTTGCGGATCGGAAGGGTGATGGCCACTGGCTCACCGGTGCACAGCGCTGCCTCACTCTGCCGGATGAGCTCCACGTCGAAATGCTTATCAAGCTCGTGCTCCTGCTGGGACACGTTCGAACGCGGTTCTTCCGGACGGAAGGTGGGACCGTCGAGGATCGGAGTGAGATCGAGCCCATCCGCCTTCCAGTGCTCGATTGCGCGGTTGACATCGAGCAGTTCGGAGTGCCCGACAGCTTCAACGATCGACCGGAATCCGAGTCCGGCAAGATACTCGCGCACCTCCTGCGCAAGGAACTCGAAGAAGTTCACCACGAATTCCGGCTTGCCGGTGAAGCGCTTCCGCAACTCGGGATTCTGGCTCGCAACGCCGACCGGACAGGTATCGAGGTGACATACGCGCATCAGGATACAACCAGAGACCACGAGAGGAGCCGTCGCGAAGCCGTACTCCTCGGCGCCGAGCAGCGCCGCGACGATCACGTCTCTTCCGGTCTTCATCTGGCCGTCGACCTGCACGACCACACGCCCACGCATACCGTTCAGCATCAGCGTCTGCTGAGTCTCGGCCAGGCCGAGCTCCCAGGGCGTACCCGCGTGCTTGAGGGAATTGAGAGGGCTCGCTCCGGTGCCCCCGTCGTGTCCGGACACCAGCACGACATCGGCGAGCGCCTTCGTCACGCCGGCGGCGACGGCACCGATCCCTGACTGGCTCACCAGTTTGACGTGGACGCGCGCGTCGGGATTGGCACGCTTGAGATCGAAGATGAGTTGCTTGAGGTCTTCAATCGAGTAGATATCGTGATGAGGAGGCGGGCTGATAAGACCGACGCCGGGGGTCGAATGACGGGTCTTCGCGATCCACGGGTAGACCTTATGGGCGGGTAGTTGCCCGCCCTCACCCGGCTTGGCGCCCTGTGCCATCTTGATTTGGATGTCCGTGGCGTGCGTCAAGTACATGCTTGTGACACCGAAACGGCCTGACGCCACTTGCTTGATCGCGCTGCGGCGCTCGGGATCCAGCAGACGGGCGGTGTCCTCGCCACCTTCCCCCGTGTTACTCCTCGCGCCGAGACTGTTCATCGCAATCGCCAGAGTCTCGTGGGCTTCGCTGCTAATCGATCCATAGCTCATCGCGCCGGTGGAGAATCGGGTGACGATGGATGCCACAGACTCCACCTCGTCGATCGGCACGGCGGGCCGCACTCCTTCGCGTAACGAGAAAAGGCCGCGAATGGTCATCAGATTGGTCGCCTGCTCATCGACGAGTTTCGTGTAGTCGCGGAAGATGTCATAGCGCCGTGAACGGGTCGCGTGCTGCAGCTTGAAGACCGTGTCGGGGTTGAACAGGTGAGGCGGACCCTCTCGGCGCCACTGGTATTCGCCGCCGATTGCGAGACGCTCGTGGGCGTTGATCGCTCCATCCTCGGGATAGGCCGCCCGGTGGCGTGATGCGCTCTCGGCCGCGATGACATCGATCCCGATACCGCCAAGCAGACTCGAGGTGCCGGTGAAGTACTGGTCCACAAATGCCTGGTCGAGTCCAACCGCCTCGAAGGCCTGGGCGCCGGCGTAGGAGCCGACCACCGAGATGCCCATCTTCGACATGATCTTGAGCACGCCCTTGCCGAGCGCCTTGATCAGGTTCTTTACCGCCTTTTGGCCGTCCATCCCGGAGATCATGCCGCTGCGAACGAGCTCTTCCGCGGACTCCATGGCGAGGTAGGGATTGATGGCCGACGCGCCGTACCCGATCAACAGCGCCACATGATGCACCTCGCGCACGTCACCGGCCTCGACGATGAGCCCCACCTTCATCCGGTTCTGCGCCCGAATGAGGTGATGATGAACGGCGGCGAGCATCAGCAGCGATGGCACAGGTGCAAAGTCCTTGGTGGAATCACGGTCGGACAGCACGATGAACAGCGCGCCGTCGGCGATGGCTCGATCCGCCTCTTCGCACATCGCGGCGATACGCTGCTCCATCGCCTTCGGGCCCTGGTCGACGCGATACAGCCCCTTGAGAGTGCGGGTGGGGTTGAACGCCTTCGGTGCGATGTGCTGGATCTTCGCGAGCTCATCGTTGTCGATCACCGGAAAATCGAGGATCACCTGGCGAGCATGTTCCGGAGTCGCATCCAGAAGGTTGCGTTCCGGACCGAGACCCAGCTTGAGCGAGGTCACAACCTCTTCGCGGATGCTGTCAAGCGGCGGGTTCGTCACCTGGGCGAATTGCTGCGTGAAGTAATCGAAGAGCAGGCGGGGGCGCTGGGACAACACCGCGATCGGAGTGTCGGATCCCATGGCACCCAAGGGCTCGGCGCCGTTCTCTGCCATCGGCTTCAACAGAATCCGCACCTCTTCCTCGGTGTAGCCGAAGGTGCGCTGGCGGCGGGTGACCGATGCGGGGGTATGCACGATGTGCTCCCTCTCGGGCAGATCTGAGAGGTTGATCCGGCCTTCGTGCAGCCAGTCCCCCCAGGGCTCGGATGCGGCGAGTTCACTCTTGATCTCGTCATCTTCGATCAGTCGGCCAGCCTCGGTGTCGACCAGGAACATCTTTCCCGGGCGCAGACGGCCCTTGCGGACGACCCGCTCGGGGTCGATGTCGAGCACGCCGATCTCACTGGCGAGCACCACAAGTCCGTCATCGGTGACCAGGTAACGCCCCGGGCGGAGGCCGTTGCGGTCGAGGGTCGCGCCCACGAGCGATCCGTCGGTGAAGACGAGGGCGGCCGGACCATCCCATGGCTCCATGAGCATCGAGTGGTACTCGTAGAAGTCTCGGCGGGCCGGATCGATACCCAGCTGGTTCTCGTAGGCCTCCGGCACCATCATCATCATGGCGTGCGGCAGCGACCGACCACCGAGGTTGAGTAGTTCGACGACCTCGTCGAAGGATGCCGAGTCACTTCCGCCGGGCGTGACGATGGGGAAGATCGGTGTGAGATCGCCGAGCAACTCGGATTCCAACTGGGACTGGCGCGCGCGCATCCAATTGCGGTTGCCCTGAACGGTGTTGATCTCGCCGTTGTGGGCGATCATTCGGAACGGCTGTGCGAGCGGCCAGGACGGGAAGGTGTTCGTGGAGTATCGCGAGTGCACGAGGGCGAGTTTCGAGGTGAACCGCTCATCGGAGAGGTCCGGATAGAAGGGTTCGAGTTGGAGGGTCGTCACCATTCCCTTGTAGACGATGGTGCGACAGCTGAGCGAGGGGAAGTAGGCGTTCAACTCTCGTTCGGCGAGTTTTCGCAGGCGGAACGCCTGTCGATCGAGCGCGATGCCCCTCACCGGGAGGGTTCCGGCACCGAGCGTGCTCGACAGAAAGACCTGCTCGAAGAATGGCATCGCCTCGCGGGCGAGGTTCCCGAGACCGTCCGGCCGGACCGGCACTTCGCGCCAACCGAGCACACTGAGATGCTCCTGCGCGGCGAGGGACTCGATACCCGCCTTGACGGCGGAACGCTCGGCAGAGTCCACCGGGAGGAAGGCGGTTCCAACGACGTACTCCCCCACCGGGGGCAGGAGGATGCCCGAGACGGCGCGGAAGAACGCATCCGGAATTTGCGTGACGATGCCGGCACCGTCGCCAGTTCCAGCATCCGATCCGATTGCGCCGCGGTGCTCGAGGTTGCGGAGTGCGCCGAGAGCGAGATCGATGATGTCGTGACCGGCAGTGCCGCGGAGGGTTGCGACCATAGCCAGGCCGCACGCATCCTTTTCGCGACGCGGGTCATAAAGCCCGGTCGCGGCGGGAGTCATGCTGAAACGAGAGAAAGCTGGCGTGAGTGCCATGGTGAAACCGTCCTCACGAGGTTGCGTCGGCAGGTGGGACGGCGGCGGCCCGAAGGGATTAAGCCCTAAATGATTACGGTGGTCAAGCACTGGGATGCAGCGCCCCGACGCCGATTCCGACATTTGCGGAACCGTTCTCGCATTTCAGGGTGTTATGGCTTCTGGCGAATCCCGCTTGTGACGGATTTCTCGCCTGTGACAGCACCGCTCCTTGCGGAGGATGCCACGGCCGGTTCGGAATGCGAGGTGCTGTCGAAGTCGGCGCTGTTGTCGGCTTCGTCGTAGTCCGTGTAGGTGTCTTCCGATCCTACCGCAGGCGCCGGTGTCCACTCCCGGCCCGGCAGGTAGGCGCTCGGCTCGCGCCCAGGGTGGCGACGCGATTGCACGATGAAGATGATGACGCCGACGAGTACCGCTCCCCAGGCCGCCCAGACGTTGGTACGCACGCCAAGAAAGATCAGACTCGGGTCGATACGAATCGACTCGAAGTAGCTTCGGCCGATGCCGTACCAGACCAGATACACCGACAGCGTCTTGCCCCACTGGAGCGTGAACTTCTTCGACAGATAGATGATCACGAGCACACCGGCGACGTTCCAGACCACCTCGAAAAGGAAGGTCGGTTGGAAAAGCGTTCCCGCCGGGAGGCCCGCAGGAAAGGCCGGGTTGGTCTTCTCGATCTCGAGCCCCCACCATGCATTCGTCGGCACGCCATAGAGCTCATGGTTGAACCAGTTGCCGAATCGACCGAAGGCCTGGGCGAGTAGAAGCCCGGGCGCGAGAGCATCTGCGAAGGTCCAGAACCGCACCCCGGTCATGCGGCAGCCGATGTAGACGCCGATTGCTCCCCCGATGAGCGATCCGAAGATCGCGATGCCGCCCTCCCAGATGTACAGGATGTGCAGCATCTTCTCGGCCGAGCCGAAGTAGTCATCGGGGTGAGTGACGACGTGGAAAATACGAGCGCCGATGATTCCGAGGGGCACCGCCCACAGTGCGATGTCGAGAACGACGCCCGACTCCGCTCCCCGAGCTTTGAGGCGCTCATTGGTGAGGATCGTGGCGGCGATAATTCCCACGAGGATGCAGATGGCGTACGTGCGGATGTTGAGATTTGGCGAGACGAAGGTCAGACCGAGACTGTTGAGCCATTCACCGAGGTGGATCGCCTGCCAGGCTTCGCTCGGGCTGGGGATGCTCAGGGGAATAACCACTTTTCGAGTGTGCCTTTCGTACTGACGCTGTTGTGCTGCGTACGTATGGTGCGGGAGTCACTGGACTCGATTACTGGGGAAAACCTAGCTAAGCGTACCGGTCGCGAGGCGCGCGGCCGTCGCGGCCACCGCAGACACGCCTCCATCGGCCAGAGCCTTCACCAGCGCAGAGCCCACGATGGCACCATCCGCGTACTGGATGACCTCGCGCACCTGCTCCGGCGAGGAGATGCCGAGACCGACGCACGTGGAGACCGCTCCCGCGTGACGGAGACGGGCGACGAGTGCCTTCGCCGCGACATCCACATCGCTCCGGGCACCGGTGATGCCCATGGTCGAAACCGCGTAGACGAAGCCCCGGCTCTGCTCTACAGACTTCTCGAGTCGGGTGTCGGTTGAGGATGGTGCGGCGAGGAAAACCCGGTCGAGCCCGGTTCGGCTCGACGCGGCCACCCAGGAGCGCGCCTCGTCGGGAATGAGATCGGGGGTGATGAGTCCCGCGCCACCAGCGGCGACGAGATCGTCGGCGAAGCGCTCGACCCCGTACTGCACCACCGGGTTCCAGTAGGTCATCAACAGCACGGGCACGTTCGTTCGGGCGGTGATCTCCGCGATCGCCTCGAAGCCGTGATGAAGTCTGAAGCCGCCACGAAGAGCCGTGAGGGTTGCGGCTTGGATCACAGGTCCATCCATCACCGGGTCGGAATATGGCAGACCGAGTTCGATGACATCGACGCCGTTCTCGGCAAGGGCGACTGCTGCTTCGATGCTCGTGCGCAGGTCGGGGAAGCCCACCGGGAGATAGCCGACGAGGGCGCCACTCCCCGCCGCCTTACGGGCGGCGATGACCGCTTCGACGGTACTGACGGTCGCAGTACTCATGCGTTGTTCCTGAGCGACCCCGCCGCCATCGCACGTTCTTCCTCGGCCGTCAGCGCCGCGGTGTCGAAGATGTCGAAGTATTTGGCGGCGGTTTCCATGTCCTTATCACCACGCCCACTCAGGTTCACCAGGATGGTTGCGTCCGGACCGAGCTCGACACCCAGCTTGATCGTGCCCGCAAGGGCATGCGCGGTTTCTATGGCCGGAATGATGCCCTCGGTCCTCGAGAGGAGCCGCATCGCCGCCATCGCCTCATCGTCCGTGATCGGAAGATAGGTTGCGCGCCCGATGTCGTTGAGCCAGGAGTGCTCTGGACCCACCCCCGGGTAGTCGAGACCGGCTGAGATCGAGTGCGACTCGGCGGTCTGCCCATCTTCATCCTGCAGCAGATAGGTGCGTGTGCCGTGCAAAACACCCGGGCGACCACGGGTGATTGTCGCCGCATGACGCTCCGTGAGGTGCCCCTCTCCTGCTGCCTCGTAGCCGTAGAGCGCCACATCAGGGTCATCCAGGAAGGCGTGGAAGATTCCCATCGCGTTCGAACCGCCGCCCACGCAGGCCGTAACGGCATCGGGGAGCGCGCCGGTGAGCTCGAGTACCTGCGCCCGTGCCTCCTCGCCGATGATCTTATGGAAGTCGCGCACCATAGCGGGGAATGGGTGCGGCCCCGCAACCGTACCGAGCAGATAGTGGGTGTTCTCGACGTTCGCAACCCAGTCGCGTAAGGCTTCGTTGATGGCATCCTTCAGTGTCCGCGAGCCCGCGGTCACGGGGATGACCTCGGCGCCCAGCAGTCGCATCCGTGCCACATTGAGCGCCTGACGCTCCGTGTCGACCTCGCCCATATAGACGATGCATTCCATGCCGAACAGCGCTGCCGCAGTGGCCGTCGCAACGCCGTGCTGGCCGGCGCCCGTCTCCGCAATCAGGCGGGTTTTACCGAGCCGACGCGCGAGGAGCGCCTGGCCGAGCACGTTGTTGATCTTGTGCGAGCCGGTGTGGTTGAGGTCTTCACGCTTGAGAATGATGCGTGCTCCGCCGGCATGAGCGCCGAACCGAGGCACCTCGGTGATGATGGAGGGCCGTCCGGTGTAGGTGCGGTGCAGTTCGGCGAGTTCCTCTTGGAACACCGGATCCACCTTGGCGGCGGTGTACACGGCATCGAGTTCATCGAGCGCGGCGATGAGGGATTCGGGCACAAAACGCCCGCCATATTCACCAAAGTACGGGCCGAGTTCGTCGCGCAGTGCCATGGATCTTCTACCCTTACTTGAAATTGACTAGTTACCCAAAAAGTCTGCCAGCGTTTGCACCGGATTTCCTGTGACCAGAGCTTCGCCGACGAGAACGACATCCGCTCCGGCCTCCCGGTAGTGCTGCACATCCGCCGCGGACATTACGGCGGATTCTGCGACCCGGATCACACCGGAGGGAATCTGACCCGCGAGGCTCCCGAACAGATCCTGGTCGAGTTCGAAGGTGGAGAGGTCGCGAGCGTTGACCCCGACGAGCCCGGCGCCGATGTCGAGAGCGCGAGACACCTCCTCGGCGCTGTGCGTCTCCACCAGGACGGCCATGCCGAGCTGGCTGGTCAGGTCGAAGAGTCGCGTGAGAGTCGTCTGGTCGAGTGCCGCAACGATGAGCAAAACAAGGTCAGCGCCGGCCGCGCGGGCCTCGAACACCTGGTACGGCTCGGCGATGAAGTCCTTGCGAAGTACCGGGAGCGACACGGCATCCCGCACCGCCTCGAGATCGGCAAGCGAACCACCGAACCGGCGGCCCTCGGTGAGGACGCTGATCGCGCTCGCTCCCCCGGTCTCATAAGAGACGGCGAGAGCTGCAGGATCGGGGATGTCGGCGAGAACTCCGCGAGATGGGCTCGCTCGCTTCACTTCAGCGATGATCCGCACGCGAGCCATCGGTGCAAGAGCGGCGAGGGCATCGACCGCGGACGGCCGAGCGAGAGCCGCGGCCTCGACTTCGGCGAGAGTACGAAGGGCACGACGCTCGGAAGCATCGATCAGGGCCCCGGAGACGAGATCAGCGAGCACCTGAGTCAATGGCCTTTCGGAGTGTACTTGGCGCCGTAGACGCCGTAACCCATGCGCTTGAGCACGACGCCGACGATGGCGCCGACCACGAGGAGGCCGACTGACGCCCACACCATGAACTGCACATTGAAGAAAAACGCAACCGTACCGATGCTGAATGCGACAAGCATGATGATCACGGCAGTCCAGGCGGCCGGGGAGTTGCCCTCTCCCGGATCGGGGAATTCGTCGGTCACAGCTCTCCTTCGTGGATCTTCAAATCTCAGTCTATCGCGAGGTCGGATCGCTGCCGCCGCTCAGCGTGTCCCAGTCGGAGACGGCGTGGGCTGCGGCGTCCTCGGGGTCGGAATCCGCAGCAGCCCCAGCCTCCGGATCCTCCAGGACCACCGGCTTGCGGTAGCGCCCCGAGGAGCCGGGCCAGCGCCGACCGGTCACCAGCACGACGACGCCGAGAGCCGTGGTGAGGATGCCTGCAACGATCGCGATAACCGGGTATGCGGTCTGCGACACCGCTGTCACCAGCGCCGCAATGGACTTGGACCCGCCGACGCCGGTCACCGCGGAGATCGCGGCCTCTGACGCGTGAACCGGATTCGACACCGCGAGTATTGCCGACAGGGTGACCGTGAATCCGATGATCACCTGAAGCACGCCGAGCACGACCCGGACGAACGGACCGGAGATGGCGAGGGCCGCGACGAGTGCAAGGCTCGCGAGCGCGAGCGCGATGAGCGCCGGTGCCGCCACGTCACCGGTGACGCTGAGCACGGGATGGCCGGTTGCGGATGCCCGCAGGGTCAGTGAGAACCACTCACCGGTCCAGGCAAGGAGTAAGAGGCCACTCAAGACGATGGCTGCGAGGAGCGTGAGGTTCCTCAGTCGACGAGGAGACACGGGCTATTGCACCCGCCGCATCGCATTGGCAATGGCGACCGCGCGAAGGGGCGCAGCAGCTTTATTCTGCGACTCGCGGTATTCGCTCTCGGGGTCCGAATCAGCGACGAGGCCAGCGCCGGCCTGCACGCGAGCAATCCCTCCCGAAATCGTGGTGGTACGGATGGCGATGGCGAGATCGAGATCGCCCGCGAAGCCGAAGTAGCCCACCACTCCGCCATAGAGTCCGCGCTGGGCCACCTCCAGCTCATCGATGATCTCGAGCGCACGTGGCTTCGGTGCACCGGACAGAGTACCGGCGGGGAAGGTGGCCCGAAACACGTCGATCGAATTCGCCTCCGGACGCAGATCTCCCTCCACCGACGAGACGAGGTGCATGATGTGGCTGAAACGCTCGACCTGCATGAACTCGCTCACCTCCACGGTGCCGGGGATGCACACCTTCAGCAGGTCGTTGCGTGCGAGATCCACCAGCATCAGGTGCTCGGCCCGCTCCTTCGGATCGGCGAGCAGTTCGTCCGCGAGGGCGAGATCCTCCTCCGGTCCGATACCTCGCGGACGGGATCCGGCAATAGGGTGCATGTAGACGCGAGAGTTCTCAACCTTGACGAGCGCCTCCGGCGAAGATCCGACGATCCAGTACGGTTCGCCCCCGGGTGTTTCCAGCGAGAGCAGGTACATGTACGGGCTCGGGTTGAGTGTTCGCAGAACCCGGTAGACGTCGATGGCATCGGCGGTGATCTCGTGATCGAAGCGCTGCGATATCACGACTTGGAAGACGTCTCCATCCCGGATGAACTGTTTCGACCGCTCGATCGCGTCGTGAAACGCGGGAGCATCGATGCGCGGGCTCGGCGTCGCGGGGATCGACAGGTCGACCTCAGCCAGCCAGGCCTCTGCGGGCTGGGTGAGCGCCGCCTGCATGCCGTCGAGGCGTGCCGTGGCGAGCTCCCACAACTGTTCGGGGGTATCCACCCCGTCGTTGAGGACGGTGGCGATGAGCAGCACGGTACCGGTGCGGTGATCGACGACAACGAGCTCGGAGACGAAGCTGAGGGCTTGGCCGGGGAAGTCGAAGTCGGCCGGTGGGATATTGGGTAGGCGCTCGATCTGGCGGATAGCCTCCCATCCGATGAAGCCGACCAGGCCGCCGGTGAGCGGTGGATGACCGGGAACATGCGGCGTACCCCAGCGTTCGTAGAGGTGAGCGAGCGCCGCGAGCGGCCCGGTCGGGTGCCCGGACCCGAGCGCGCGCTCGGCCGACAGTCCGTAGTCGAGCCAGACTGCGACATCCGCTCCTGTCTCGTCGGTGGACTGGGTGAGCACTCCGAAACTCGAGACCCCGATAAAAGAGAAGCGAGACCAAATGCCACCCTGTTCGGCGGATTCGAGGAGGAAGCTGCCGGGTTCGCCCTTCGCGAGCTTTCGATAGATACCCACGGGAGTCTCGCCGTCGGCGAAGAGTTCGCGAATCACGGGCACCACACGATGACCGTCCAGAAGGGTCGTGAACTGCTCACGACGTGTGGTCTCACTCATTGTCAGCGCCATTCGTCGAATCGAGGATCGTGGGGTGGAGGGGGTCCACGTCGAAGCACGCGTGGGCTCCGGTGTGGCAGGCTTCCCCGATCTGCTCCACCTGCACGAGCAGTGTGTCGGAATCGCAATCCAGCGCAGCGCCCCGCACGTATTGACGATGACCGGAGATATCGCCCTTACGCCAGTACTCCTGGCGTGATCGCGACCAGAAGGTGACCCGTCCCTCGGTAAGCGTACGGCGCAACGCTTCGGAGTCCATATAGCCGAGCATGAGGACCTCGCGAGAGTCCCACTGCTGGATTATGGCGGGCAAGAGTCCGTTGTCGTCGAAGGAGGCTCGCTTGAGCACCGCGTCGACCGACGTGTCCATGGGTGATGTATCCATAGGAATCAATTCCTCACCAGAATGCCGGCTTCGGCGAGTCCCTGTTTCACATCGCGGACAGTCAATTCAGCGTTGTGGAAAACGGATGCCGCGAGCACGGCGTCAGCTCCCGCTGCCACCGCCGGTGCGAAGTGCTCCAGCGCTCCGGCACCGCCGCTGGCGATTACGGGGACCGGACTGATCTCTCGCATGGCAGAGATCAATGCAAGGTCGAAGCCCTTCTTCGTACCATCCGCATCGATGGAGTTGACGAGCAACTCGCCCGCGCCGCGTTCGATGGCTTCGATGGCCCACGCCAGCGCGTCGATGTCGGTCTCGGTGCGCCCGCCGTGCGTGGTGACGACCCACCCGCTGGCTCCACGCGCCGAACGTTTCACATCGAGCGAGAGCACCAGCGCCTGGGCGCCGAAACGGTCGGCGATCTCGCCGATCAGCGCGGGGCGAGCGATCGCGGCGCTGTTCACGCCGATCTTGTCCGCGCCGTGGCCCTGCAGTCGGGCGACATCGTCGACGGTGCGCACTCCGCCGCCGACCGTGAGCGGAATGAAGACCTGCTCTGCCGTCGCCTGCACCACGTCGTACATGGTCGCGCGGTCGTCGACCGTTGCTGTCACGTCGAGAAAGGTGATCTCGTCGGCGCCCTGTTCGTAGTAGCGTCGAGCAAGCTCGACGGGATCACCGGCATCGCGCAGGTCGAGAAAGTTGACGCCCTTGACGACCCGCCCGGCCGCGACATCCAGGCACGGGATCACGCGCACCGCGAGCGACACGGTCAGATCCGCGCTGCGTGGATCAGGCTGACCAGAATGGCGCGGGCGCCGAGTTCGTAGAGCCGGTCCATAATCTGGTTCGTGTCGTCGCGCGGCACCATCACCCGCACCGCCACCCACTCCCGGTCCCGCAGCGGAGAGACCGTTGGCGACTCGAGGCCCGGCGTGATCGCGGACGCCGCCTCGATCAGCGCGATCGGGAGGTCGTAATCCATCAGCACGTACTGACGGGCGACCAGCACCCCCTGCAGGCGACGCTGGAGGGTGGTGATGCCGGGAAGTCCGGCCTTCGCACTGATCAGCACGGCCGAGGACTCGAGGATCACCGGACCGAAGATCTCGAGGCCCTGGGCCCGAAGGGTGGAGCCGGTCTCCACGACATCAGCGATAGCATCCGCGACGCCGAGCTTGATTGCGGACTCGACGGCGCCGTCCAACTTCACCAGCGTCGCGTTGACACCATGCCTGCCGAGGAACTCGCCGACGAGCTCGGGGTAACTTGTGGCAACCCGCACGCCATCGAGATCACCGAGGGCAGAGAAACGTCCGGCCTCACCGGCGAAACGGAAAGTGGATGCCGCGAAGTCGAGGCTCGCGATCTCGACCGCGGTCGATCCGGAGTCGAGCAGAAGGTCACGGCCGGTGATTCCTACATCGAGTGCGCCGGATCCCACATAAGTGGCGATGTCCCGCGGACGCAAGAAGAAGAACTCCACATCGTTGCGAGGGTCGGAGAGGTTGAGCGCGCGCGAGTCTCGTCGGCCGGCGTATCCGGCCTCGGACAGCATCTCGGCGGCGGTCTCGCTCAGGGAGCCCTTATTGGGCACTGCGATTCGCAACATTGTGGGATCTCTTCGGTGGTGAACGGGCGAGGGGGTAGCAAACTCACAGATGTCGGTAGACGTCCGCCGTGGTCAGGCCCTTCGAGATCATGAGTACCTGCAGATGATAGAGCAACTGCGAGATCTCTTCTGCCGTCTCATCGCGAGACTGGAATTCGGCTGCCATCCACACCTCGGCCGCCTCTTCGACGATCTTCTTGCCGATGGCGTGCACGCCGGCATCGAGTTCGGCGACGGTGCCCGAACCCTCCGGGCGCGAGATCGCCTTCTCGCTGAGCTCAGCAAATAGGACGTCGAACGATTTCACATCAGCAAGGTTACCGGGTGCCGACGGATGCCACAGGCTCGAGCCGCACGATGACGGCTTTGGACACCGGGGTATTACTCCCCAACGCCGCACTCGACAGCGGAACGAGCACATTGGCCTCCGGATAGTAGGCGGCGGCGCATCCCTTGGCCGTTGGATACGACACGATTCGATAGTCGCGCAGCACGCGGTCCGGTTCGTCTTTCCACTCGCTGAAAATGTCGACGCGTTGGCCGTCTTCCAGGTTGAGTTCAGTCAGATCATCGGGATTCACGAAGATCACGTCCCGACCGTTCTTGATGCCACGGTAGCGATCGTTGAGGCTGTAAATGGTGGTGTTGAACTGATCGTGCGAGCGCATTGTCTGCAGGATGAGGCGACCGGCGGGCCGCTCCAGCGCCTCGAGGTCGTTGACGGTGAGCATGGCCTTGCCCGTCTTCGTGGCGAAGGTCCGGGAGTCGCGCGGACCGTTCGGCAGGATGAAGCCACCCTTCTGGCGCACCTGCACGTTGAAATGCTCAAAGCCGGGAACCACATGACTGATGTGGTCCCGGATGAGGTCGTAGTTGCCTTCGAATCCAGCCCAGTCCACGGGCACGGAGCCGCCAAGGACGGCCCGGGCCAGGCGGGTGACGATCGAGATCTCGGAGAGCAGGCCGGGAGCGACCGGCGGGATCCGGCCATGGGAACCGTGAACGGCGCAGACGGAATCCTCGACCGAGACGAACTGCGGTCCGCTGGCCTGCAGGTCGACCTCGGTGCGACCCATTGTCGGCAGGATCAACGCCTCCGTGCCGATGACCGCGTGCGAGCGGTTGAGCTTGGTCGACACCTGCACGGTCATCTCGGTGCCGTGCATGGCCTTCTCCGCCGCGGCGGTATCGGAGATGGCGGCGACGAGATTACCTCCGAGGGCGAACCAGACCTTGACCTCGCCGCGTTGCATCCCCTCGATCGCCCTGAGGGCATCCGTACCGTGGGCCCGCGGCGGCGCGAACGAGAATTCCTTCTCGATGGCGTCGAGGAACTCGTCGTCCATCTGCTCCCACACCCCCATGGTGCGGTCGCCCTGCACATTGCTGTGGCCGCGGATCGGGGATGCCCCGGCCCCGGGCTTGCCGATATTGCCGCGGAGCAGCAGCAGGTTTATCAGCTCCTTCAGCGTGTCGACCGACTTCCGGTGCTGCGTGAGACCCATCGCCCAGGTGATGATCACCCGATCGGCGGCGATGTAGCGTTCCGCGAGCTCGTCGATCTCGGCGGACGTGAGGCCGGTCGCGAGCAGAACAGTCGCCTCATCCAGGTGGCCGAGGTGTTCGGTGAGTGCAGCAAGCCCCAGGGTGAATTCGTCGATGAACGCGTGATCGAGCACCGTGCCTGGCTTCGCGGCTTCCGCGTCGAGCACGCGCTTCGACACCGCCTGAAGCAGCGCCATATCTCCCCCGGAGCGGATCTGCAAGAACTGGTCCGCGAGCGAGGTACCCGCTCCGATGATCCCGCGAACCTTCTGCGGATTCTTGTAGCGCATGAGACCGGCCTCTGGCAGCGGATTCACCGCCACGATGCTCGCGCCGTTGAGCTTCGCCGCCTCGAGAGCGGTGAGCATGCGCGGATGATTCGTTCCGGGGTTCTGACCCATGATGATCACGAGGTCGGACTTCTCGAAATCGTCGTAGGCGATCGTGGACTTACCAACACCGATCGTCTCGCCGAGCGCGGTGCCAGTGGACTCGTGGCACATGTTCGAGCAGTCCGGTAGGTTGTTGGTTCCGAAGGCCCGCACGAAGAGTTGGTAGACGAAGGCGGTCTCGTTGGCAGTCCGGCCGCTTGTGTAGAAAGCAGCCTCATCGGGCGAGGCGAGACCGTTGAGCTTCGTAGCGATGATGTCGAAAGCCCGTTCCCAGCTGACCGGCTCATAGTGGTCAGCACCGGCGGGGCGGTAGACCGGCTCGACGAGCCGTCCTTGCATGCCGAGCCAATACTCCGATTTCGACAAAAGGTCGTCGATCGAATGGTCCGCCCAGAAACTCGTCGGCACCGTGATCGGAGTGGCCTCCCAGGTGACTGCCTTCGCGCCGTTCTCGCAGAATTCCGCAATCGACCGGTGGTCTGGATCCGGCCAGGCGCAGCTCATGCAATCGAAGCCGTCCTTCTGATTCATGGAGGTGAAGAGCTTCGTTGTGCGGGCGACACCCATCTTGACGAGAGCGGGCTCGACGGAGTGATAGATCGCGGGTACGCCGACGGCCCAGTTCTCTACTTTGCCGACGTGCAGGTCGGGGTAGCCGGCATCCGCGTCCATCGGGCTCTTACTCATCGCACTACCACCGTTTCATCGAGGTTGATCGTTTCTTCGTCTGCATATTCAGTGGTCTCGAGACGGTGCTCCCCGCTGTAGACCACCATCGACGGCCCACGCAGGAAGCCGACGACAGTCATCCCCAGCTCCGTGGCGAGCTCGACGGCGAGGGAGGACGGCGCCGAGACTGCCGCGAGAAACGGGATTCCCGCCATCGAGGCCTTTTGCGTGAGCTCAAAGCTCGCGCGCCCGGAGACCATCAGCACCACGCCGCGAAGCGGAAGCAGGTTCTGGGTGAGCGCCCAGCCCACCACTTTGTCCACCGCATTATGGCGACCGACGTCTTCGCGTAGCACGAGCAGTTCGCCGGTCGCGCCGTCGAACAGCGCAGCGGCGTGAAGCCCACCGGTCTTCTCGAAGACATCTTGTCCCTCGCGCAACCGATCGGGAAAGGTGGCGAGAAGTGCAGCATCCAGCACGAGCGGATCGTCGGCGATCTGGTAGGTCGATAGAGTACGCACGGCGTCGATGCTCGCCTTGCCGCACAGACCGCACGAACTTGTGGTGAAGAAGTTGCGCTCGAGGCTCGGATCAGGCGCCGGTACGCCCGCTCCCAGCGTGACATCGAGCACGTTGTAGCTGTTTTCCCCATCGACGGTCGCCCCGGCGCAATACCGGGCGGCAGCGAATTGGTCGCCACGCGCTACGACGCCCTCCGAGACCAGGAATCCCGCTGCCAGGTCGAAGTCATGACCTGGCGTGCGCATCGTGATGGCGAGTGCCGTACCTCCGACGCGGATTTCCAGGGGCTCCTCGACGGCGAGCACGTCTTCCCGCCGCACCGTGCCCTCCCCGACTCTCACCCGCGTTACCCTGCGTCGTACTGTGATTCTGCCCATGAACTCCAGTATCCACCCGCACCCGCCGGAGCCCCGCACTGGCACCGGTTTTTCAGGTTCGACTCAGGTGAAGCCCGGCGCGCGCCCTCGCGACCTAGAGTTAACTGCATGATCTTCGATGCCATCGTGCTCGCCGGGGGGCGGGCATCCCGTCTCGACGGCGTGTCCAAGGCCGAGCTGGTCGTCGAAGGGCGGTCATTGCTCTCGCGCAGCCTGGATGCCGTGGTCGCCGCCCGGCGCATCATCGTGGTCGGAACCCCCGTCTCCGTCCCGGCCGGGGTTCTGGTGACGCGAGAGGAACCGCCGTTCGGCGGGCCGGCCGCCGCCATCGGTGCCGGACTGGATGCTTTGGGGATAGCTTCCTCCCACGAGTACGTGCTGCTTCTCGCCTGTGACGTGCCGAACAGTGCCCTGGCCGTCGACACCCTGCTCACCCTGGCCGACGAGGGTGCGGATGGCGTCCTCGCCATCGATGCAGCGGGACGCCGCCAACCCCTGCTCGGCCTCTATCGCTCTGGGCCTCTTGCGGCCGCGGTGCGGGGTCGCGGCTCCGACATCCAGAACCTCTCGGTTCACGCCCTGCTGTCCCCGCTCGATCTTGGCGAGATCCGCGTGCCCGAGGGATCGACCGAGGACATCGACACCTGGGCGGATGCTGCCTCCTTCGGCGTGGCACCCAGCCAGGTCGATCCGCCGCGACGAAAGGACACTCCGTGACCGACCGGGATGACGAAGAAACCGTGATCGCCCTGAGAGCGTGGAGCGCCCGGCTCACCGCCGCTCTCGGCATCGAGGGAGTGGCTGTCGACATCGAGGCTGTCCTCGCCCTTGCGGGAACCGCTGCTCACGAAATCATGCGTCCCGCCGCGCCCCTCACCACGTACCTGGTGGGCTTCGCCGCCGGAGTCGCCTCGGCTTCGAAGGAATCGGGTGACGGAATCGCCGCGTTCGACACCGCCGCGGCGATCGCGACTTCTCTCGCGAAGCCCGGACCAAGTGACTTCTAACGCTCGCACGCCGACGTTCGAGTGGCATCAGGCGCGCGCCGTGGCTGCGGGTGCGGCATCCGTCCTCGATGCGGAGACGGTGAACCTTGAGTCGGCCATCGGGCGTATTCTCGCCGGCGACCTGCTCGCCCTGGTCGACGTGCCGCACTACGCATCTTCGGCGATGGATGGCTGGGCGGTCAGCGGTGCGGGGCCGTGGCGAGTGGTCCACGAAACGATACTCCGCGGCGGACACGCATCGCCCATCCTGACCGGAGGGGTGATTCCGTCCGGTGCAGACGCCGTGTTACGCAGCGAAAGCGGCATGGTCCGTGCCGGACGGCTCGAGACGATCGCGCACTCCGGGGAACCACATCCCGGGCAGCACATCCGTGCCTCGGGGCAAGAGGCTGGCGTGGGGGATCTCGTCATTCGCGCGGGAACGCTCCTCAATCCAGCGCATGTCGCGCTCGCTGCGGGCTGCGGGCGGGACGACCTAGGGGTGATCCGGCGACCACGGGTTCAGTTGCTGCTCACCGGCGACGAGGTCGATGAGACGGGCATCCCCGGTCCCGGACGCGTGCGAGACAGTTTCGGTCCCCAGCTGCCGAGTGTGCTGCGGATGCTCGGGGCTGAAGTCATCTCGCGGCGGCGCCTCCGCGACGACCTTGCCGCGACGGTCGAGACGCTCGGGCGATCCCCGGGTTCCGCGGAGCTGATCGTGACCACCGGCGGCACCGGAGACTCGGCAGCCGATCACCTCCGATCGGCGCTGCGGGCTCTGAATGCCGAGTTCCTCGTGCCACGGATCGCGATGCGCCCGGGGGGACCGACCATGCTCGCCCGGCTACCCGACGGTCGGCTGCTGCTCGGATTGCCCGGCAATCCCCTTGCCGCGATGATCGGACTTCTCACTCTCGGTACCCCCCTCCTCGCCGCCTTTCTGGGGCGGGCCTCGGAAGTCGGACGAGAGGTTTCGGCGGGTAGGCTCGAGGGCCGGGCCGGCACCAGCATCCTCGTGCCGTTCCGCGTGGAACATGCGGGGGCCGCACCGAACGACTGGCTCGGCTCCGGCATGATGCGCGGGCTTGCGGATGCCGCGGGCGTGCTCGTCGTCCCCCCGGCGGGGGTGCGCGCTGGCGAGGACGTCGAGACGCTCACCCTGCCCTGGTCGAGATAATTCGCTCCCGCCTGTGCGAACACTCGCCTGTGCAACACGGCGGTGCTCGCAAAAACCGGCGGCGATGAGGCCTAGCTGACGCCCAGCAGGTCGATCACGAAGATCAGGGTGCGACCGGAGAGCTGGTGGCCCGATCCTGCCGGTCCGTAGGCGAGGGCGGGGGGTACCACGAGCTGGCGGCGCCCGCCGACCTTCATGCCGGGGATGCCTTCCTGCCAACCCGCGATGAGAGAGCGAAGCGGAAAGTCGACAGACTGCCCGCGACTCCAGGAGGAGTCGAACTCCTCACCGGATTCAAAGTCGACGCCGAGGTAGTGCACGTCGACTTTGTCGCCGGTCTTCGCCTCTTCCCCGGTGCCGAGCTCGATGTCGATGGACACCAACTCGGCAGGTGCGTCGCCCTCGTAGAACTCGATCTCTGGCTTGGTCTTATTGAACTCAGTCATGGATCAATTCAACCAGAGTCGGGGCGTGCACCGGATCAATGCGCATGAGCTGCGGCGGCCTTTCGCAAAAGCGCAATCTGCTCAGCCGGCTCCCCCGCATTGAACACGCTCGAGCCAGCGACGAAGGTATCGGCACCGGCGTCGGCCGCGATCGCGATCGAGCTCTCAGTGATCCCGCCATCGACCTGGAGCCAGATGTCGAGACCGGATGCCGCAACCGCAGCACGAAGCGCGACGAGCTTTGGCATGGTCGACTCGATGAAGGACTGTCCGCCGAAGCCGGGCTCCACCGTCATCACCAGCACCTGGTCGAACTCCGGCAGTAGTTCGAGATACGGCTCGATCGGGGTTCCGGGTTTCACCGCGATGCCTGCCCGGGCGCCGATTTCCCGAAGGCGCCGAGCGAGAGCTACGGCATCAGCCACCGCCTCGGCATGGAAGGTGACCGAGTAAGCACCCGCCTCGGCGTAGCCGGGCGCCCAGCGGTCCGGGTCGTCGATCATGAGATGGATGTCGAGTGGGAGCGGAGACACACGCTGAAGTGACTCCACCATGCGCGGCCCGAACGTGAGGTTCGGCACGAAATGGTTATCCATCACGTCGACGTGCACCAGGTCGGCCGTCGCGATACGCCCCAGTTCGTGCTCGAGATTCGCGAAGTCGGCGGTGAGGATGCTCGGGCTGATGCGTGCGGTCACGCTCGTCAGCCTAGGGGCACTCCGTCAGCCCACGAGCACTCTGTCAGCCCTCGAGCCGCAATCTCGGGCGAGTTTGGTCACTTTGGGCTGGCACGCTGGCCCGGGGTGACCGCGCCGACCCGGGCTACTGGCGTGCAGTGGGCCCCTTCTCCAGCAGGCAGATGAACATGGCGTCCGTGCCGTGCCGGTTCGGCCAGAGCTGCACGTGGCCGTCGACGGAAGACTCCCCAAGATCGAGTTCGCGCTTGGTGACACCGGCGAGTACCGCAGCGGTATCTGCACGGGAGACCCCGGTGGTACGCCGAAGAACCGTCTCGACGACGACCTTCGTCTCGGCGAGGTGTGGCGAGCAGGTGACGTAGGCGAGGATGCCGCCGGGCTTCAGCGCCGCGAGTCCGGATTCGAGGAGCGCAATTTGCAGCCCGGTGAGGTCCGCGACGTCGCTCGGCTGCTTTCGCCAGCGGGCCTCCGGGCGGCGGCGGAGAGCCCCGAGACCCGTGCACGGTGCATCGATCAGCACGCGGTCGAACTGCTGCGGCATCCACTCACCGAAGAGTGTGCCATCCTGCACCAAGACCTGGGGCGGATCGGGCAACACGGCCAACGCTTTGCGCACCAGTTCGGCACGGACGGGTGCGATCTCGTTGGCGACGAGGGTTGCTCCGCCCTCACGCGCCTCAGCGGCGAGCAACACCGCCTTGCCACCGGGGCCGGCGCACAGATCGAGCCAGCGCTCCCCTGCCACGATCGGCCGGGCACGGCTGAGCGCGAGCGCGGCGAGTTGTGATCCCTCGTCCTGCACGCGGGCGCGCCCCTCATGAACTGCCGGCCAGAGCGCCGGGTCCCCCCCATCGCTAACGGCCGCGAGGGGCGAATATTTCGCCTTCTGCGTGCCGCGTATCTCCGATATGGTCGCCAGCCCGGGAAGCGCGACGAGACTCACCCTTGGCGCGAAGTTATCGGCGATCAGCAGGTCTTCAAGTTCATCTTCGCGGCCTTCCGCAGCCAGCGCTTGGCGAAATGCGCGGACTATCCAGAGAGGATGCGAGTGCAGAAGCGACACGCGCTCGTCGTCATTGCGCGGCTTCGCCATCACTCGGTCGTGCCACTCCGAGGGCTCACTTCGCGTGATGGTGCGCAGCACTCCGTTGACGAAGCCGGTCGCCGACCGGGAACCGACCTCTTTGGCAAGCGAGACTGCCTCGTCGACAGCGGCGTGTTGCGCGACGCGCATCGACAGCAGTTGGTGGGTCCCGAGCCGCAGCACGTCGAGGATGGGCGAGTCGATCTCGTCGGTCGATCGCCCCGCCGCGAGTTCGATCACCGCGTCGTAGTAGCCCTGCTGACGGAGCGTGCCGTAGGTCAACTCCGTGGCGAGGGCGGCATCCTGGGGATTCAGCCGAGCCCGCTGAAGCTTCACCGGCAGCAGGAGGTTCGCGTACGCATCCGTCTGGCGCACGGCCATTATCACCTCGAGCGCGATACGTCGCGCCGGCTGCACTCGCGAGGCACGCTCTGCGCCGCGAGGGGGGCGACGGTCGCTCATCGCGCGACCGTCCCGGCGGAGGTCGCACGACCTCGCCACCAGTCCGCTGCCTTCATCGGCTTCTTTCCGGCCGGATGCACCGACACCAGTTCGATCGGATCGCTCGCCGTACCCACCAACACCCGGCCACGGCGAAGCTCGAGTTGCCCCGCTCCCAGGTAAGGCTCGTCGCGTACGATCGCCGCCTCGAGGATCTTGACGCGTGCCCCATCGACCCCGGTGAATGCACCGGGTTCGGGGGTGACCCCCCGCAGCCGGTTGATCACGGTCGAGGCGTGCTGCCCGAAGTCCAGTCGGGCGTCCGGGAGGTGGAGTTTGGGAGCAAGGGTCACGTCGCCCCGCTGAGGTTCAGCGCGCCCTATTCCGTCGGCGATGGCATCCACCACGCGCACCAGCAGTTCCGCACCGCTCACCGCCAGCGAGTCGAGTAGCTGTCCAGCCGTCTCGTGGGCACCGATCGCCTGGGTGAACTGCCCGAAGACATCGCCCGCGTCGAGCTCGGGAACCAGCTGGAAGACGGATGCCCCGGTCACCTCGTCCCCGGCGATGATCGCGTGCTGCACGGGAGCAGCACCGCGCCACCGCGGCAGCAGCGAGAAGTGCAGGTTGATCCAGCCGAGCCTCGGCATGCTGAGCAATGGCTCGCGAACCAGCCCGCCGTAAGCCACGATCACTCCGAGATCGGGTCGGATGGCGCTCACCGCATCGGTTACGGCGCCAGCCAGCCGGTTGGCCCGGATGATCGGCAACCCGAGTTCGGTTGCCGACGCGGCGACCGCTGTCGGGGTGAGCTCTCGCCGACGCCCCTGAGGCGAGTCCTCCCGCGTCAGAACCGCAGCGATCGTGTGGCGGCTCGCCCTGAGGGCCTGAAGACTCGGCACAGCGGCGGCGGGGCTTCCGGCGAAGACGATCACCAGATCGGACATGAGCACTCGTTCGTTGGAGGAATGGGAGCGTTACTCGGCGCTGTCCAACGACAGCGCGTCGTCGAAACGCACTCTCAGTGTAGGCAGCGGCACGCGTCCGTTTGCGCCGCCGGCTCGCGTGCGCCGGCTGTTCGCAGACCGGATCACCTCGGCTCGTAGCGCGGAAGCCACGGACGCGCCCTCCCCGTAATCGAAGCGCACGATCGCCCGAACCCCGCCATCGGCAGTCTCCACCGGACCGAGAACGTCGACCCGGTCGATGCCATGCATGGAGTCGACGGCGGCCTGCACTGTCTCAGCCGTGCCCGTGACGGTCGCGACACGCACCGCGGGCGGGAAACGCAGAGTCCGCCGGTCGGCCAGCTCCGATCGCACGTAGTCCGAACGACGCCAGGTGGCGAGCGCGGATGCCAAGACGCCCCCCACTCCGACCAGGACGGTGGTCGCACCGGGAGCCGCAAGCGCGATGGCATTCGACCACCACCGGAGGCAATCCTCCCCCACGCGCAGGCTTTCGCGGGCGATCATCCGCTCCCCGTCCAGCAAAAGAATGGCCCGGTAGCCGCCAGCGGCGATCGGCTCGGCCCCTCGCGTCGCGATGACGAGGGCTGGCTCGGCATCGACTGTGCGAATGGGCCGGTCACCGTCGGCGATGATGATCCGCACCCCCGGGAATGCCCGACCGAGATCCTCGGCCGTGCGGCCGGTCCCTTGACCAACCAGCCGAAAACTCGTGCCGGCGCAATTCGTGCAGCTCCAATCGGTACCGAGCTTGCCGCACCACGAACAGGACGGAGTGGATCGCGCGGTCTTCAGGCGCAATGGCCCCTCACAGTTTTGGCACCGTGCGGTGTTGCCGCAGCTCGCACAGGCCAGTCGCGGTGCGTAACCGGGGCGGGCGACCTGCACCAGTACGGGTCCATGTTCGAGCGCCACGCGCGCCTCTCGCCAAGCGGATGAGGGGATACGGGCCTGGGCAGCAAGGCGATCCTGGGAGTGTTGCTGGGCCGTCGGAAGCACCTTCGGGGCAACGGGACGCTCGGCGGCGAGTTCGTCGAGCCAGCCCATCTCGACGAGCCGCTCCACCTCGGTGCTGCGCGCGTGCGAGAGGAAAAGCAGCGCGGATCCCTGCAACTCCTGACGCACGAGCGCGATGTCACGGGAGTGCACGTAGGGGCTCAACGGCTCGTTGTGCAGGGGATCGCCCTCGTCCCACATGGCGATGAGCCCGAGCTGTGCTGCCGGTGCGTAGAGCACCGATCGATTACCGACGATCGCGAGCGGAGTTTCGCCGAGGCAGGCGAGCAGCGCTCGATAACGGTCGGGATTGGGCTGCCGTGCGTCGAGATGCACGATCCGATCCGCCGGCAATACTGCGTGCAGAGCGGTCACCAGCTGCTCCTGGTCGCGATAGTCGGGCACAGCGAGGATCGCGGATCCACCCGCGGCCAGCGCGCGCGTCGCACTCGCGGCCATAGTGGTGGCCCAGTGCCCCACCCAATGTGAAGAGGCGTCACGACCCGGGAGCACTTCGACCACCCGCGGCACGGCATCCACGGCCAGTCGTGCGCCCGTCGCCAGGGCGAGATCGATTCGATTGGTGTCGAATCCCGGTACTGGTACCGGTACGACAGGAACGGACACCTGGGCTGCGCCCTCGAGCAGCCATGCCTTTTCCACGCGAACCTGGCGCTTGGGGACGGCGAGTCTCACGATGTCGCTCGCGGTGCCCGCGGCGCGATCGGCGAGTCGGCGGGACAGCGTCCAGACCTCCGGGGCGAGCACCCTCGCCGGGGAGACCACCGACTCGAGCTTGCTCAGCGCGCCCGCATAGTCGCCTACACGGGTGACCTCGACGATGAATCCCTCAGCAACCCGGCCCACCGAGCGAAGAGGCACCCGCACCCGCACCCCGGGCAGCGCCTCTGCCACCATCGCGGCGGGGATAATGTAGTCGAACAGCCGATCGAGTTGCGGCAGCGGAGATTCGATGAGCACCCGCGCGACGGTCGGAGTCGCGAGGCCCAGCCCGTCCGTCATGGCAACCCGCCGTTCATTCAGAGGATGCGGCCGGGGCCTACAGTCCGGCCAGGCTGCGCAGGGCGTCGACCCGGTCGAGCTTCTCCCAGGTGAACTCGGGCAGCTCTCGCCCGAAGTGTCCATAAGTCGATGTTGCGGCGTAGATCGGCCTTAGCAGATCGAGGTCCCGGATGATCGCGGCTGGCCTCAGATCGAACACCTGACGGATCGCATCGATGATTGTCGCCTCGCCCACGTGGGCGGTACCGAATGACTCGACATAGAGCCCGACCGGCGCGGCCTTACCGATGGCATAGGCGACCTGCACCTCGAGGCGGTCGGCGAGACCCGCGGCGACCGCATTCTTGGCCACCCACCGCATTGCATAGGCCGCCGATCGGTCGACCTTCGACGGGTCCTTGCCGCTGAAGGCTCCACCCCCATGGCGGCTCGCTCCTCCGTAGGTGTCGACGATGATCTTGCGCCCGGTGAGGCCGGCGTCACCCTGCGGGCCGCCGATCTCGAAGCGCCCGGTCGGGTTGATGAGGATGCGCGCGTCGAGGCTGTCGAGATCGATGCGCTCGAGCACCGGACGAATTACGAGTTCCTCGATCTCCGCACGCAACATCTGGTTGCTGACCTGCGGCGAGTGTTGGGTCGAAAGCACTACGGTTTCGACGCTGCGGGGGACGATCCCGTCGTAGCCGACGGTCACCTGGGTCTTACCGTCGGGCCGCAGGTAGTCGACCATTCCTGACTTCCGTACCTCGGCAAGCCGCTCCGCAAGTCGGTGGGCGAGCCAGATCGGCACGGGCATGTACTCCGGTGTCTCGGTGGTGGCGTAGCCGAACATGATGCCCTGGTCCCCCGCGCCCTGGCGGTCGAGGTCATCGACACTCGATTCCTCGCGACTTTCCAATGCATCATCCACGCCCTGGGCGATGTCGGGAGACTGGCCGCCGATCGATACCGAGACGCCGCAGGAACGACCATCGAACCAGACAGCGGACGAGTTGTAGCCGATATTCCAGATCCTCTCGCGCACGATCGAAGGGATGTCGACGTAGCCGGAAGTGGTCACCTCGCCCGCGACGTGCACGAGGCCGGTGGTGACGAGGGTCTCGACCGCGACACGGCTGTGCGGATCGACCGTCAGCAGGGCATCCAGGATGCTGTCGGAGATCTGATCGCAGATCTTGTCAGGGTGACCCTCGGTGACCGACTCGGAGGTGAACAGTCGGAGGGGCGTGGTGGATGCAGCGCTCATGGTGTTCCCAGCGTAAATGTTCGGGGGACGTGTGACCGCCTCGCGCCCAGGTCAGACGAGTCGCTGAACAATGGTATCGAGGAGGCGATCGGCCACCGAAGATTTGCTCCCGGAGGCCTCCATCACTATAGCTCCGCGCCCGTCAATGACCATGACCGTGTTCCCGTCCGTGCCGAAACCCTCCGTCCACCCCACCCTGTTGAGGACGAGAAGATCACAGCCCTTTCGGGCGATCTTGGCGCGGCCGAGGGCGAGCATGGCGTCCACATCCTGCTCGGTCTCGGCGGCGAACCCGACGATCAGCTGGCCGGGCGAGCGGGCTGCGGCGAGCTCGGCGAGGATGTCCGGATTCTTCACGAGCGCGAGGGTGAGTCGATCCCCCGCATCGTCCTTCTTGATCTTGGATTCGGCAACGACCTCTGGTCGATAGTCGGCCACCGCGGCAGCCATGATCACGACGTCGACCGCCGGGGCGACTTCTTCGACCATCGCCGCAAGCTCGAGCGTCGATCCGACCTGTGTCACGTGCACCGAGGTGGGAGCGTCGACCTCGAGGTTCGCCGCGATGAGGGTGACCTCGGCGCCGCGCGCCGCTGCTGAAAGAGCGATAGCAAGCCCCTGTTTACCGCTCGATCGGTTTCCGAGGTAGCGCACGGGGTCGAGCGCCTCCCGCGTGCCACCGGCAGTGACGAGGATACGACGACCGGCGAGGTCCTTCGATCTCAGCACCGCGAGGGCGGCGCGCACGATCTCGTCTGGCTCCTCGAGACGCCCGGGTCCGGAATCAGCGCCGGTGAGTTGCCCGACTGCGGGCCCCACAACGGTGACGCCCCGAGAGCGGAGCAGGGCGATGTTGTGCACGGTCGCCGGGTTCTGCCACATTTCCGTATGCATCGCCGGGGCGATCACCACCGGTGCCCGACTGGCGAGCACCGTGGTGCCGAGAAGATCATCGGCCAATCCCGACGCCAGCTTTGCGATCGTGTTCGCGGTCGCCGGAGCGATCACGATCAAGTCCGCCGCCTGACCGATGGCCACATGCCGCACTTCGGCGACACCCTCGTACAGGTCGGTGTTCACGATGTTCCGGCTGATCGCCTCGAGAGTCGGCGTGCCGACGAAGCGGAGCGCGGCCTCGGTCGCGACAACGTGCACATCATGACCGGCGAGCACCAGAAGACGGATGACGTTGACGGCCTTGTAGGCGGCAATTCCGCCGGTCACACCGACGACGATATTCAACCGGCCACTCATCGGAGGAGCCTTACGGGTTACTCGACGGGCTCGGCGAGGGGCTTCACAACGAGCTTGTCCTCGTTGATCTCGTGCATCGCCACAGACAGTGGCTTGTCGTCGATGGTCGAATCGACGAGCGGTCCGACGTTGTCGAAGAGGCTGCCCTCGTGGAGATCGGCATAGTAATCGTTGATCTGGCGAGCACGCTTGGAAGCGAAGATCACCAGTGCATACTTCGAGTCGACCTTCGACAGCAGTTCGTCGATTGGCGGATCGATGATGCCTTTGGCGCGTTCAACCATACGTAAAACTCCTGTTGTTTTTGGGGATTGCCATTAAGTCTACGACCTCGCGCGCAGTAGCGCTCACTTCGGAGTTGACGACGCGATGATCGAACTCGTCCTGCGCGGCAAGCTCGACCTTCGCCGTCTGGAGCCGGCGTTGCTGTTCCGACGTGTCTTCGGTGCCCCGACCGATCAGACGCCGCACCAGTTCCTCCCAGGTGGGCGGCAATAGAAATACCAACACCGCCTCCGGCATGACTTCCCGCACCGAGCGCGCGCCCTGAAGATCGATCTCGAGCAACACGCTCTTTCCTGCAGCCAACGCGTCATCGATGGGCGCTCGTGGCGTACCGTATCGGAACGCGTTGTGCACGGTCGCCGTCTCGAGCATCTGGTCGGTCTCGATCATCTGATCGAAGTCCGAATCGCTCACGAAGTAGTAGTTGACTCCGTGCACCTCGCCGGGGCGGGGAGCACGGGTGGTCGCGGAGACCGAGAGGTGCACCTCGGGATAATTCTCCCGGATATAGGTCGATACCGTACCCTTTCCCACCGCGGTGGGCCCGGCGAGCACGACGAGCCGGGCCTGTCCGGGTCTGTCACGATGTTCGCGATGGGCCAGCCACTCCACGAGTTTCCGACGCTGGCGCACCCCGAGGCCCCCGACACGTTTGGACTCCGCAATGCCGAGTTGCTCCATCGCCTTCGCCGCGCGGGTCGGGCCGAGGGTCGGGATACTGGTCAGTAGCTCCCGCACACGAAGACTCGCTTCAGCGGAGGCGGTCGGATCGGTCCAGGCCGCTTCGACGACATCGACAGCGCTCCGCACCCGGTCGTGCACCGCGAGTTTGACCGATGCCCGCGCTCTCCGGGCGGCGACGGCCGCCCGGGCTGCGGCGACCCGGTCGACCTCGGGTGGGGCTACGCGCGGCATGCGAAAACCTTCTCTGCCTGGATCCGAATCGCGTCTTCGATGCCTTCGGGACCGGCCTGGAGGATGCTGCGGGATGCACTCACGATCGTCACCGGCGCCGCGGGTCCATAGAGACGCTCAAGGTCAGCGAACTGCGCGCCCTGGTGTCCGAATCCCGGGGCGAGGATCGGCGAGGCTGGCGCGGTGGCGATCGACGCGAGATCGAGCTCGAACGCGCGGAAGTCAACGGTTGCACCGAGCACCAGGCCGATTGAACCCACGCCGCGCCCCCGTGCAGCCGACCCCCGAGAAGCATTCCACTTACCCACCCCAGTGACGATACTGGACGCGACGGTGCGACCGGCGTCGGATCCGGAAGAAATCCGTGCGGTCTGCACCGGCAAGGCTTCGGAGTTCGAGGTTGCTGCCAGCACGAACAGGCCTTTTCCCCGCTCTTCGGCCAGGGCCATCGGGGTCTCGATCGAACCGAGACCCATGTAGGCGCTGATCGTGAGGGCATCCACCTCCAGCGCGCCGCCCGCAGCGAACCAGGCCTGGGCGTAGGCCTCGACGCTGGTTCCGAGGTCGCCGCGTTTCGCATCCGCGATCACCAGGAGCCCGGCTTGGCGAGCGGAGTCGAGGATGGCTTCGAGAGCCGCATATCCGACCGACCCGTACTTCTCGAAAAATGCGACCTGCGGCTTGATGATGCCGACACGGCCAGCCGCGGCGTCGACAACCCGAAGGCCGAATTGGCGCACACCCGACACATCGTCCGCGAGTCCCCACTGCGTGAGGAGGTAGGGGTGCGGGTCGATTCCGACGCACAACTGTCCGTAGGAATCGAAAGTATCGACGAGTCGGTCACCGAAAGGCACAAGTTCCTTCTCCGCCGGCGACCGGTCAGACACGGGCGGCCAGCCGTCCGGCTCGCTCGCTCGCGTAGTCCTGTAGAGACTTCACATCGAATCCGTCGCGGATCGACTCGATCGACGCGACCGCAGCGCCGAGCTGAGCGATCGTCGTGAAAAGCGGGAGGTCGGCTGCGACGGCGGCGGCACGGATCTCGTAGCCGTCCGCCCGGGCGCTCCGGCCGCTGGGTGTGTTGATCACGATGTCGACCTGCGCCCGGTTGATCAGGTCGACGATCGACGGCTCCCCCTCGACGGACACATCGCCCTGGTCGTACTTACGCACGACCCTGGCGGTAATGCCATTGCGGGCGAGGATCTCCGCCGTACCGATCGTCGCGAGAATGGTGAAGCCGAGTTGCTGGAGGCGAAGCGCCGGCAGGATGATCGCACGCTTGTCACGATCTGCCACCGACACGAAGACACTCCCGCTGGTCGGCAGCCCACCGTAGGCGGCCTCCTGGCTTTTCGCGAAAGCCTTGGGGAAGTTGGAGTCGATGCCCATCACCTCGCCCGTAGAGCGCATCTCCGGGCCGAGCACAGAGTCGACGATAAGACCCTCGGCGGTTCGGAAACGCTTGAACGGCAGCACGGCCTCTTTCACCGCAACCGGCGAGTCCATCGGTACGACGGAACCGTCTGCCGGTGGCAGCATTCCCGATTCGACGAGGGAGCGGATGCTCTGCCCCACCATGATCAGCGACGCAGCTTTCGCGATCGGCAGTCCGAGCGCCTTTGCGACGAACGGCACGGTGCGGCTCGCGCGCGGATTCGCCTCGAGCACGTACAGAACTCCGGCTCCAATCGCGAACTGCACATTGATGAGACCACGCACCCCGATGCCCCGGGCGATCGCGTGAGTAGCCTCGACGACCCGCTGGATCTGATCGCGACCGAGAGTGACCGGCGGGAGCGTGCAACTCGAGTCCCCCGAGTGGATGCCCGCCTCCTCGATGTGCTCCATGACGCCGCCGACGTACAGTTCCTCGCCGTCGTAGAGGGCGTCGATATCGATCTCCACCGCGTCATCCAGGAATCTGTCGACCAGAAGCGGATGCTCCGGCCCGACGATGCCCTGGCCGGCGACCCGCGCGAAATAGTCCGCCAGCGAGGGACTGTCGTAGACGATCTCCATGCCCCGGCCGCCGAGCACATACGAGGGACGGACCAGCACCGGATAGCCGATCTCCTCGGCCACGGCAACAGCACCGCGGTAGTCGTAGGCGGTGCCATTTCGTGGGGAGACGAGCCCCGCGGCATCCAGAATGCCCTGGAACAGGCCACGCTCCTCCGCCAGATCGATAGCCTCCGGGGTTGTCCCGAGGATCGTGACACCATTCGCCTTGAGTCCCTTGGCAAGCCCGAGAGCGGTCTGTCCTCCGAGCTGCACGACCACCCCAACGAGTTCTCCACTCTGGCTTTCGGCGTGGATCACCTCGAGCACGTCCTCGAGTGTGAGCGGCTCGAAGTAGAGCCGGTCGCTTGTGTCATAGTCGGTCGACACGGTCTCCGGATTGCAGTTGATCATGATCGTCTCGAAGCCCGCATCCGACAGGGCGAAGGAGGCGTGCACGCAGGAGTAATCGAACTCCACTCCCTGGCCGATACGGTTGGGGCCGGATCCGAGAATCACGACCTTACGGCGCTCGCTCGGCCTCACCTCGGTCTCCTGGTCGTAGCTCGAGTAGTGGTACGGCGTGAGCGCGGGGAACTCGCCCGCGCAGGTATCCACCGTCTTGAAGACGGGACGTACCCCGAAGGCATGACGGATCGTGCGCACCTCGTCCTCGGTCATCCCGCGAAGGGCGGCGATCTGGATGTCGCTGAAACCATGGTCTTTCGCCAGGCGGAACAGGCTCGCATCCAACACCCGGAAGGAACCGATCTCGTCTGCCACTTCGTTGATGAGTACGATCTGGTCGATGAACCACGGATCGATCTTCGTCGACTCGAAAACCTCCTCGAGGCTCGCACCGGCCCGCAACGCCTGCTGTACCGTGACGATCCGACCGTCGGTCGGCACCGCCGCAATCGCCAGGAGCGCGTCCTTATCCCCCGGCGCATCGTCCCAATGGAAGCTGCTCCCCCGCTTCTCCAGCGAACGAAGAGCCTTCTGCAGCGCCGTCGAGTAGTTGCGGCCGATCGCCATGGCCTCACCGACGGACTTCATTGTGGTCGTCAGGGTCGCATCCGCCGCGGGAAACTTCTCGAATGCGAAACGCGGAACCTTGACGACCACGTAGTCCAGGGTCGGCTCGAACGAGGCCGGGGTGACCTTCGTGATGTCGTTGGGAATCTCATCGAGCCGATAGCCGATCGCGAGCTTGGCCGCGATCTTCGCGATCGGGAAGCCGGTGGCTTTCGAGGCGAGCGCGCTCGAACGAGAGACGCGGGGGTTCATCTCGATCACGATGACTCGCCCGTCGGCCGGATCGATCGCGAACTGGATGTTGCATCCGCCGGTATCTACTCCGACGGCGCGGATGATGTCGATACCGATGTCGCGCAGGTTCTGGTATTCGCGGTCGGTGAGAGTCAGCGCGGGCGCCACCGTGATCGAGTCGCCGGTGTGCACGCCGACGGGGTCGACGTTCTCGATGGAACAGACGACGACCGTGTTGTCGGCCGTGTCGCGCATCAGCTCGAGTTCGTATTCTTTCCAGCCGAGGATCGACTCCTCGAGCAGCACCTCGGTGGTGGGGCTCTGGTGCAAGCCGTCGCCCACGATCCGCACGAGTTCCTTCTCGGTGTGGGCGAAGCCCGAGCCGAGCCCTCCCATGGTGAAGGAGGGCCGCACAACCAGCGGATAACCGAGGTCCTTCGCGAACTCGATCGCCTCGGCGACAGTACGAGCAATATAGCTGCGAGCGACATCCGCACCGCACTCCAGGACGAGCTGTTTAAAAATCTGGCGGTCCTCACCCTTGTTGATCGCCTCGAAGTTCGCACCGATCAGCTCGACGTCGTATTTCTCCAAAATGCCGTGGTGATGGAGGTCGATGGCCGCGTTGAGAGCGGTCTGCCCTCCCAGCGTCGGCAAGATGGCATCCGGTCGCTCCTTGGCGATGATCGTCTCGATCACCTGCCAGGTGATCGGCTCGATGTAGGTGGCGTCGGCGAAGTCCGGGTCGGTCATGATCGTGGCCGGGTTGGAGTTGATGAGGATCACCCGCACTCCCTCCTCCCGCAGCACCCGGCAGGCCTGGGTGCCGGAGTAGTCGAACTCGCAAGCCTGGCCGATCACGATCGGGCCGGAGCCGATCACGAGCACCGAATTGATGTCGTCGCGCTTGGGCATTAGTTGCTTTCCGTCTGGTCGGTGGCGGGTCTGGACGTCTCGTGCAAGTGATCGACGACGAGGTCGCGAAAACGGTCGAAGAGGTAGTTTGCGTCGTGTGGCCCCGCGGCAGCCTCGGGGTGGTATTGCACTGAGAAGGCGGCGATATCGAGCGCGTTGAGCCCTTCCACCACGTTGTCGTTCAAGTTGACGTGACTCACCTCGACCCGGCCGAAGCCGGCGGGTGACTCGAAGGGCCCCTCAAGCGGTGCATCCACCGCAAATCCATGGTTGTGCGAGGTGATTTCCACCCGGCCGGTCGCGCGATCCACCACCGGCTGATTGATACCGCGGTGGCCGAAGGGCAGCTTGTAGGTGCCGAGCCCAAGAGCGCGGCCGAGCAGCTGGTTACCGAAGCAGATGCCGAAGAACGGCAGCCCGTGGCGCAGCACCGCCTGCAAAAGTGCGACATGGGTTTCGGATGCCGCCGGGTCACCGGGTCCGTTGGAATAGAACACGGCGTTCGGCTCGAGGGCGAGAAGCTCGTCGATCGTCACGTCCTGGGGAAGCACGTGCACCTCGAGTCCGCGGGCGGAGAGGTATCCGAGAGTCGCGTTCTTCACGCCGAGGTCGAGTACCGCGACCGATCCGATCCGCTGGCCCTCGGCGGGGATCGTGATCCCCGTCGTGACCGAGACCTGCGCGGAGAGGTTCTGCCCGGACATCTCGGCTCCCCTGCGCACGATGGCCAGCTGCTCGGCGGCATCGAGTGAGGCATCCGCTCCCGAGAAGATTCCGGAGCGCATGGCACCGGAATCACGGAGATGGAGGGTCGCGGCCCGGGTGTCGATTCCGCTGATGCCAACGATTCCCTCGGAGATCAGCTGGTCGTCGAGGCTGCCGTCGGCACGATGGTTCGAGACGATGCGGGAGGGATCGCGCACGGCGAATCCGGCGACCCAGATGCGACGGGATTCTGGGTCTTCGTCGTTCACCCCGGTGTTGCCGATGTGTGGCGCCGTCATCAGCACGATCTGCCCGGCATAGGACGGATCGGTAATCGTCTCCTGGTAGCCGGTCATCCCGGTGGCGAAGACCGCCTCACCGAGTGTCGTGCCGCGGGCACCGTAGGCGTTCCCCGCATAGCGGGTGCCGTCTTCGAGCACGAGTACAGCGGGGTCGAAACGCTTCACGTGGGGTCGCCTTCCAGGGGAATGGGAGTGGGGAGGAGTGGATTCACCGCGTCGATCAACGCGTTGGTATCGGCCGGATCGGTCAGTCGCAGGTAGCTGTCCACGGGTGTGTCGCCGAGTAGCCAGCCCAGTCGCACGAGCCCACCCGTCTCGACGACCCGGTCGATCGTGTAAGTGGCGCGGTCGATCGCTCGGAGGGCCGCGCGCGCGATGAAGACCTCGGGAGAGCCGGCCAGGGAGAGGATGACTCCGGCCTCGGCGACCGTCACTGTGGCGCGGGCACGGAAGCCGAGCCCGGCTACGGCGACACGGTTGAGCTCATCGTCGGCCAGTGTCGTGGCGACATAGAACGCCTCGGCGCTGAGCAATTCACTGCCCGTTTCTGTGGGGACCCCATCCGGCCTCGGCAGGTGAGCCTGCCTCTTCTGGCGGGCGCGCCAACCCATGACCATGCCGGCGAGAGCCAACAGAATGACAGCGATCACGATCGTCGTCGAGGTGGTCCTATCCACGATCGCCCTCCGCCTGCTGCTCGGTCCGGGCCGACGCTGCCACCGTCTCCGCATCGACCAGTTCGCCGTCGATCACGGTGGCGTAGCCGCGGTGGATGGTGGTGACGATACGCCCCGGGAGGGTCATCGAGAGGTAGGGCGAGTTCGTCCCTTTACCGCGGAGCTGGGTGGTCCCGAAGACCCGACTCGCGCTCGGGTCGTAGAGGGTGAAGGATGCCGGCGCGCCGACCGCGATTCCCCGATCGTAGCCCTGCAGCTGGCCGATCGCCGCCGGTGTTTTCGAGAACACGCGGGCGACATCAGACCAGGTGAGCATGCCGGTGTCGACGACGGAGGCCTGCACCACGCTGAGAGCGGACTCGAGTCCGACCATCCCGAAGGCTGCGGCCGCCCATTCGCACTCCTTCGCCTCGACCGGATGCGGAGCGTGATCCGTCGCGATGATGTCGATCGTGCCGTCAGCGAGCCCGTCCCTCACGGCGCGCACATCCTCATCCCGGCGAAGTGGAGGGTTCACCTTGAAGCGCGAGTCATAGCTCGCAGCCAACTGTTCGGTGAGCAGCAGGTGGTGTGGGGTGACCTCGGCCGTGACATCGATCCCGCGGGCCTTTGCCCAGCGCACCACTTCCACCGACCCGGCGGTAGACAGATGGCAGACGTGCAGGCGGGCTCCGACGTGCTGCGCGAGCAGCACATCGCGGGCGATGATCGCCTCCTCCGCCACTGCGGGCCAGCCGGCCAGCCCCAGCTCGCCCGAAAGGGTGCCCTCGTTCATCTGGGCTCCTTCGGTGAGGCGGGGCTCCTGGGCGTGCTGGGCGATCACTCCCCCGAAGGTCTTCACGTATTCGAGCGCCCGCCGCATGAGCAGCGGGTCGGAGACACATTTACCGTCGTCGGAGAAGACCCTCACCCGGGCGCGGCTTGTCGCCATCGCTCCGATCTCGCTGAGCTGCTGACCGTCGAGTCCGCGGGTGACGGCACCGATGGGCCGCACCGTGACGTAGCCGTGGCGGTCACCGAGCGACATGACCTGTTCGACCACACCGGCGGTGTCGGCCACCGGGGAGGTATTCGCCATCGCGTGCACTGCGGTGAATCCGCCGATTGCCGCAGCTCGCGATCCGCTCAGGACCGTTTCACTCTGCTCGAAGCCGGGCTCGCGCAGGTGGGTGTGGAGGTCGACGAGACCGGGGAGGGCGATTAGTCCGGCACCGTCGATCAGGCGGTCTGCCGAGGCGAAGATCGCTCGACCGAGTTCGGCGATACGGCCCTCACGCACCAGGATGTCTGTGCTCGTGCCGTCGGCAAGGGTCGCCGCCCTCACCAGGATGGTCTCGGTCATTGCTTTCCTCCCTCGCCGGAGAGCGTGAGGTACAGCACGGCCATCCGGATCGACACCCCGTTCGCGACCTGTTCGAGCACGGTCGAGCGTGGCGAGTCGGCGGCTCCCGCCGAGATTTCGAGACCGCGATTCATCGGTCCGGGGTGCATCACCATCGTATCGGCGGCCAGCACTGCCAGCCGCGCGTCATCGAGGCCCCAGATGCGCGAATACTCCCGCTCGCTGGGGAAGTAGGCGGCGTGCATCCGCTCGCCCTGGATGCGCAGCATCATCACCACCTCCGGCTTGGCTTCCAGCGCGAGATCGAGGTCGTAGAGCACTTCGACCGGCCAGCTCTCGATACCGATCGGCAGCAGGGTCGCCGGCGCCACGAAGGTCAGGCGCGCCCCGAGGGTGGTGAGCAGCCAGGCGTTCGACCGTGCGACCCTGGAATGCAGGATGTCGCCGACGATCGTCACGGTCACCCCATCGAGATCACGCCCACGGGACTCGGAGCCGTGAAGCCGGCGGCGGATTGTGAAGGCGTCGAGAAGTGCCTGGGTCGGATGCTCGTGGGTGCCATCTCCGGCATTGATCACCGGGGCGTCGACCCAGCCGGAGTCTGCGAGCACCCGCGGCGCCCCGGAAGAGCCGTGCCGGATGACGACCGCGTCAGCCCCGATCGCCGCGAGCGTCTGAGCGGTGTCTTTCAGGCTCTCGCCCTTCGACACGCTCGATCCCTTCGCGCTGAAGTTGATGACATCCGCCGAGAGCCGCTTGGCGGCGGCTTCGAACGAGATACGCGTGCGGGTGGAATCCTCGAAGAACAGGTTCACCACCGTCTTGCCGCGCAGGGCCGGGAGCTTGCGTACCTCGCGGTCCGCGACATCCGCCATCTCTTCCGCAACGTCGAGGATGGTCATCGCCTCGTCGCGAGAGAGGTCGCGGGTGCTCAGGAGATGCCTCACTCGCTGGCTCCCTCGATCGAGACGAATTCGTCGCCGTCGATCTCCCGCAGGTGCACATTGATGCGTTCGTTCTGCGCCGAAGGCAGATTTTTACCGACATAATCGGGACGGATGGGCAGCTCGCGGTGGCCGCGGTCGATCAGGGTTGCGAGGCGGACGATCGCGGGCCTCCCGATGCCGCCGATAGCGTCGAGAGCCGCTCGAATGGTGCGTCCGGAGTAGAGCACGTCATCCACCAGCACCACGGTCGTGCCGTCGATACCACCCGTCGGCACCTGGGTGGGCGAGGGGACGCGCACGGGGTTTCGACCAAGGTCGTCTCGGAACATCGTCACGTCGAGAGAACCGGTCGGCACGGCCGTTCCGGAGATCTCGGCAAGCAGCCGTCCGATGCGGGTCGCGAGCACCACCCCGCGGGTGGGGATACCGAGAATGACGAGATTGTCCGGCCCCCGATTGGACTCGAGAATCTCGTGGGCGATCCGAGTCAACGCCCGGGTGATGTCAGCTTGCTGCAGCACAGTCCGTGTGGGCAATCTGACCTCCTTCCCCGCCTCTCAGGACGGAATTTAAGGATGTCTGTCCCCTGACTATAGCGGCACCGGCGCACGGGGGCCGCCGCGGTCGCAGGCATCGGTGATTGTTCCCGTGTGACGTGGTTGGTCCCGCGATTGGTCCCGCTCGAGGCGGGACCAATCCGTCGCGTGGGAATAATCCCGGGCAGAGCACCCGCGCGACCGCTACGCCCGGGTTTGCGCGATCCGCCCCAGCAAGCCGTTGACGAAGCCGGCGGAGTCCTCGGTACTGAGCGACTTCGCCGCTTCGACGGCCTCCGAGATAGCCACGCCGTTCGGAATATCGTCGTTGAAAAGCAACTCCCAGATACCGATGCGGACGATCGCGCGGTCGGTGATGGGCATCCGATTGATGGTCCAGCCCTGCGAGTAAGTCACGATGAGCTCGTCGATCTCGTCGCCATGCTCCCCGATACCCTCGACGATAGTGCGGGCATAGACCCAGGAGTTCCAACGGTCGGGTTCACTTTTAGCTCGGTCGGCTTCGAGAGCGATCGCCGCATTGAGGGAGATCTCGCGGAGATCAGCACCGTACAGCAGGTCGATTGCGCGCTTTCGCGCTTTGGTTCGCGCGCCCAATTTATTCGAGTCCCACTAGTTGACGCGACCGAGGTAGCTACCGTCACGGGTGTCGACCTTCACCTTGGTGCCCTGCTCCAGGAAGAGCGGAACCTGGATCTGGTACCCGGTTTCGACGGTCGCCGGCTTCGTGCCACCGGTCGAGCGGTCCCCCTGAAGTCCCGGCTCGGTGTAGGTGATCTCCAGCGTGACGGATGCTGGCAGCTCGACGTAGAGCGGATCTCCGTTGTGAAGCGCGATGGTCACGTTCTGGTTCTCGAGCATGAAGTTGGCCGCATCCCCGACCTGCGCTGCGCTGAGGGTGATCTGGTCGTAGTTACCGACATCCATGAATACGTAATTCTCACCGTCGGCATACAGATACTGGAACTCGGAGCGATCGACGGTCTCGGTTTCGATCTTCGCACCGGCGTTGAAGGTGCGGTCTACGACCTTGCCACTCATCACGTTCTTCACCTTCGTGCGGACGAATGCGCCACCCTTGCCCGGCTTGACGTGCTGGAAATCGATCACGGTCCAGAGCTGGCCGTCCATGTTGAGAACGACGCCGTTCCTGATGTCAGCGGTAGAGGCCATGACTGTAAATCCGTTCGATGTGAGGGTGAGAGTCGGTAGCGCTCGCGCGCGTGCAAACCAGCTCGCAAGTCTACCGGCTCACCCGAGTTTGCGGTTGATCGCGTCGAGCGCGAGAAGGTAGGAGTCGAATCCGAATCCGGCGATCACACCGGTCGCCACCGCCGAGATCACGCTGTTGTGGCGGAATTCCTCGCGCGCGTGCGGATTCGAGATGTGCACCTCCACGAGCACTAAGCCCGCTTTAGTGACGAGTGCTGCGGCATCCCGAAGTGCGTAGGAGTAGTGAGTGAAGGCTGCGGGATTCAGGATGACCGGACTCGCCGTGTCTACCGCCTCATAGAGCCAACCGATCAGTTCGGCCTCGTCGTTGGTCTGCCGCAGGTCGATGGCATGACCGGGAGGAGCTTCACGATCGAGCGCCGCGCGCAGGTCGTCGAGCGTACCGCTGCCATAGACATCCGGTTCGCGACTTCCGAGGCGGCCGAGGTTCGGACCGTTGAGAACGAGGATGCTGACCATGGAAGCGAGCCTAGCGTCCGCTCTTTGCCCACGATTGCTAGGGGGCGCTGAACCCGCCGTCGGACTTCAACAACTGACCGGTGATCCACTGGCCATCCGGTGAAAGTAGGAACGCCACGAGCGCGGCGGTGTCGGCGGGGGTCCCGAGGCGACCGGCCGGAGTGCGGGCGAGTACCGCCTCGCGAACGTCGTCAGTCATCCAGCCGGTGTCGATGGGACCCGGATTCACCAGGTTGGCGGTAATGCCGAAGCACCCGAACTCGCGGGCGGCGGCGAGCACGATGCGATCCAGGGCGGCCTTACTCGCGCCGTAGGCAATCTCGTCGTGCAGCGCGTCGCTCGTGAGTGCAACGATGCGCCCGTGTTCCCCCAGGAAACGGCGCCCAAACTCGCGAACCAGGAGCCAGTTTGCCCGCGCGTTCACGGCGAAGTGGCGATCGAAGTTCTCGATCGTCTCGGTGAGGATTCCGGCGTTGTTGCTGTGCGCGTGGCTGAGAACGAGAGCGCGCACGGGGCCGAGGGTCTCCGCAATGTCGAAGATTCCGGATGCCACGTCCGCGTCGCCCAGGTCCGCATCGATTCCGACGAGCGCCGCGCCCTGCTCGCGCAACCCGGCCTCGATCGCAGCGATGTCACCCGAGCCACCGTGCACCTCCGAGTCGTAGGCCGTGGAGTATGCGAACGCGATGTCCCAGCCGTCGGTCGCGAGCCGCCGGGCGATTCCCGCCGCGATTCCGACCTGCCGTCCGAGGCCGGTGAGCAGAACTACAGGCCGTGGTTCCGTCATCCCCCGAACCTAGCAGCGTCGGCCCGGCCCTGAGCTTCCGTGCTTACTCGGTCCCGCGGGCCTCCGCACCGGCCCGGACTGTCAACAATGCCCCGGATTCGGGAGCAGAGCGGCCGAGCGATAGGACGAACGCAACGAGTCTCCGGCGATGTTGTCGCGCCTCGTCATCGAAGCGTTCAGTGGGGTGAGAGCTTCCCTCATCAGGAAGCACCCGAACTGAGGGATGTGTGGAATGCCCCTCGACCCGGAATCGACGTCCCAATCCACGTTCGCC
>JBKJLH010000086.1:0-14257 GCA_046597035.1 Lacisediminihabitans sp.
GTCCTCGAACGACGGAACAAGGCCACCCAATGACCCCACCGGCGATCGAACTCATCGGCCTTCGGAAATCCTTCGGCGCGAACGAGGTCTTGAAAGGGATCGACCTAGCGATCGAGCCCCGGCAGGTGGTCTGCGTCATCGGGGCATCCGGGTCGGGTAAATCCACCCTGCTCAACCTCGTGCTCGGGTTCCTTCGCCCGACCGAAGGTCGCATCCTCTTCGACGGGCGCGACATGGCCGAACTCGACATGCGCACCCTGCGGGCATTCGTCGCGGTGGTTCCTCAGGAGTCAGTGCTCTTCGAGGGCTCCGTGCGCGACAACATCACCCATGGTCTCGTGGGAGCCAGCGACGAGGAGGTGCGGCAGGCTCTCTCCGACGCCAACGCGACCGAGATCGTGGCCGAGATGGCCGCGGGCTGGGACACGATTGTCGGCGAGCGCGGATCGCGGCTGTCCGGTGGCCAACGCCAGCGGTTCGCGATCGCCCGTGCGCTGATCCGCGATCCCCGCATCCTGCTTCTGGATGAGGCGACCTCTGCGCTCGATGGCGAGTCGGAGCGACTCGTGCAGCAGGCTCTGCAGCGGCTGATCGGAGGCCGCACCACCCTCATCGTCGCGCATCGCCTCTCGACCATCCGTTCCGCGGATCGCATCGTGGTGCTCGATCATGGGCGGATCGCCGAGGTCGGTTCGCACGACGAGCTGCTCGCCCTCGATGGTCGGTACCGGCAACTCGTGGAAGCACAGAGCCAGTGACGGCACCGGGGGATCTCGTGCTCGCGGTTGACTGCGGTGGCACGAAGGTAGAGGCTGCGCTCGTCGATGCCGCCGGCGTGGTCCACGCGGCCAGCCGATTCCGTCAGCCGACTGGACCCGTGCGCTCGGCAGACGAATTGGCTCAGCAGGTTCGCGCAGTCGTACAGAAATCACTGTCCGGTATGCCGCCCGGTACCGGGCTGCGAGGAATCGGCATCGGCAGTGCGGGTCCGATTGATCGTGATCGAGGCTCGGTATCACCGGTCAATCTGCCAGCGTGGCGCGATTTCCCGCTTCGTTCGGTAGTCGAAGCCGCTTCGGCGGAGGCCGGCCATCCCGTCGAGGCAGTACTCCGGCTCGACGGACAGTGCATCGCGCTCGCTGAGAACTGGACCGGAGCCGCGGTGAATAGAGGGACGGTTCTTGGCATGATCGTGTCGACCGGAATCGGCGGCGGGATCATCACTTCCGGTCGAATAGCGGCCGGGGCGACCGGCAATGCCGGGCATATCGGCCAGATCGAGGTCGCCGGGTTCGCAACCGAGAACGGCGGATGCACTCTCGAGGAGATCGCGTCGGGGCCGAGTACAGTGCGCTGGGCTCGCTCGCAAGGATGGAGCGGCGAGACCGGTGAGGACCTGGCGATGGCCTATGGGCACGCCGACCTGGTGGCCGTACGGGCCGTCGAGCGGAGCGCATCCGCAATCGGCCGAGCTCTTGCTTCGGTAGGCACACTCCTCGATCTCGACGTCGTCGTGATCGGTGGGGGTTTTTCGCAGGTGACCCCCGATTTATTTCCGCTCATCAGGCAGAGCCTGGCCAGTCATTCCCTGTTCGGATACGTGCGGAAGCTCGAGGTGCTGCCCACCGGCCTCGATTCCCTCGGCCCGCTGGTCGGGGCGGCAGCCCTGGTCTGGACCGGCGCCTGCCAAACCACACCGGTCCAGACCATACCCTCCGGCCGCTCTAACTTTTGATGTCAGCGTTGACATTTTGGGTACACCCCGTTGTATCATAGGGTTCTCGACTGAACTCAAGCGAAAAAGGTCAACGATGACATTTACAAGAATCCGCGGTAGGCGTGCTGTTGTGGCTGCCGCGATCGCTGTGGTGGCGATGCTCGGAGCTCTTTGGTCGCCGAGTGCAGCCACAGCAACCACCAGCTCTAGCGCGACCACGCGAACTCACTCCGGTTCGGCGGACACCCCGGCCTCATCGAAAAATTCCGGCGACTTCGTGACCCGCCACGGAAGCAAACTGGAACTCGGTGGCAAGCCCTTCGAGTTCGCCGGAACCAACAATTACTACCTGGGTTACAAGTCATCGACGATGGCCGATCGGGTGCTCGACGATGCTCAGGCTGCCCGGTTCGACGTCATGCGGACCTGGGGATTTCAGGACTTCCAGAACCCGGATGGCTCCGATTCGGTGCAGTCGAGTTTCGAGGGGGTGTGGTACCAGGCCTGGGATGCGGCGGCGGGACATCCGATGATCAATGGCGGCGCAAACGGGCTCCAGAAGTTGGACCATGTGATCGCGGCGGCGGGGGCGCGCAACATCAAGTTGATCATTCCCTTCGTAAACAATTGGAATGGTTTTGGCGGAATGGACCAATACGTGCGCTGGGCGGGCGGCAGCACACACGCGCAGTTCTACACGGATCCGAAGATTCAGGGCTGGTTCAAGACCTACATCAGCACACTGCTGAACCGCACGAACAGCATCACGGGCGTGAAATACAAGGACGACCCCACCATCATGTCGTGGGAGCTCGCTAACGAGCCGCGGTGCACAAGCGCTGGCGTATATCCCGATGGAAAATGTGATACGACGACCATCACCAACTGGGCATCAACGATGAGCACGTTCATCAAGACCATCGATACTCACCATCTCCTCGCGGTGGGCGATGAGGGCGCATTCTGCCGAGCACCGGCGGACTGGACGCTCACACAGAAATACGGAGCTTCCGGGTACGGTCCCGGACTCGGCGAGGACTGTAAGGACGGTATCGACACGATCGCCCTGACCGCGCTGCCGAACATCGACATGATGTCGATGCACCTGTATCCAGACAACTGGAAGGAGAGCGCCGCCTGGGGTGATGGCTGGATTGCGGAGCATGCCGCTGCGGCGAAGAAGTTGGGGAAGCCCGTCTATCTCGGTGAATTCGGCCTGCTCGACAAGAGCATCCGCCTGCCGGTGTTTGCGCACTGGCTCGAGACCGTGCGCTCGACCGGCGTCGCTGGCGCGTTGTATTGGATCCTGTCTTCGAAACAGGATGATGGCACCCTGTACGGCGACTATGACGGATTCACCGTGTACTGCCCGAGCCCGGTCTGCTCGTTGATGACGACGCAGGCCGCTCTGGTGCCGAAGCCCGATAATCCGACTATCCGACAGACGATCATTGCGGACAACGACACAGCCACCACGCAGGTGGACACTCCGGTGACGGTCGACGTGCTGGCGAATGACATCTCGATCAAACTCGCGATTCGCCGAGCCAGCCTCGATCTCGACCCCGCGACACCCGGCCGTCAAATGTCTGTCGTCACCCCCGGCGGAGTCGCGACCATCGCGTCGGATGGAAGGGTGCAGTTCGTGCCGACCGGGAAGCTGGGAACCTTCAGCGTGCCGTACGCGGTGAGCAACGGCAGACTGACGTCCACCGCGGCCCTGACGGTCACGGTCAAACCGGTTCCCGGCGCACCGGTCGTGCTCGAGTCCTGGGAGAACGGATTGAACGGCTGGGCTCCTGCTAACTGGCAGACCGCTCCCGGGTCGGTTGCGGTCACCACGAACGGTGCGACGGATGGCGCACAGGCACTCCAGATCAGCGCTCTCGGGTCGGGAGCCTGGTTCGGGTCGGGGTCTTTCACTCCGCTACTCGACCTGTCGACTCGCTCCGCAGTGTCGTTTTCGCTGAAGACCGGCGCTGCGGGAAGCTCGGTCGCTCTCGCGGTGCGAAGCGGGGATGCCTACACCTGGTGCCAGTCACCGTTCTTATATGTCGCACCGAACACGACAGAAACGCACAGCATCGATCTGTCGACGATGGGATGCGCCCAGTCAACTCTCACCGGGGTGCACGATCTGTTTTTGTTCTTCAACGCCGGCACCTTCGATATCGATCAGTTGACTGTCAAGTAACGCCTGCTGCGGAGAGGAGAGGCCAGCCGCCGGACTCTGTGCCGGGGCTGGACTCTCGTCTTCCCAGCGCGATGGCTTGTGCGCGAATCCGTGCGCCCGTTCGTGCGCTGCGCTGTCGAACGTTTGGTCGCATGGGCGACTTTCGGGCGCGCGGTATTGTCGGACCGACAGAATCGGGCACACGTCGCTGATTGCCGCCACCCAGGTGGCGCTGCCTCTACACTGAAGGCCTGAGAATGGCTCGCTGCAAGGAGGCCAGATGGTCCAGTTCACCGCCGCGCGACAGGAGCGCACGTTCGTTGATTCCGACGGCGTGACGATCCATTTCTTCCACTGGAAGGCCGGGAAACCGATTGGGGTCGTGCAGATCGCGCACGGCCTCGGCGAGTACGCCGCCCGGTACGAAGATCTCGCCCAGAAATTCGTCTCCGCCGGGTACTCCGTCTACGCCGACGATCATCGCGGACACGGCCAGACTGGCCTCGAGCAGTGGGACGGCGACCACACGCAGCTCGGCAAGCTCGGCCCGGGCGGTATCCGCTCCACCATCCGCTCCGTGCGGGAGCTGCTACCGATCATCCGCGACGAGAATGCCGGCCTGCCGCTTGCGTTGCTCGGCCACAGCTGGGGATCACTCATCGCGCAATCGATCATCAATGAGCACGCCGACGATTACGACGCACTGATCCTCACCGGTACCGCCTACCGCACCCTGATTCACATGAACGGGGGTGACCTCGCGAAGAAGCACGCCCATCTCGGCACCACCGGATACGAATGGCTGAGCCGCGACCAGTCCGTCGGGCAGGCGTTCCTCGACGATCCACTCACTTTCAAGGCCAACGGCATGAAGCTGTTCGGTGTCATGGACAGCCTCCGCCTACTCGGTCGCCCGGCGAAGAACCTGGCCCATGACATCCCGGTACTCATCCAGATCGGCAGCGAAGACACCCTGGGAGGGACAAAAAGCGTCGAATTGCTGGCGCGGGATTACCTCACCCGGTCGAAGCTCACCGACGTGCAGCTGATCATCTATACGGATGCCCGCCACGAGGTCTTCAACGAGACGAACCGCGAAGAGGTCTACGCCGACACGATCGGCTGGCTCGCCGAGCACCTGCCCGAATCGCAGGGCGAGTAGGGCCGCAGAGGGGCTAGACGACCATTGGGGCGATGGTCGTCTAGCGACACCTACTTTGCAAGGAACGCCAACAGCACCTCGTTGACCTCGGCGTAGTGCGACCAGAGCATGGCGTGCGGCGCGCCGTCGATTTCTACGTACTCGGCCGATGGCAGCGACCGCGCGAAGACGCGGCCGGTCGAATCGATCGGGAGCACGCGGTCGGCGGTGCCGTGAACGATCAGCGCGGGCACGTCGATCTTCGGGATGTCGCCACGAAAGTCTTCGAGCCAGGTGGGCTGCGCGGCGACCGAGGCGTAGAACGATGAACCGGCAGCAATCGACTGGCTCGCGTCGACGACCTCCTGGCTCACCCGGCTGCCGAGGTTCTCGTCGAGGTTGTAGAAGTTCTGGTAGAACCCGGTAAAAAAGGCGAAACGATCGGCCTTGACCGCGTCGAGAAGGCCATCGAAGACCTCCTGCGGCACTCCGGTCGGGTTGTCGTCGGTCTTGACCAGGAAGGGCTGGAGGGACCCGAGGAAGACGGCCTTCGCGATGCGGGCGGAGCCGTAATTGCCGATGTAACGGGCCACCTCTCCGGTACCCATCGAGAATCCGACAAGCACGACGTCCGTCAAGTCGAGGGTGTCGAGCACGACCTTGAGGTCGGCGGCGAAGGTGTTGTAGTCGTATCCGAGGGTCGGCTGGCTGGACTTGCCGAATCCGCGACGGTCGTAGGTGATGACCCGGTAGCCGGCCTCCAGCAGCACCGTGCTCTGCTTCTCCCATGACGATCCGTCTAGCGGATAGCCGTGGATCAGCACGACAGGCTGGCCGGAACCGTGATCTTCGTAATGGAGCTCGATGGCTGTGCTGTTCTCGGTTCCAACGGTGATCGTCGACATGACGAATTCCTCTCCTAGGTTGAGAACGATCGTTCTCACGACCTCCATAGTAGAGAACGAACGTTCTCAAAGCAAGTAGGCTGGACGAATGAGCGATGAACGGGTGCGGGAGCGAGTGCTGGAGGCAGCCGACCGTCTTTACTACGGCCGCGGCATCCAATCGGTCGGCATGGACGAGCTTCGCCTGGCTTCCGGTGTCTCGCTGAAGGGCCTTTACGGAGTCTTCCCGTCCAAGGCAGCGATCGTGCTCGAGGTGCTCGACCGGCGACATGCGCTCTGGACGGATGGCGTGACCGAGAGAGTCGCGCAGGTGACGGCACCTCGCGACAGACTGCTCGCGATCTATGATTTCCTCGCGGACTGGTTTCTCGACGACACGTTTCGTGGATGCGGGTTCATCAACGCCTTCGCCGAGCTCGGATCGATCTCCCCCGCCGTCGCGCAACGCGCCCGTGAACACAAGGCGGGTTTCCAGGACTATGTGGGCCGTCTGGTCGCCGCCGCCGGCGCGGATCCGGCCCTGGCGCCCCAGCTCTGCATCCTTGCCGAAGGCGCGCAGACCACGGCGGCGATCGCCGGCACCGGGGAGGCCGCCGCTCATGCGCGTCGCGCTGCGGGCATCCTCATCGATGCCGCGATGCCCGGGTAGCCGCCGGCCCGACGGGCACCGGCGTAGGCTGGAATCCGCTCGACGAAAGGTACAGCAATGCACGGTGAGTACAAGGTCCCCGGCGGAAAGCTCGTGGTCGTCGACCTCGATGTCGTCGACCACCGAATCGCCAACTTCCGGCTCGCCGGCGACTTCTTTCTCGAGCCGGACAGCGCACTGGCGCTGATCAACGAGGCGGTCAATGGCCTCTCCGAAGACAGCGACGCCTCCACGATCTCGTTCGCGGTGCAGGGCGCGTTACCCGAAGACGTGATGATGCTCGGATTCTCACCGGATGCAGTGGCGGTCGCGGTGCGTCGCTCACTCGCCAAGGCCACCAGCTGGACCGACTACGACTGGCAGCTCATCCACGGGGCCGCGTATGCACCGGTGTTGCAGATGGCGATCGACCAGGTGCTCTCGGAAGAGGTCGGCGCCGGTCGCCGCAAGCCGACCCTGCGCATCTGGGAATGGAACACGCCTGGCGTCGTGATCGGCAGCTTTCAATCGGTGAAGAACGAGGTCGACCTCGACAACGCGGCAAAGTACGGTTTCCAGGTCGTGCGACGCGTGAGCGGCGGCGGGGCCATGTTCATGGAGGCGGGCTCCGTGATCACCTATTCGATCTATGCCCCCACCGATCTCGTGCACGGTATGACCTTCGCCGACTCCTATGCCTTCCTCGACGAGTGGGTGATCACGGCTCTCAAGTCGCTCGGTATCGATGCCTCCTACCAACCGCTCAACGACATCACGAGCCCGAGCGGCAAGATCGGCGGCGCCGCACAGAAGCGACTCGGAACCGGGGCCGTGCTGCACCACGTGACCATGAGCTACGACATGGACGGCGATCGCATGGTCGAGGTGCTGCGCATCGGTCGCGAGAAGATGAGCGACAAGGGTACGAAGAGCGCGAACAAGCGCGTCGATCCGCTGCGCAGCCAATCCGGGCTCAGCCGAGCCGAGATCATCGAGCGCATGGAGCAGACCTTCACCCGTCTCTATGGTGCGACCTCGGGCGACGTGACCCCGGAGGAGCTCGCTCGCGCTGAGGCACTGGTCACAGAGAAGTTCGGTACCGAGGAGTGGCTCTACCGCGTGCCGTGAATCGGCGGTATCCCCTCGGAGGATGATTCGGTTTCCGCAGGAGTCACGTAGCCTTACGTCGTGAACTGGTGGATATTCGGGGGTGTGGTCGTCGGCCTTGTGCTGTTCGGCATCCTCGGCCAGCGCTTCGGGCTCATCGACATCGTCGGTAAGAGCACAGCGCGCAGTGCCGGAAACGGCGCCGGACTCATGGGTATCGGTGACGAGATCTTCGCACCGGCCCGGCACGAGGCCGCGATGGAGATGGATCGCCAGACGATTCTGCCCGCCCCGGCACCAGTCGCCGGCGATCCGGTGCGTCCCTCGCAGGAGGCAGGAATCTACCGCGGTCGCGTGACGATCGACCTCGGGAGCACTCCCCGCCGCTAGCCCGCCGCCCCGCCCCGCCGCCCAGCGCCGCGATTGTTCCCTCCCCTCAGGTTTGGGCCCCTTCGCCGGGGCCCAAACCTGACGGGAGGGAACAAACGCCGTGACAGGAGTCGGCGACGAGAGCGCTCAGACGCGCTGCTCGAGCTCCTGGTATTCCGGATGACGACCCAGCCAGGTCACGACGTAGGGGCAATCGGCAACCACGCGGTAGTCGGTGTCGGAGCGGACCGCGTCGAGAACCGCCTGCACCATCTCCGACGCGAGGCCCGCGTTCCGCATCGCGGGGTCGATCTCGGTATGGGTGATGTGGATGTCACGGTCCACGAGTTGATAGTCGGTGAGTCCGACCTCGACGCCGTCTTTGGTGAAGACGTAACGGTTCTGGGCCGGGAGGTGTTGCACGACACTGGACATCACACGAGACTACGGTCGGCGAGCGGGCAACGCAAAAGGATTGGTATGCGGGTGCGGGAGAATTGGCAGATGCCCACCCCCTGGACGCCCGAATCGCCCGACCGCGTGATCCACGATGACAACCTCGTCGCCGTCGCCGGGCTGCCCGACGGGGCCTTCACCCTGGTGTACCTCGATCCGCCCTTCAATACCGGGCGCTCGCAGGCCCGGCAGTCCACGACGAGCGTGCGCTCCGCATCCGGTCCGATCCGCGGATTCAAGGGGCAGCAGTACGAGCGCATCCGTGGCGATCTGATGAGTTACGACGACCGCTTCGAGGACTACTGGACCTTTCTCGAACCGCGTCTCGCCGAGGCTTGGCGCCTGCTGGCCGATGACGGCACGCTCTACCTGCACCTCGACTATCGGGAGGCGCATTACGCCAAAGTGCTGCTGGACGCCCTGTTCGGTCGAGAGTGTTTTCTCAATGAGATCATCTGGGCCTATGACTACGGCGCGAAGTCGAAGAGCCGCTGGCCGGCGAAGCACGACACGATCCTCGTCTACGTGAAGAGCCCCAAGGGCTACTTCTTCGACTCGACCACCATCGACCGCGAGCCTTACATGGCTCCCGGTCTCGTCACGCCGGAGAAGGCGGCGCGCGGCAAGCTCCCGACGGATGTCTGGTGGCACACCATCGTCTCGCCGACAGGCCGTGAGAAGACCGGCTACCCGACGCAGAAGCCCGAGGGTATCCTGCGCCGAATCGTCCAGGCCTCAACGCGAAAGGGAGACTGGGTGCTCGACTTCTTTGCCGGCTCCGGTACGACCGGCGCAGTCGCCGCATCCCTCGGCCGACGGTTCGTGCTCGTCGACGAGAGCGCGGATGCCCTCGCCGTGATCCGCGCGCGGCTCACGAAGGCGGGCGTCGCCTTCGAGTGACCCGTTACCCGGCGATCGAATTCAATTCTTCGACCGTCTCGGCGGACAGCTCGAGTGCGGCGCCGGCCACGTTGTCGTGCAGGTGCGCGACGGACGAGGTGCCGGGGATGAGCAGGATGTTGGGCGAGCGCTGAAGCAGCCACGCCAGTGCCACCGCCATCGGGGATGTCTCGAGACGTAGTGCGACGGCGCTGAGCACATCCGACTGCAGCGGCGTGAATCCGCCAAGCGGAAAGTACGGCACGTAAGAGATGCCCTGCGCGGCGAGCGAGTCGATGAGTGCGTCATCCTGGCGATTCGCGATGTTGTAGAGGTTCTGCACTGTCACGATCGGCGCGATGGACTGCGCTTCGGCCACCTGTTCGGCGTTGACCGTGCTCACTCCGAGGTGCGTGATCAGGCCCTCCTGCTGCAGCTCAGCCAGGGCGGTGAACGGCTCCGCGATGGAGCCCGGAGTCGGTCCCTCCACCGCTCCGACGCGGAGGTTGACCACGTCGAGCACATCGAGGCCGAGGTGCGAGAGGTTGTCGTGAACGGCCTGGCGCAACTGGTCTCGCGAGCGGGCCTGGGGCCAGTTGCCTTCGGCATCGCGAACCGACCCGACCTTTGTGACGATGTGCAGGTCCGGCGCGTAGGGATGCAGTGCCTCTCTGATGATCTCGTTGGTCACGTGTGGGCCGTAGAAGTCTGCGGTGTCGATGTGGGTGATCCCGAGTTCGACGACAGCACGCAGCACAGCGACGGCTCCTGGTCGGTCGGCGGGCGGACCGAACACATGGGGGCCGGCGAGTTGCATCGCTCCGTATCCCATGCGGGTCAGGGTGGGCCCTCCGGAGAGGGCGAAGGTTCCTCCGGGAAGAGTGAGTGTCGTCATGGCAGTCCTTTCAGTGGTGCGTCACCCCACTCTCCACCGTGCGCTTCCGTGCAGCGAGGGCTCCCGATCTCCTATGAGTACCAGGGACAGCCAGGCAAGGGACAGAGGGGTTACAGTTGCGCGATGGACGATCAGAACGCGCTCGGCGAGTACCTCAGGGCCCGGCGCGAGCTGGTGCAACCGCAGGATGTCGGCATCCGGGTCGGCGGAATTCGAAGGGTGGCCGGCCTTCGCCGCGAGGAGGTCGCGATGCTCGCGGGCGTGAGCTCCGACTACTACCTGCGCCTCGAGCAGGGACGGGATCGACACCCCTCCGTGCAGGTGCTGGAAGCGCTGGCTCAGGTGTTGCAGCTGGACGACTCCGCAACCGACTACCTCGTGAGCCTGACTCAGGAGCGGCCCCGCACCGCAGCCAAGCGGCGCATCCGGGAGGTCGTGCCCGCTGGCATCCGCCAGCTGCTCGAGGTGCTGGAGCAGCCCGCTTTCGTCGAAGGGCGGTACCTCGACGTACTCGCCTCGAATGCCCTCGCGGTGGCCCTCTCGCCCAACCTCGCGGTCGGCCGTAACCGGCTGCGCGACTTCTTCCTGGATGACCGGGAAAAGCAGCTCTACCAGGACTGGGATCGTGCCGCGCCCCAACTCGTCGCCGGATTCCGCAGCTCGATCGGAACCGAAGCAACCGATCATCGAGCGGTGCAACTGGTCGGTGAGCTTTCCCTGGCCAGCGAACCATTCCGACGTTTGTGGGCGCGACATGATATTCATATCCGTGAAGGAGGCACAACGGTCATCCGCCATCCGGAGCTCGGAGAACTCTCCCTCTGCAGGGAAAAGTTGGCGATCGGAGGCACGGATGGCCAGCTTCTTGCGATCTACCACGCCAAACGCGGATCCGAGACGGCGGGCCTGCTCGTGCTGATGGGGTCGCTTGGCGTGCCTATGGCGCACGCCCGGGCGGTCCGGCCCGCCCCCGCCCCCTGACGCTCACGGCGGGCATAACGGCCCGCGAACCACGCTTCGTCAGCTCGTGTTCGATGCGGCCGGATGCGGCCCCAGAGAAAATCCGCGCGATATCCATTCGGGTATCGAACGCGGCGCACAGGGCGGGCGCCTTCTCGAGACCATCGATCCACTCGCGAACTCCGATTCCCAGAGCGGTCGGTTCGAGGGTCACCTTCTTGGCTGGGTCGGTGACCCAGCTGCGGGCTTCCTCGCGCGAGGCCGGTCGGCTCATGCCATGCACATGAGTCGGGCCTCCGACCACCAGAAGGGTCGCGAACTCCGCAGCAGCCTTCGCCCGTGCATCGTTGACCGTGAAGGTGGTCACCGACCCGTATGACGCGAGCCCCTCGGCTATCGAGGCCGCGATCTGACGAGTGTTGCCGAACCTGGATTCGACGACGATGACGATGCTCATGGCGGTTCTCTCTGCTTGGTGGTGGGGAGCACCTCGACACTCGCCCCGTCGATGCGCGCAACCCGGGTCGAAAGTCCCCTCGCCAGGCGTATCGCACAGGAGGAGAATCGAAAGGCACACGAGCGAAGGGACTCGCCGTGAAAAGCCAGCCCGAAGAAGTGGACGGACTGGTCATCGGCGCGGGCCCGACCGGCCTGATGCTCGCGATCGTGCTCGCGAGACGTGGGATCCGGGTGCGAATCGTCGACCGCAAGGCCGGACCGACGCGTGAGTCCCGTGCAGTTGTGGTGCAGGCACGAACCCTCGAAATCTACGAGCAACTCGGCATCGCCGGGCGGATGACTGCAGCCAGCACAGATGCCCGGCTGGTGGCGCCGGGCTACGGTCGCCGCCGCTTCGGGGTGCTGCCGATCAGAGCGATCGGTAACGGGCTCACGCCGTTCCCCCGACTCACGGTGCTCGAGCAGAGCAAGACCGAGACGATCCTTGGCGAATATCTCGGCGAGCTGGGAGTATCGATCGGCTGGAATACCTCGGTCGAGCTGGCGGACGACGTTGCCGAGTCGGGTGTGGTCACGCTGAATTCCTCTGTGGGCAGCCGGGTCATCCGGGCGCGATTCGTCGTCGGCGCCGACGGCAGCAACTCGCTGGTTCGGCGGGCGCTCGGCATCGCCTTCGAGGGGTCGACCAACGAACACAGCTTCTTCGTCTGCGACACCGATCACACGCACGGACTGACCGCGGATGCCGTCAACCTTCGCCTGGGCGACTCCGAGTTCCTCCTTTCCTTCCCCCTCGGTGGGAGCGACGATCCCGCCGGCCACCACCGGATAATCGGACTGCTACCGAAGGGCCGCAGCGCAGAAATAGACGAGGCGGAGGCACGCGCGACGGTGGACTCGGTCTTCGGAGTGAACTGGGGCGACTCGCACTGGTTCTCCACCTATCGGGTTCAGCACCGGGTCGCGTCCGCGTTCCGCCGTGGACGCGTCTTCCTGGCCGGGGATGCGGCCCACATACACTCCCCGGTCGGGGCACAGGGTATGAACACCGGGTTGCAGGATGCCCACAATCTGGCCCTCAAGCTCGCCGAGGTCATCCATGGTTCCGCTCCGGAGGAGTACCTCGACCGGTATGAGGCCGAGCGAAGGCCGGTCGCGGTGCGTCTCATCGCCTCGACCGATCGGGTGTTCGGGCTCGCGACCTCGAGCACGCGGCGCGCTCGGCTGGTGCGCCGGAGGGTGGCGCCGCTGCTCGCGCCACTCGTCATCCGCGCGATTCCGCGCGTGCGTGTCGCCTCCCGGTTCTTCGGCTACCTGTCGCAGACGCGCATCCACTATTGGATGGATCCGGCGGAGAAGCAGCGCTCGAACGGCCGCCGCGACCCCGTGGTGGGACGCCGCCTGCCGTGGACCGGAGACAACTACGCGGTGTTGCGCTCATTCGAGTGGCAGGTTCACGGCTACGGCGGGGCGGATGCCGCGGCGGTGGGTGCGGCGCTCGGGATTGCGTCACACCATTTCCCGTCGCCGGGCACGACCGGACTCACGGGGTCGCTGGTCTATCTGGTGCGTCCGGACGGATTCGTTGCAGCGGCGGCAGCGCCCACCGTGGCAGCGCACGTGTTCGCGGCCGCGATTCCTGGCACCCGGCAGGCTCAGTCGCGCGAGTTGTAGACCGCCCGTGCCGCACTGACGCGTTCGGAATTCTCCATCGCCCGGCGGGCGAAGCAGAGGGCGGGTTCGAGCGGGGTCCGCCCGAGCTCGGTGAGGGTGTACTCGACCCGCGGCGCTCTCGATCGAGGCGCAATGCTTGCCGCCCATCTCTGCGGCCTCAACAGGCGACGGAGGCACCGCTGAATCCATGGTCACTCCCGTGTTCGTGACCCACACTGCACTGCGGGGTCGTCGTGATCTGTCAAGCCTGATCTATCAAGACTGGCGAGCCCAAGTAACCAATCGTCTGGCTGGGCATTTGTGGTGACAAACGACTTCGATTCCAATAGCACCATCCCGTGACAATTGCACTCTGGATCACGGTCATTCTGCTCACCGTCATTCTGCTCACCGTAATTCTGCTCACCGTCGTCTGACTCGGCGTGGGTGCATGGCAGTTCTTCTCGCCCAAAGACACACTGCAGACGAACATGGCGTGGGTCGAGGATGCCTCGGCCGGCCAGGTGAAGCCCATTGGCGCCGTCGGACTGCTGGGCGCGCTCGGCGTGATCCTGCCTTCGGTGACCCTGGCCGCGCCGACCACTACACCCTGCGACCGGCCGTCAAGCGCTGTCGCGCTCCACGATGTGGGTCTCCATGATGCACTGGTGCTCCACGGGCTCGCCCCGCAGCAGGCTCAACATCATCTGCGCCATCTTGGCGCCCATCGCCTCCGATGGCTGATGGACGGTGGTCAGCTGGATGTCACCGTTAGAGGCCGCGGGAGAATCGTCGAACCCCACCACCGCGACATCCCCCGGCACGCTGCGACCGCGTTCGCGCAGTACTGAGACGGCACCGATGGCCATCAGGTCGCTCGCCACGAACACCGAATCGGTATCGGGGAAGCGGTCG
>JBKJLH010000110.1:0-12263 GCA_046597035.1 Lacisediminihabitans sp.
TCCTTTGGCGGTCTCGCCATTGAATCGCCCGGCGCTCTGGAACGTGATCGTGGGACTCGGAGTTTGGGCCGTCGATGTTGTCATCGGCGGCGTGCTCATGATTAAGTTCGTCGCCACACCAGTCGCAGGCGGATTCAGCGATCTCGGCCCGGCCGTGGCGGTGAGGCTGTCTTCACAGGTGCTGACGCTGGTGCTCATCCTGGTAGCCCTGATCATCGGATTCACACTCGCGAGGCGAGGTCTCCGGCCGACGCATTTTGCAGGCGAACGAGGCAGGGCAGGGGTCGTGCCGTCATCGGACTCCTGGTTGCGTGGACCAATGCGGCGTCGCTTCTGTGAGAGGTATCGGGGTGGCTGGCCCGCCCGCTGGCTATCCACACGGTGACGTGCTTGGGGTGCTGGGTTGTCGAGGGCGGATTCCGCCTCCAACCCGCCCACCCGCGGGGAGCAACCGGCCACTACCCTGGGATGCTAAACTGGGAAGGTTGCCGTCCAACGGCCGCGGATGAAGAGAGCTCGCACACCCAGTGACGGGCACCGCGCAACGAGTGAGAGGGGTTATCTGTGCCTTTGACACCAGAAGCCAAGAAGACAATTATCGACGAGTTCGCCACCCATCCTGGTGATACCGGAAGCCCCGAAGTGCAGGTCGCTATGATGACGACTCGCATCAAGGATCTCACTGAGCACTTGAAAGAGCACAAGCACGATCACCACTCCCGTCGTGGACTGCTCCTGCTTGTTGGTCAACGCCGCCGCCTTCTGGGTTACCTGCAGGACATCGATATCTCGCGCTACCGCAAGCTCATCGAGCGTCTCGGACTTCGCCGCTAGTCCTTCTTGGACTGGTCCGCTCCATCGGGGCGGCCGCGCGATAGAAAGCCCACCCTGTTCACAGGGTGGGCTTTTGTCTTACCTACCTCCGTCTGCCTGCGTCAGGTGTCAACTTCGCATGTATCGAAGGCTCTTGAGCATGTGAAGTTGACCCTTCGGGCGGCGGTGGGCGGCGGTGGGCGCGCCCGTGCGGAGTGCGAGGGTGACCCGCGGGAGACGCGGTCGACCGCGGCTGCCCAACGCCCGGGTTTGCTCTCAGTTAGCTGTGAAGCCGCTCCAAGGAATCATCCGATGCCTTTTTGCGTTTACTAGTTGAGCAACAGCACAGAAAGGTCGCACATGGGAAGAGTCAACGAAGAGGTCGAGGCAGAGAACGGCACCGTTCTCAAATACCAGCACCATGCCAACGGGCGGGGATTCGTCTCCCCGAAAGCGCGTGTCCAGCCGAGCACGTTCGTGGCCGCGACAGCTTACATCGAGGCGGATGCCCGGGTAGGCGACAACGGCACGATCGGTTCCGGCAGCTGGATCGATCAGGGGGTCATTCTCGGTGAGCGTGTATTCATCGGGCAAAACGTGCACATTGGCCGCGATACCGTCGTGGGCAATGATGTGCGACTCGGCAGCCACTCGCGCATCGGTGCGAATGTACGCATCGCGGGCGGCTCGCGCATCGACGCAGACGCCCAGGTGGCGGATGCCTCGGTGGTCGGTACCCCGCGCGAATCAGCCATGCCGGTGAAACGGCCAGCCGGTCGGGTCAGCAGCTACATCTCAGATCGAGCCGCCTAGCCGCAACGGAGAAGTGGCCGACCCCTCGGGGTCGGCCCGGCCTCCGCTGGTTGTTCCCCGCTGATATGTTCGGCTGCCTTCGACGCGGAACGGTCTTGACACGCGGGCACAATTCGTGGAAACGACGGAACTTATCGGCATCCGCTCGACAGGCAAGTCGGTAGCATTCACGCATGGCTTTCTGGAATCGCGCGCCCGTCGACACTTCGCTTCCGAAGGATGACCGTGGCTCCGGCTCGTTCGATGACTACAAGTACAACCTTCTGCCCAATAAGGCCAAAACAACCCTCAGGCTCGCCAACAGCACTCCGCACCAGGAGGAGCTCCAGCGCATCATCGACAGCGGGGAGTCGCAGTTGGAGACCGCGATATCCCGCCGGAGCCTCGAGGAGGAGCGGACGGACGCCCCCATGGTGATCCGACTGTTCTCAGGGTCCCGGGTGACCGGCGTGGTCGGCACCATCCCCCGCGGACTCGAACCGGTGATCGACGAGGCGCTGAGTCGGCTTGAGAGCAACGGCAAGAAAGTGCGCATTCCTGCATCAATCGAGAAGACCCGCAGCGGATGGCGCGTCGACCTGCTGGTCGGCGAGACTCGTTAGTGCGCTAGCGGACTGCGCAAACGAACGGAACAAATAGAGGGCCGGATTCGATTGCCCCGGTGCGAGAATGAGCCATGGCGATCTCTCCGAGGTGCGCTCGAGAACCGAGGCTTCACGGCTACGGATTACCCGGCGGGGTCCCGCGTGTGCTCGTGGCACCGCCGCTGCTCGCCATGTTGATCGGTATTGCCCTCCTCGCAGGATGTTCGCCGGTTGGGCCTCCCGCTGGCCTGTCACACACGGAGCGAGCGGTGATTCGTTCCGCGATCCAGTCCGCGCGCTGGAAGGCCGTGACCAACCAATTTCCGCATGCCCCCCGGCCGAATGTCCCGGTGGTTCACACTGTGCACGATGGTAATGGTGCGAGGTTGATAATCGCGTGTCTTCGTTCACGGGGGTTTACGGTCTTCGTCGACGGGCGTTATTTCGAGTTAGGCACGACGGAGGGGCGCAGCCCCCAGGACTACGCGATCGTCAACTATCGATGCCTCTCGCAATATCCCACCGCTGACGAGGTCGTGCATTACCTCGACCGAGACCGACTCCACGCCCTTTACGCGTATTACGCCAGTACGGTTCGCCCCTGCCTTTTGCTCTCAGGAGTGGAGTCTGCGGGTCCGCCCACGCGATTCAAGTTCGTGCTGGACACCCTTTCGCGAAATAGTTGGAATCCGTACCGCGTGGCCTGGGACAGCCCGATGCCCGCCGCTCGGCTCGCTTTCCTCGAAGGACTTTGCCCGCCAATTCCGGGGTGGTTCGACCTCTCCCGATAAGATCTGCTCCTCTGGGGGACTGGCATTCGACTAATCACCAGACTCCGCTGGCACACTCTCGCCATGGTGCGAGTCAGGGGAATGGTGGTCGGCGCTGCGGCGATTGCCGTGGCTGTGATGCTGTGCGGGTGCGTCGCATCGAGCCCGGGTGGTGACGGGAGCCCTCTCGGTCCGCTCCAGCGCGCGATAATCCGAAATTCGATCATCGACTCGAAGTGGTCGCAGGTCGCCGCGGAATATCCCGAGGCACTGCAACCGAAGATCACGATGGCACCGACAGTTTCGGATCACAACTGGGCTCCGGCCATCGTGAAGTGTCTCAAGACGGCAGGGATCGTGGCGTATATCGAGAACGGAGCTCCCATTTACGGGAGCGCAGGGCAAACCCCGCTCGAAGTGGCCGTGACTTTCTACGCATGCGAAGTGGGGCATCCGTCGGAGTCTCAGGTGGCCGCGCACCTCACCCGTGCGCAGTCCGGGGCGCTCTACGACTACTACCTCCAGGTGGTTCGGCCGTGCCTCCTCGCGGCCGGAGCCCCGTCACCGGCATCCCCGGATCGGTCGGCGGCAGCTAGTCTCGCGGGGATAGCCGGATGGAATCCGTACCAGGTGATCTGGACCAGCAGCATGGCGGCCACGACCCAGGCCTATCTCGAACAGCGATGCCCCCCGACCCCGGCGTGGCTGAACCTGGAGCGGTAAGGGTGACCGTTCGCGAGGCCGCGGTCGGGATCGTTATAGCGGCCGGCCTGTTCGCGCTTGCCGGCTGTGCGGCGAGCGTGGCCTCCGATCCCCTCGGACCGCAGCGGCGAGAGCAAATCCGCGTGGCAATTCTCGATGCACACTGGGCAGATGTCGTGGGGGACTACCCGGACGCCCTACGACCCCTGGTGCCGACCATGCGTCCGGTGAGCGACCACGACCAACCGGCGGTATTCTTCGCCTGCATGCGCACGAGCGGTGTCCCGGCATCGCCCACCGACAACGGCTTTCGTTACAACTCCAGTCTCGGCCAGTCACTGCTCGAGTTCGATTTGGTGCGTTATGTCTGCGAGGCGACATCTCCCACGGAGTCGGAGGTGGTGTCGTATCTGAGCGGTACATCCCGTGCCGCCCTGTTCGACTACCAGCGCAAAATCGTGCGGCCCTGTCTCTTGTCGGTCGGCGCCAAGTCCCCGGCACCTCCAGACGGTGGACCGGGGTATTACCTCTCTGCAGCCCTCGCCGCTTGGAGCCCCTACCTGGACATCCTCGCGGCCAAGCCGCGCTCGAGTACCGTGGCGTATCTGGAGCAGCACTGTCCTCCACTCCCATCCTGGCTCGACCTCACATCACCAGGGACTCCCGCAGCCTCCGGAGGGTGATTCCCCTACGGACGCGTGCAAGCAATCTCACCATCGCAAAGAGGCCGACCCGCCCCAGGAGAATCGAGCGTCACTCGCTCGCCCTCGACTTCATCGCCTTGGAGTGGACTACGGCCGATCCAGCCACGACTTGACCCGCTGGCTCACCTATGTCCGCGTCGAATTCCTCGCGAGCGTCGCGATGTTCCTGCCGATTGGCGTCTTCTTCCGGTTGTTGTTCGGCCGCCGACTCTGGTTTGTCGATGTGATCAGCGGGGTGCTGCTCACTCTGACGATCGAGTTCGCCCAGCGGTTCATTCCGGGGTGCGTCTCCGATCTGCGGGACTTGGTCGCCAACAGCCTCGGCACAGTGCTCGGGGTGCTCGTCGCGCTCGTGCTCACACAGGCCACGTTCCGAAGGCTGCGCTCCCAGCAGGCCTGATCACTCGATACCAGCCAGAGCCGATTGATGGTCTGGGAGCCTGATGGTCTGGGAGCCGGTGCGGAATCTCTCCCGGTGGCCGCCAACTCGGGGGCGAGTCGTACTCTAGGTGCGAACACACGCGGCTGGTAGGGTGTTAGAGGTTGTATTGATCGGGCCGTCGCTTGCGGTGGTCCCCCTGCAGCCATTGGAGCAGGCTGGCACGAGGCTGGTCAGTAGTGGTGAACTCCTGAGTCGCTCGAGATTCAGTGCTTTTCTACTGTTGACCAGAGCAGCGTATCAATGCGGGAATACCGCAGAAGATAACCGCCACAGCGCCGTAACTGTGTTGTGCGCCCCTTTCTGCCAGGACGCCTGCTCCCTGATGAGTCGCGACCCACACGGGGCCACGACATAAAACAAAGGAGATAACCCCCCTATGGAGGGTCCAGAAATCAAATTCGCCGAAGCCGTTATCGATAACGGCAAGTTCGGCACGCGCACAGTCCGCTTCGAGACCGGTCGTCTCGCGCAGCAGGCACAGGGCGCCGTCGCCGCGTACCTCGATGAAGAAACCATGATCCTGTCGGCAACCTCGGCGGGCAAGCATCCTCGTGACGGCTTCGACTTCTTCCCCCTCACTGTCGATGTCGAAGAGCGTTCTTACGCCGCCGGCAAGATCCCTGGCTCGTTCTTCCGTCGCGAAGGACGCCCGTCGACCGAGGCCATCCTCGTCTGCCGGCTGATCGACCGTCCGCTGCGTCCGACCTTCGTCGAAGGTCTTCGCAACGAGGTGCAGATCGTCATCACCGTCTTGGCCATCGCTCCGGACGAGTTCTACGACGCGCTGGCCATCAACGCCGCGAGCCTCTCGACCCAGATCTCGGGCCTTCCGTTCTATGGACCGGTCGGGGGCATCCGCCTCGCTCTCATGCCCGGTACGAATGGGGCAGACCAGTGGGTCGCGTTCCCCAAGTATTCTCAGCTCGAAGAGGCCGTCTTCGACCTCACCGTCGCGGGCCGTCTGACCACGGACAACGACGGTAACGAAGACGTCGCGATCATGATGGTCGAAGCGGAAGCCACCGAAGGCAGTTGGGACCTCATCAAGGGTGGGGCCACGAAGCCGGACGAGTCTGTCGTTGCCCAGGGACTCGAGGCATCCAAGCCCTTCCTCAAGCAGCTCATCAAGGCCCAACTCGAGTTGGCCGCACAGGCCGCCAAGCCGATCGCCGATTATCCGGTGTTCCCGCCCTACGAGCAGGCTACCTACGACGCCGTCGCCGGATATGCCTACGACGAGCTCACGGGCATCTACAAGATCGCCGACAAGGTCGAGCGACAGAACGCAGACGACGCCCTCAAGGACCGGGCGAAGGGTCACGTCGACAGCCTCATCGAGACCGGCAACCTTCCGGAGTCTGCTCGCGGGCAGGTCGGAGCGGCGTACAAGTCGGTCACGAAAAAGATCGTGCGCGGACGCATTCTCACCGAGGGCGTACGCATCGACGGGCGTGGCCTCTCGGACATCCGCGCGCTCGACGCCGAGGTGCAGGTAATTCCGCGCGTTCACGGTTCGGCGATCTTCCAGCGCGGAGAGACCCAGATCCTCGGGGTCACGACCCTCAACATGCTCAAGATGGAGCAGCAGATCGACTCTCTCGCTCCGGTGAAGAAGAAGCGGTACCTGCACCACTACAACTTCCCGCCATACTCGACCGGTGAGACCGGGCGCGTCGGTTCGCCAAAGCGTCGCGAGATCGGGCACGGCTTCCTGGCCGAGCGCGCCCTCGTTCCGGTGCTGCCGCCCCGCGAGGAATTCCCCTACGCGATTCGCCAGGTATCCGAGGCGCTCTCGTCCAACGGCTCCACGTCCATGGGTTCCGTCTGTGCTTCGACCCTGTCACTGCTGAACGCCGGAGTGCCGCTGCGCGCCCCGGTGGCCGGTATCGCGATGGGGCTCGTCTCCGACGAGGTCGACGGACAGACCCGCTACGCGGCTCTCACCGACATCCTCGGTGCGGAAGACGCGCTCGGCGACATGGACTTCAAGGTCGCCGGCACCAGCGAGTTCATCACCGCAATCCAGCTCGACACCAAGCTCGCCGGACTCCCGTCCTCCGTGCTCGATGGAGCGCTCAAGCAGGCCAAGGAGGCTCGCACCGCGATTCTCGCGGTGCTGAACGCCGCGATCGACGCCCCGGATGAGATGGCCCCGACCGCGCCCCGCGTGATATCGGTGCAGATCCCGATCGACAAGATCGGCGAGCTGATCGGCCCGAAGGGCAAGAACATCAACCAGATCCAGGATGACACTGGGGCTGACATCTCGATCGAGGATGACGGAACGGTCTATATCGGTGCTGTCGATGGTCCGTCGGCTGAAGCGGCTCGCGCGGCAGTCAATGCCATCGCAAACCCGCTGAACCCCGAGGTCGGCGAGCGATTCCTAGGAACCGTCGTGAAGATCGCGACCTTCGGTGCGTTCGTCTCCCTCACCCCCGGCAAGGATGGACTGCTGCACATCAGCGAGGTCCGCAAGCTCGCCGGTGGAAAGCGGGTGGAGAACGTCGAAGACGTACTCGCGGTCGGCCAGAAGATCCAGGTGGAGATCACCAAGATCGATGATCGCGGAAAGCTCTCGCTTGCCCCGGTCGAGGCTGAGGCCGCAGACACTCAGGGCAGAGATGCCGGCGCCGAAAACGTCGACACCTCTTCCGAGGGTGGCTCGGCCGAGGTCTAGCCGCTCGCTGGTCGGGTAGACCGCTCGCGGTCGTCTCGAGTAAAAAGCCCGCCCCGACATCTGTGTCGGGACGGGCTTTTTCGCGCGTTGGGTGAACCGCCAGATTTCCGTCCACGGGTACCGAGCGCTACTGGGCACTCTCGAGCAGCTGTGGTTCCGCTGCAGATGGGCCTGATTTCTCACCAACATCATGCGAAATCGCGTTAGCAGATGGGCGAACTCTCTCAGCGGAATCGAAATCTGCGACCCATACCCGCCACTCCAGAATCGACTTGGTAGTAGTTGCGACTTTGCCAATGGCAAAGTCGCAACTACTACCAAGTCGATTCGTGGTGGGGGCCGGGAGATTCCACCCAGGGAGATGCCGGCCCGAAGGGCCTCCCTGCACAACTCCTGCAGGACCGGCCTGCACCGGGTGGGGGGCCGGGAAATCCGGGGTTCGGCCATGAGGCCGGCGCAAATTGCAGGAGTTATGCAGGAAAGAGGGCGGCGCGGCTGCGGGGTGGCGCAGCTAGCTCGCCGGCGTCTCCGCCGTGCCCATGAGCTGCGCGCGCCCAATAATGTGGCCGCGCAGCATGAAGCCGAGGATGGCCGGAGTCGCACCCGCGGGAACGTCGAGATTGTCGACATCCAGGGCACTCACCGTGAAGAAGTAGCGGTGCGGCCCGTGCCCGGGTGGGGGAGCCGCGCCGGTGAACTCGTCGGCCCCCAGTTCGTTCGCCATCACGACTGCCTGTGGTGGCAGCGCCTCGCCAGAAGCAAGTTCCGTGATCGTCGCCGGGATATTGCGCACCGCCCAGTGCCAGAACCCGCTGCCGGTAGGGGCGTCGGGGTCGTAAACCGTCAGTATGAAGCTCTTCGTCGCCTCGGGAGCGCCGCTCCAACGCAGCGCCGGAGTACGGTTGCCACCGTCGCCGCGAACCCACTCGGGGAGGGGGCCGCCTTCCGTGAAATCGGAGCTCTCGAGGGTGAAACCCGGCACTTCGGGGAGTCGCCAGTTGGGGTCGTTCGTCATAACATCAACCTTTCAATTAGCACGGGCTATCCCCAGACCGTCAGAGCGGATGCCGCCAGTCTGTCGCCCGGTAAGTGTCCTGGAGGCACTGAGTGGGCGCTCCCGCACGAGGAGTGTGGCAGCTCATCGGAAGGGGCTATTCCTGATTGACCTGAATCTAGACACAGCACCTCGGCGGCGCCAGTGCACGACCCGATAAACAGAGGTCCGTTGAGTGAACTCACAGGCGGGAGAGTCCGGTCTCGACCAGGTAACAATTAGGACAACGCGAGTCCGATTCGTCACCTCTGACCCTCGTTTGTCACTTGCGGCATCTATTGTCGAGGACACGGGCGCCATTCGAATTCGCGTTCGGAGATTCACCGTGAAAACTGAGACGAACGCACATCGAGAGAGAGCTTTAGGGATGGTCATGGCGCAGGTATCGCCGCCGCAGCCGGTCCCATCCGTGAGCGGTATTTCCGCGGACCTTCCGACACTCGAAGTGTCGCTTCCGATCCGTCGTCCTCTCGGGCAGTCCGCCCTCCGGGTCTTCCCGCTCGCGATCGGAGGCAATGTCTTTGGCTGGACCGCCGACGGCGGCGCGACCAACGACATCCTCGACACTTACTTCGAGCACGGCGGTAATTTCATCGATACGGCGGACTCCTACGCGGCCGGTCGAAGTGAGATCATGATCGGCAACTGGATGCGTGACCGCCGTTTGCGAGCTGGGATCGTCGTCGCGACCAAGGTCGGAAAGAGCGCCGATAACCCGGGGGTCACCGCGAAGGCAATCAGTCGATCGGTGAATGCCTCACTCGAGCGCCTCCAGACCGATTACATCGACCTGCTCTACCTCCACATCGATGATCCCGAGGTGCCATTCGAAGAGACGCTCCTCGCGGTCGATGACCTCATTCGTGCAGGGAAAGTGCGGCATTTCGGTGCCTCCGATCACTCAAGCAACCGACTCGTCGAGGCCCGGGTGATCTCGGCGCAACTCGGGGTCGCGCCGATGCTCGCCGTGCAAAACCATTACAACCTGATGCATCGCACCGACTTCGAGGGGGATCTGGCCAGAGTCGCCTCCCAGCAGCGTCTTGCGGTCATGCCTCGATTCGCTCTCGCGAGCGGATTCCTCACCGGTAAATACCGCACAAAGGCCGATCTCGGAAAGAACAATCGAGGCACCGAACTGGCTAACCATCTCTCCAAGCGCGGGCAGCGGGTGCTTGCGATGCTTGATCAGGTGGCGCGAGAGCAGCAATCGAGTGTGGCGACCATCGCCCTCGCGTGGCTGCTGTCCAAGCCGGGCATCGTCGCTCCGGTCGCAAGCGCGAGCCGGCCGGAACAGGTGATCGATCTGGTGGCCGCGGCGAAAATTCAGCTGGGGCGACACCAGGCGTCAGAGCTCGACCGGGTCTCGGCACAGTAGCTTGGCCCGTCATACGACGAAGGAGAACGGCTACTTCGGAATGTCGTCTAGTACGCGGCTGACGACCCGCAGGTAGGCGGTCGTCGCGGCAATGGGATCGCCGGCGTATCCGCCGGTCATGACGCCGTCGCGGGCGACTATGAGCTCGTCTCCACTGTCGCCGGGCAGCGGATGACCGAGTTCCCTCAGGAGGTCGCTCAGGGTCTCGGCGTACCACTCACGGTGGTCGGAGACGATCGTCCGTACGGGATGCCGGGAGTCTGTGAACTCTGTGGCGGCGTTGATGAACGCGCAGCCGCGGAATCCGGGGGATACGACTTCCGCTGCCGTCTGGTCGATGATGGTCTTGAGGGCGAGCTTTGGGTCGCTAGCCTCGCGGATGACCGCGTCGACAGACTCCCTCACCAGACTGTGGCGCTGGGAGATGTACTCCACAATGAGGCGATCCTTCGATCCATAATGCTTATAGAAGGTGGCCTTCGTCACCCCGGATTCGCTGATCAGGCGATCGACACCCACAGAGCGGATACCCTCACCGTAGAAGAGGCGATTGGCCGTCTCGAGAATGCGGCGCTTCGCCGGTGCCACTGAAGTGTGGTGGCTGCCAGCGCCCCAGGGGGCACGCTGGCCGATCGGATGAGTGTCTACAATCGGCACAGCGTGGCTCCCTCGGGCTGGTCGGCTAGGTGTCCTCGAAGCCGTTCGGCAGCTAGCCGGATATTGGGGGAATATCCGGTGTTTTTGCCCCGCAAATTTCAGGTTTGCGGTGTCGTGATCAGTGCGGTTTCTCCGCTCTGAAACTGGTTATCGAACAACCTTCGGGAGGTTGGCTCGACGTGAAAAGAGTAACACGAAGTGGAGGACAGACAACTCGGTTTGTCCGTGATATTCGACACGTTCTATCCCCCAGAACGGGTGGCATTGTGGCCTGCAGGTGGTTATCGCTTCCGTGACGTAGGCTCGGTTCAATGAACGGTGCAGTCCCGCTTCCCCTCGACCTCGCTGAACTCAGCATCACTTCTTCGGGAGACGCTCTCGTACGTCGCAGCGTCCTGCCGAGTGGCGTACGCGTCCTCAGCGAACAGGTTCCCGGCTCCCGCAGCGCGACAGTCGGCTACTGGGTCGCCGTCGGTTCCCGTGACGAGCTCCCCGAGACCTTCGGCAGCACGCATTTCCTCGAGCACCTCCTCTTCAAGGGCACCGCGGCCAGAACGGCTCTCGACATCGCGGTGAGCTTCGATGCTGTCGGCGGCGAACACAACGCCATGACGGCGAAGGAATACACCTGCTATTACGCCAAGGTGCAGGATCGTGACCTGCCCATGGCCGTCGACGTGCTCTCCGACATGGTCACGTCGTCCCTCATCGATGCCGAGGAATTTGAAACCGAGCGAGACGTGATCCTCGAAGAGCTGGCGATGGCCGACGACGATCCGTCGGATGTCACGAGCGAGCGCTTCTTCGAAGCGGTGCTGGGCGACCATCCTCTCGGCCGGCCGATCGGGGGAAGCCCAGAGACCATCCGCGCCGCTACCCGGGACTCGGTCATGACCCACTACCGCGCCAACTACCGGGCACGCGATCTCGTCATCACGGTCGCCGGGGCGGTCGATCACGATGAGCTTGTCTCCGGAGTGCAGCGCGCTCTCCTGGCCGCCGGCTGGGACATCGAGGCAGAGGCGGCTCCGGTCGAGCGTCGGGATTCCACGCTCTGCGTAATCCAGCGCGGCAGCCCCCTCGTGGTCGTGCAGCGACCCATCGAGCAGGCGAACATCCTTATGGGTGTCTCCGGGATCCCGGCATCCGACGACCGCCGCTCAATCATGGCCGTTCTCAATTCGATTCTGGGGGGTGGCATGTCGTCGCGGCTCTTCCAGGAGATCCGCGAAAAGCGCGGCCTCGCCTACTCGGTCTACTCCTTTTCACCGAGCTATTCGGATTCCGGCCTCTTCGGCCTCTACGCCGGGTGCTCACCAGCCAAAGCGGCTCAGGTCGCCGAGCTTCTGCTCGGCGAATTTCGGCGCCTCGGCACCGGCGGTGTCACCGACGACGAGATGCGTCGGGCGGTCGGCCAGCTGAGCGGGGCATCCGCGCTCGCCCTCGAGGATTCGGACACCCGGATGTCGCGCCTCGGTCGCTCCGAGATCACCCTGGGTGAATACGCCGATCTCGATGAATCACTGCGTCGCCTCGCCCTTGTGACGCCCGACGAGGTGCGCGAACTTGCCGTAGAACTCGCCTCGAGACCGCTGTCGATCGCCGCCGTCGGCACCCTCGAGTCCTCGGTCTTCGACGGTCTCGTGGATCAGCCGGTCTCTGCCTG
>JBKJLH010000200.1:0-16273 GCA_046597035.1 Lacisediminihabitans sp.
CGCGAGTCACGAACTACGCCGGGGGCAATACCTCAGCCAAGGGAACGGCGATCGACCCGGTCACCGGTGAGCCGGTCGAGTTGCTGTGGGTGAAGGGCTCCGGCGGCGACCTCGGAACCCTCACCGAGCCCGGCCTCGCGGTGCTGCGCCTCGACCGCCTGCGTGCGCTGGCCAATATGTATCCCGGCGTCGAGCGGGAGGACGAGATGGTGGCGGCCTTCGACTACACACTGCACGGCACAGGCGGTGCGGCGCCGTCGATCGACACCGCCATGCACTCTCTAGTGGATGCCGCCCACGTCGACCACCTGCATCCCGACTCCGGCATCGCCTTCGCGACGTCCGCCGACGGCGAGGAACTCACTACGCAGGCATTCGGCGAGAAAGTCATCTGGGTGCCGTGGCGTCGACCGGGCTGGCAGCTCGGCATGGACATCGCGGCGGTGAAGATCGCGAATCCGCAGGCGATCGGATGCATCCTCGGCGGCCACGGAATCACCGCCTGGGGCGACACCTCAGCCGAAGCCGAGACCAACTCGCTCTGGATCATCGAGGCGGCCGAGAAGTTCATCGAGACCGAGGGTCGCGCCGATCCCTTGGGAACCATCATTGATGGTTACACTACTCTGACCTCTGACCAGCGCCTTTCCCGCGCTGCCGCGCTCGCGCCCACCCTGCGTGGACTCGCCTCCACCGACCGGACGCAGGTCGGCCACTTCACCGACGCCCCGGTCGTGCTCGACTTCCTCAAGCGCTCCGAGCATCCCCGTCTCGCCGCCCTCGGCACCAGCTGCCCGGATCACTTCCTGCGCACCAAGGTCAAACCGATGCTGCTCGACCTGCCGCCGACGGCATCGCTCGAGGAGCAACTCGCCCGCCTGCACCAACTGCACGAGGAGTACCGCGCCGATTACCAGGCGTATTACGACCGCAACGCAACCCCGGAGAGTCCGTCCATTCGTGGCGCAGACCCGCTCATCGTGCTCATCCCCGGCATCGGCATGTTCAGCTACGGTGCCAACACGCAGACCGCCCGAGTCGCGTCCGAGTTCTACATCAACGCCATCAACGTGATGCGCGGTGCCGAAGCGCTCTCCCGCTATGCGCCGATCGATGAGGCGGAGAAGTTCCGCATCGAATACTGGGCGCTGGAGGAAGCCAAGCTGCAGCGGATGCCGAAGGCCAAACCCCTCGCCACGCGCGTCGCGCTTGTCACCGGCGCGGCATCCGGAATCGGTAAGGCCATCGCCACCCGCCTTGCCACCGAAGGAGCCTGCGTCGTCATCGCCGACCTCGACCTTGAGAAAGCGCAGGCGGCCGCCGCCGAACTAGGCAATACGGATGTCGCAATCGGCATCCAGGCAGACGTCACCGACGAACTGCAAGTGCAGGCCGCCGTGGATGCCACCGTCCTCGCGTTCGGCGGACTGGACCTCGTCGTGAACAACGCCGGCCTATCGCTATCAAAGAGCCTGCTCGAGACCACCGTCGCCGACTGGGACCTGCAGCACAACGTGATGGCGAAGGGCTCGTTCCTCGTCTCCCGCGCCGCCGCGAAGGTGTTGATCGACCAGAAACTCGGCGGGGACATCATCTACATCTCCTCGAAGAACTCCGTCTTCGCCGGCCCCAACAACATCGCCTACTCGGCCACCAAAGCCGACCAGGCCCACCAGGTGCGACTGCTCGCCGCCGAACTCGGGCAGCACGGGGTGAAGGTCAACGGCATCAACCCCGACGGCGTCGTGCGCGGATCCGGCATCTTCGCCGGCGGGTGGGGCGCCAAACGCGCCGCCGTCTACGGCGTTCCCGAGGAGGAACTCGGCAACTACTACGCCCAGCGCACCCTGCTGAAGCGCGAAGTACTGCCCGAAAACGTCGCCAACGCCGTGTTCGTCCTCTGCACCAGCGACCTCAGCCACACCACCGGACTGCACATCCCCGTCGACGCCGGCGTCGCCGCAGCATTCCTGCGATGAGCGGCGTCACCCATGACTGAGGCCGTCGCCGCCGTCGACCTCGGAGCGACCAGCGGCCGGATCATGCTCGGCTACGTCGGCACGGGCGAACTGAGGCTGGTACCGGTAGCGCGCTTCCCGAATGGCCCGATCACCCGGCCCGACGGGCTGCACTGGGACATCGACTCACTCTGGCAAGAAGTGCGCACCGGGCTCCGTGAAGTGGCCCGGCTAGAGCCGGGACTCCGCAGCATCGGCGTCGACACCTGGGCCGTCGACTACGGCCTGCTCAGCGGAGATCGGTTGCTCGCCACGCCTTTCCACTACCGGGATGACCGCGGTCGGGCCGGCGTCGCAGCCGTGCACAGGATCATTTCACCGGCCGACCTCTATTCGATCAACGGCCTGCAGCACCTGCAGTTCAACACCCTGTTCCAGCTCGCCGTCGATGCCGGAGTCCCCGAGGCCGACACCGTGTTGCTCATTCCGGACCTGATCGATTTCTGGCTCACCGGACGGCGGATAGCCGAGCGTACGAACGCCTCGACCACCGGACTCCTCACGGTGCAAAGCGGCGAGTGGGACGCGCAGCTCATCGAGCGACTCGGCTTACCACTGAGGATCTTCCCCGGCCTGGTGGATACCGGCACCACGCTCGGCCCTCTGCTTCCGGCGATCGCGACCGAGCTGGGGCTCGGGCCGTCGACCGTCGTGACGGCCGTCGGGTCGCACGACACGGCATCCGCAGTGCTGGCAGTGCCGGCGACAGGAAGAGACTTCGCCTACATCAGCTGTGGCACTTGGGGACTCGTCGGTGTGGAGCTCGAAGCGCCCGTCATCACCGACGAGGCGCGCCTCGCAAACTTCACGAATGAGAGTGGTGTCGGCGGGCGCGTGCGATTCCTGCACAATGTGATGGGCCTCTGGCTGATCAGCGAGTCGCTGCGCCACTGGGGAACGGATGACCTCACCGGACTTCTCGACCAGGCGGCAGCCGTCGACACGGAGGTCGCCGTGTTCGATGCGGACGACCCGACCTTCCTCGCCCCCGGCGATATGCCAGTCCGCATCGCCGCCCACTGCAGAGCGCACTGCCTGCCGGTGCCGCGGACGCCTGCCGAGTTCGTGCGGAGCATCCTGGAGAGTCTCGCCGCGACATTCGCGCGCACGGTGCGCATCGCGAGAGAGCTGTCCGGGCAGAGCGTGAACGCCATCCACATCGTCGGGGGCGGATCTCAGAACGTGCTGCTCTGCCAATTGACGGCGGACGCGTGCGGGCTCCCGGTATTCGCCGGCCCGGTCGAGGCGACGGCGATCGGCAATGTGCTCGTGCAGGCACAGGCTGTGGGCATCCTCCCCGGCAGTATCGAGTCCATGCGCTCTCTCGTGGCCGTCGCCTTCCCGCCGGCGCGGTACCTGCCGCGCCCCTGAGGACGCACGATTCCTCAGAAAAGCCGTTTGTCAGCCGCTCATCTTTTCGAGCCCCGCGACCGCAGACTGCATAAAGTGGGATTATGACTTCCACCGACCTGCCCGTCTCGCGTCTCACCATCGAACGCAGCTGGATTGTGGGCGTTGCCGTCACGGCCATCCTTCTCGGTCTCATTGCGACGGTGTTCCCCGGCGCGGTGCTCCTCACCGTCGCGATCCTGTTCGGGATCAACCTCATCATCGGAGGGTTCTTCCACCTCATCGTCGCCTTCACGGCCGATCGTTTCCCGGGCAGGGTGCGCTGGCTGTACGGCGTGCTCGGCGGCCTCGTCGTTGTCGCGGGCATCCTGTGCCTCAGCAATCCGTTCCGCTCGCTTGCGGTGCTCGGTGTCGTGATCGGGCTCGGTTGGATGCTGGGCGGTGTCGCCTCGATCGTCGGCGGCACGATGGGCGAGACGGCGGGGCCTCGCTGGCTGTCGATCGCCACGGGAATCGTCTGGATCGTCGGCGGTCTTCTCGTGATTATCATCCCCGTCGCTGGACTCGCGTCGTTCGTTCTCGTGGCGGGTATCCTGCTCGTCATCATCGGAGTGTCGACGCTGCTGCTGCTCACCCGTACGCGCCGAAATCTGCTGGCATCGAGCTCGGGCATCTCCTGAAAAGCACATCTTCGATCGCTCCGTCCGCGCCGGTTCGACTCGGCACTTCGACAGCGGACCATCGGCCCTAGGCTGACCGAATGGACGCCCCCGGAGCGCTCGCGCGCGACACCCCCGACACCCGCCGCCTCGAACTCACGCTGAGGAAGCCGTTTATCGGATGGTTCCCCAAACCGACCGTGGTGTTCGACGGCCGCGGCAACCCGGCCCAGTGGGGAACGGGCACCTGGCGCGTGAATGCCGTCGGCACGACCGTGGTCGGCGTCTTTCTGTTCAACCGGCTCTGGCGGTTCGGCGAAGCCGAGATCACGGTCAATGCCACCGGGCCCGCCGCAGTCAGCTATTCGGCACCGTGGCTTCCTTTTCTTCGCGGTCATCTTCGCGTGACCGCACAGGCAATCTGATGCCTGCCAAGCTTCGGGGTATCGGCAGCTCAGCCTGAGCAAACCGTGCGTTGTGCAACGCTGACCTAGTGCAGTCTGGGCAGGCCCTCCCCGTGGTGCCATTGTCGACACGGATGCCCTCACCGAGCGCGTCCGAATCAACTCGGCGCTGTTCGGTCTAGATTTGACTTATTCAAAACAACCCGTATAGTTATGTCCATGACGCATTCAAGCTCGAGTGAGACGGCCAGCCTGGCCGACTCGGTGCGAGCCGCCGGACTGAAGGTCACCGCCCCGCGGTTGGCTGTGCTGCGAATGCTTCAGAATGCGCCGCATTCCAGCGCTGAAGATGTCTTCGCCGCAGTTCGGAACGAGTTGCCAGGAACCTCGGTGCAAGCCGTGTACGGGGTTTTGGCCGCTTTCACCGCTGCGGGTCTCGTGCGTCGTACCGATCCAGCGGGCTCAGCCGCCCTGTTCGAATGCCGGGTCGGAGACAACCACCATCACATTCTCTGCGTTCGTTGCGGGGATCTGAAAGATGTGAATTGTGTAGTCGGGGCGGCTCCGTGCCTCACCCCGTCCGACACATCAGGATTCACCGTTATCGCCGCTGAAGTCACCTTCACCGGGATCTGCGCAAGCTGCCAGCTGCAGCCTGCGCTCGAAGAATCGCTGTAATAACAGCTGAGTGCCCTCACGGACACTTTTTACCGGAGCAACAGCGCTCCATCTGCTCCTAGCCGCCATCGGCGATCGCATCGGGCCAAACCGGAAATCGTGGCACCTGTTGTCGGTCGACTGCGGGACGGGCTTCTCTGCCGTTCCCGCACAGGTTTCTGCCGTTTTTGGGCCGGGCTCGACCGATCGGCGCGCCCAGCGGGCACAACGCGACTCCGGTGACCCGATCCGTCGAAAAATTTCAACCATCAAATTCATCAAACAAAGGAAATTCCCATGACCTCCACCAGCGAACTCAACCTCTCCGCCCTCTGGGACCTGCCGAGCGAGCAGCCCGACAGCGCGAGCGTCCGGCGCGTTGCCGCCGGTTCCTACGTCTCCACGGCTGCTAGTCATTCGCCGCGCTTTGAGTACGGCACCTATGTCACCGTCGCCGGCCGCGTGCACGACACCGATCAGCCCCGCGGACAATACGTCACCACCGGATCCACCACCCCCTCCGCGGCAACTGGCACTTACATCTCGCGGTAATGCGGGCCCGACACCAACCGCCCACCCATCGATTTCCATGATCTTTCTCGCATAACTCCTGCATGTTGCAGAGAGTGGGCTACATGCACCTGCGAATACGGGCATCCCCGCCATTCTGCAGAAATCCGACTGAGTCATGAAGAGCGGGCGCTAATGGGATGAGCGAGATGGGCGGTTTCGGCGCGGCAGTTGGGGGGAGTATTTCCGGTATGTATATACTTGGAAACTACTAATCCCCTCAGGAGGTCCCAGTGTCCGTTCGACAAAGCCTGCTTGCGATTCTCGACCAGGGGCCGTGTTACGGGTATCAGCTGAAGAGCGAGTTCGACCGGCGCACCGGCTCCACCTGGCCACTCAATGTCGGCCAGGTCTACAACACGCTTGAGCGACTCGAGCGCGACCGGCTGGTCACGCGGGCGGATGCGTCCGACGGCGAGCAGCAGTACTTCCAGATCACGCCAGCCGGTCAAAGCGAAGTAGCGAGCTGGCTCGGATCTCCGGTGCCTCGCAGCGCCGCCGCACGAGACGAGCTCGCCATCAAGCTGGCGATCGCGGTCACCCTCCCCGGTGTCGACGTCACGACCGTGATCCAGGTACAACGCGCGGCGACGCTCCGCACCCTGCAGGACCTCACCCGTACCAAGAATGCGACGGATGACCCCGAGACGGCCGAGCAACTGTCCTGGCTGCTCGTTGTCGACTCGCTGATCTTTCAGGCCGAGGCCGAAGTGCGCTGGCTGGATCACTCCGAGACCCGATTGGGGCGGGCGGCTGCCGCGGGTCTCGCCGCCGCCACGCCTCTCAGCACTGACATCCCCAAGCGCGGGCGACCGGTCTCGTCCCCGACCGAGGCCAAAACCAAGGCGAAGCTCCGATGACCGACGATGTGCTGCTGCGACTTGACGGAGTTTCACAGCAATATGGCACCGGCGAGACCGCCGTCACCGCGCTGAGCGGCATCGATCTTGCTGTTCATGCTGGCGAACTCGTGGCGATAATGGGCGCATCCGGCTCAGGCAAGTCGACTCTCCTGACGATCGCCGGAGGGCTCACGACGCCGACGAGTGGAGAGGTGATCGTGGAGGGCGCATGGCTCTCGACGATGTCATCGAAGGCGGTTGCCGCCCTCCGTCGGCGCACCCTCGGCTTCGTCTTCCAGGACTTCAACCTGATCCCCGCCCTCACCGCGCTCGAGAATGTGGCCCTCCCGCTCGAACTCGACGGTTGGAAGAAGCGCAAGGCTCGGTCCGCTGCGCTCGATGCCCTCGGTACGGTCGAGCTGACCGACCGCGCCGATCACTATCCGGATGATCTCTCCGGCGGCCAGCAGCAGAGGGTCGCGATCGCGCGCGCAGTCGTCGGCACCCGGCGGATCATCCTCGCCGACGAGCCGACCGGCGCGCTCGACAGCACTACCGGCGAGCTCGTACTCAAAATGCTGCGGCGCAGAGTGGATGCCGGGGCCGGCGGCATCCTCGTCACTCATGACGCGCGGCACGCGGCCTGGGCCGACCGCATCATCTTTCTGCGCGATGGCCGGATCATCGACCAGAGCGCGCCGGCCGGGGTCGATGCACTGCTCTCGAGGGCTCCGGGAGCATGACGAACATCCGCGGTGGCCGCTGGGCCCGCCAAAGAATCGCGCTCACTCTTGCTCGGCGCAGCAGCATCCGTGCTCTCGGCCGAAGTGCGCTGATAGCCGCCCTGATCGCTATTCCCATTGCCGGGCTGTCCGCAATAGTGGTGGTCGGTGAGAGCAGGCAACCGACAAATGAAGAAACTGCCAGCACCCTGCTCGGCCGGTCCGAGGCAGTGCTGCGGGTGGTCAGCCCACCGACGCCACATCTCACTCAGAGTGCGATCGTTCCGTTTTACTTTCAAACCGATGGTGGCGAGACTGCGGGCGGTGCGGGCAGGGTAGAGCCGTCTTCTGTGCTTCCCGCGGGCACCCCCATCATTGAGGTGTTTGCGGCGAGCGCCACTGTTCAGACCGCCACCGGCATCGCCACCCTCCCCACGCTCGAGGGCGCACCGTGGGATCGCTCCCTCGCCGGACACTTCGATCTGCTCTCTGGCCACCGGCCAACAGCGGACGACCAGATCATGGTTTCGCCGGCGGCACTGGGACGACTCGGGGTCGCGGTCGGCGGGACGGTGACAATGCTCGGGCCGTCAACCTCCACCGTGACCCTCGTCGGAGTGCTGGTCAATCGCACCCAGTCCTCGTCGACGGAGACGCTGTTCGGGCGAAGTGGTGTCTTCAGCAGACTCGATGCGAGCGCTCGGCTCATCGACACCGACTTCTACCTGCCCGATCATCCGCTCGACTGGGCTGCAGTGCGCCAGTTGAATCTCTCGGGAATCACCGCGCTGTCGCGTGCGGTTCTGCTGGATCCGCCTCCTCCGGGGAGCTATCCAGGGCCATCTCCATCCAGCGCACACCAACAAATTCTTTTCATTGGAGGGATACTCGGTGCTTTCGGGGCGTTCGAGGTCGTGCTGCTCGCTGGCGCCGCCTTCGCGGTAAACGCCCGCCAGCAGCAGCGAACTCTCGCGATCGTCGCGAGTGTCGGCGGCAGCAGGTCGATCCTGTTCCGGATTCTCGCATCGACCGGCATAGTGCTCGGTGCGATCGGCGGACTTCTCGGTGTGGTCGTCGGCATCGGAGCCGCCTGGCTGTTCATGGCCCTCTCCAGCGACGGAAGTTCGACCCAGTACTACGGCGTCCACCTCAATCCTGTGCTGCTCGCGATTGTCATTGCGTTCGCGGTCGTGATCGGCTGGGTCGCTGCCATCGCCCCGGCGATCAGCGGATCGAAACTCGACGTTGTCGGGGCCCTCCGCGGACCTCGCCGACCCCCGAACATCGGCCGTCGTCGACCGGTGATCGGACTGATCGTGCTGCTGGCGGGGCTCGTGCTGACGGTAACCGGAGGCATCTCGCTGGTGGTGCTCGCGACCGCCGGTAGCGCGCCGGGAAACAGTGGGCTGGCACAGTTCGCCGTCTCGCTCGTGGTGATCGGTCCCCTCGCCTGCCAGATTGGGCTCGCCCTGTGCGGGCCACTGCTGCTGCGCTGGATCGCGGCGCTCTCCTCTCGTACCGGCATCGGGGCACGACTGGCGACTCGGGATGCCGCGCGCAATCCTGCTCGAACCGTGCCGGCATTTGCGGCCATTCTCACCACGGTGTTCGTTGCGGTGTTCGCCATGTCAACTGTCGCTTCTACCCAGGCCGTGCAGTCTGCCCAGTACAGATATGTAACAGCAGAGGGCCAGGTCATGTCGCGGGTGAATAGCTACGACGCTCACGGAGAGATGAAGCCAGTCGAGGATGTGCGGGGGCTGGCAACGGCACTGCGGCAGTCTCTCGACGTGCGTGAACTCAGAACGTTGTCGAGCGTGCCGGAATATTTCGGCAATCCGGGCGGTAATCCGGACCGCACTGCTGTCGATCCGGCCGAACTGCACCCGCAATTGCGGGTGCCGGCCGAGAACCTGTGCCCATCGAATCCGAACTCTCCAGAGCACAGCTCGAAATTTGATATCTCCGACACTCCGGCATTTCGAGCGCTGAAGACTGATCCGCGTTGCGATGCCACCGATCAGAACGCGAATTCTTCCAGCAGCTATTACGGCCATATCTGGGTGGGGGATGCCGCCGACCTTGGACTCGCCCTCGGTCAGGTGCCAAGCGCCCGGGCGACCGCTGCCCTGGCGAGCGGCGGCGCGGTGTCCCTGCACTCGGTTTATGTTCACAACGGTGCTCTCGACATCGCCTGGTGGACCACGAAGCAGGTGGACGACGGAGCCTCATTCGAGCATCCCAACGACGCGATGCGAGTGGATTCCGTGCCTGCGGTGGTCGAAACGGGGGCTCATCCCGTTGATTTTGGCACCTTCGTGTCGCCGCAGACTGCCGCACGGCTCGGGCTGGCGGCAGAGCCCTCGATCGTGCTCGCCTCTCTCACCACTCCGGCGACCTCTGCGCAGCTGGACGCGGCCCGCCAGGCCACGCTCGCGGTGACCCAGAGCCTTCCGAGCAACACGACAGTGAGCGTCGAAACCGGACCGACCGATGACACCGCCCTGATCGCCTGGGCGCTGTTGGCGGTAGCCGCGTTCATCGCCATCGCCTCCGCTGCGGTCGCGATCGGTCTCGCGCGCTTCGACGGACGAGCGGATGATGCCACCCTCGCCTCCCTCGGCGCCGGGCCACGCACCCGACGTGACATCGCGTTCTGGCAATCACTGCTGATCTGCGGGCTCGGCGCCGTACTTGGCGCCGGGCTGGGCCTCCTGCCCGCGTTCGCGCTCGAGCTTCCCGGCGGCACATCCCCCTTCGTGCCGCCGTGGACCCAGGTCGCGACGATCGCCATCGCCCTCCCGGTTGTGATCGCGGTGGCGAGCTGGCTGCTCGCTGGCCGCGCCGCCCCTGTGGTGCGGCGCGCCGCGGTTTCCTAAGGCGCCCGCGGGCACCCGCAAGCGCGCACGCCCGCGCCCGCGCGTGCGCGTCTCCTCGATCGTGCTCGCATAACTCCTGCTGTCTTCCGAGCGTGCGGTCTCCAACCCCCGGAATTCCGGAGAGCGCGACGATTCCCCGCATAGTTTGCAGGAGTTATGCCGTCGCGAGATGGTGGACCGAGGGGTCTGGCGCCGCCGTCCCCTATTTCCGTATACTTGTCTAACAATGTTGTCGCAGATCACGGCCTCTTCCGATGAGGAGCCCTCCCCGCTCCGCACCAGATCCGCGCCCGAAGCCGTATACGAAGCGCTGCGCGAGAGCATCGTCTCCATCGAGGAGCCACCCGGCGCGGTGTTCACCGAGACCGCGATCGCCTCCCGCTACGGCGTCGCCCGCCCGACCGCGAAGGCCGCTCTCGAGCGGCTCGTCGCCGAGGGACTGCTCACTCGGCGGGCCCACCACTCGGCGCAGATTCCGGAACTGAGCCGAGCCGACATCGATGACCTGTACTCCAATCGTGCCATCCTCGAGGAGGAGGCGATCCGCCACCTCGCCCTCGACGGCGTCGTGCCGGTGGCTGCGCTGGCCCTGCATCGCGAGCTGCTCGAGCACGTGCGATCCGATAATCGTGCGGCCCTCGCGCGCGCCGATATCAACTTCCACCGTGAGCTTGTTCTCGGGCAGAGCAGCCCTCGACTCGCCAAGATGCACGGCCTGCTGATGGGCGAGATCGAACTCTGCATCGGTCAGGTGCAGTCGCACCAGCTGATCCGACCGACGGATGTCGCGGCGCAGCACCAGGGCATCCTTGACGCTGTCGCAGACAGCGACTCCACGCTCGCTGGTCGGCTTACTCGCGAGCACATCTTCAACGCGCGCGACCGGCTCCTGCAGAAATACGACAGTGAGGCAACCGCATGACCGGCACCCTCGCGGTCCGTGTCGATGCGCTGGACCACATCCGCTTCCCACTCAACAACATCGTCGTCGACAGAAGGACAGCATTATGAAACTCGAGCGCCACTTCCCCAAGATCCGCGACCTCGCGCCTCTCATGCACTTCGCCACCCCGGAGCTCAACGCGAAGAAGCGTCGGCTCGAGAAGGCGCTGACGATCTACGACCTGCGCGCCATCGCACAGAAGCGCACCCCGAAGGCCGCGTTCGACTACACCGAGGGAGCCGCCGAGGCGGAGATCTCACTCGCCCGCGCGCGCCAGGCCTTCGAGGACATCCAGTTCAACCCGTCGATCCTTCGGGATGTCTCGGTGGTCGACACCTCCTCGACGGTGCTCGGTGGGCCGACCGCGCTGCCGTTCGGCATCGCGCCGACCGGCTTCACCCGAATGATGCAGTCGGAGGGTGAGATCGCCGGGGCCAGCGCCGCGGCGGCCGCGGGCATCCCGTTCTCGCTTTCGACCATGGGCACGACCACGATCGAAGACGTGAAGGCGGCAAACCCGAACGGGCGCAACTGGTTCCAGCTCTATATGTGGAAGGATCGCGATCGCTCGATGGCTCTCGTCGACCGGGCCGCGAAGGCCGGGTTCGACACCCTGCTGGTGACCGTCGACGTTCCCGTTGCCGGTGCCCGCCTGCGGGATAAGCGCAACGGATTCTCTATACCACCGCAGCTCACCCTCGGCACGGTCATCAACGCCCTGCCTCGTCCGGAGTGGTGGATCAACTTCCTCACCACCGAACCCCTCGCCTTCGCCTCCCTCGACCGTTGGTCCGGCACCGTCGGCGAACTCCTCGACACGATGTTCGACCCGACCGTCACCTTCGAGGACCTCGCCTGGATAAGGGACCAGTGGCCGGGCACAGTCGTCGTCAAAGGAGTGCAGAATCTTGACGACGCCCGCCGGCTCGCCACCATGGGCGTCGATGGCCTCATCCTCTCGAACCACGGCGGTCGGCAACTCGATCGCGCGCCGATCCCGTTCCACCTGCTGCCGGAGGTCGCCCGAGAGGTCGGCTCGGACCTCGAGGTCCACCTCGACACGGGCATCATGTCCGGTGCCGACATCGTCGCGGCAATCGCCCTCGGCGCGGACTTCACCCTCGTCGGCCGCGCCTACCTCTACGGGCTCATGGCGGGCGGCCGCGAGGGAGTCGACCGCATGATCGAGATCCTCGGGGAGCAGATCACCCGCACGATGCGGCTTCTCGGGGTCACCTCTCTCGCGGAGTTGACGCCCGCCCACGTCACCCAGCTCGAGCGGCTTGCGCCCCGGGCTCTCGGCATCCCGGCCGCGACGGCTCCACGCCCGGCGAAGCGCTCCGCCACTCCGAAGTCCTCCCCACCCAAGGCCGGGCCACCCAAGGCGGGGCCACGCTCGGCCGGCCCGCGTTCGGCTCCCGCAAAGAACTGATCACTTACCAGCGGAGTGGCTGCTGCCAACTTCGCGCTGCGAAGACAATAACCGTCTTGAACGCTACTGCGGCAACGCTAGCTGTCGTCTCGCCTCGTCGATGGTCTCGAGCACCGCGATCGAGGTGTCGAGCGGATGCAGCGGAGACTCGGTCAATCCATCGGCGACGTGTTGGGCAGCCGCGGTCGCCTGCCACACCAGGCCATCTCGCCAACGCAGTGGCGTGGGGTCGTCCCAGCGCAGCGGTTCGTCGGTGCCATCCCGGTAGAGGGTGAACCCACCGGGAGCGACGAAGGGCGCATCGATATCGATACTCGCGAGTGAACCACTCACCGTGGCACGCACGGGGGTCGAGACGATCAGGCTCGTGCTCAGCTGGGCTTCTGCGCCATCCGCGGTGCTGAACAGGATGGCAGCCTGGCCGTCGACCCCGGTCGTCGTGATCGAGCCGCTCGCGACCACTCGGCGAGGGCGGCCGAGCACGAAGTGTGCGAACCAGATCGGATAGACGCCCAGATCGAGGAGTGCGCCACCGCCGAGTGCCGGGTCGAAGGCTCGGCTCGCCGGGTCGAAGTCGAAGATGGAGCCGTAGTCTGCGGCGACCAGTCCGATGTTGCCGAGCATCCCGTCAGCGATCAGCGTGGCGATTACTGTGGTTTGGGGCAGGAAGCGTGCCCACATCGCCTCCATGGCGAACACCCCGGCCAGTTTTGCGGCATCCGCGATCTCCCGCGCCTCGATGGCTGTCAGCGCGATCGGCTTTTCGACCAGAACATGCTTGCCGGCGGCGATCGCGAGCAGCGCAAGCGCGCGATGTTCACTGTGCGGTGCCGCCACATAGACGATATCGATACCGGGATCGGCCACCAGCTGCTCATAGCTGCCGTACGCCCGATCAATGCCAAAACGGGCGGCGAAGGCGGTTGCGCGTTCGAAGGAGCGCGACGCGACCGCGTGCATCCGCTGGTCGGAGTTGGAATGCAGCGTTTCGACGAAGTCGGCGGCGATCCGGCCGGGCGCGAGCACTCCCCAGCGCAATGTCGGACCTCCCCTCAGGGCGGTCGCGGTCGATGCGGGAAAAAAGTTCATCGCCGGGCCCCCTGGTCGATCGGAGTGCATCGTCGACGATACTCGTCGCGGTAAAGAGCCGGGGTCATGGCCACAGCTTAGAAGCAAGAGCCCTCCGGGGTCGCGTGCAGTGGGTTCGCGCCGTGTCGCAATCCAAACCCGGTGACTGTTCCGGTTCGACAGGTCCGGGCCGGCTCGCGCGGGCCCAGACCCGTCGAACCGGAACACACGGGCGACGACGAGATGCACCTCAAGCGCGCAACTCCAGCAGGACGGCCTCGAACTGGTCGACGATGAAGTCGATGTCATCCGCGGTAATCACCGTTGGAGGAGCGAGACGGATGGTGGACCCGTGGGTGCCTTTCGCGAGCACTCCGCGGACCAGCAGCAGTTCGCACACCTGGCGTTCGGTCGCGAGAATCGGATCGATGTCGATAGCGGCCAGGAGTCCGGCAGATCGCAGCGAGACGACCCTGAAGCCGAGGAGTCGTTCGAGCCTCGCCGCGAGGCGTGCGCCCACGGCGCGGGTGCGCTGCTGAAACTCGCCGGTCTCGAGCACCGTGACGACCGCCGACCCGACCGCGGCGGCGAGCGGGTTGCCGCCGCGGTCGCGCCGGTGCATCCGAGTCCGGACTGGATCTCGTCGGCGATGAAAAGCACCGTGTGGCGGGTGGTGATATCGCAAACGGCCGGGAGGCAGCCAGCCGGTGGAATGAGGACGCCCGCCTCACCCGGATGGGCTCGATGAGCACGGCGACGGTGTTGCCGTCGATCAAAATGATAATGGCCCGGTCGGGTGCGACGCCCTTCGTCCGGTTGCCCCAGGCACGTGCGGCCTTGAGACCGGACTCCACCGCCTCGGCTCCCGTATTCATCGGGAGCCGAGATCTTTCTTCGCGAGAGAGGCGAGTGCTTCGACGAAGAGCACCGGACGCCCGTGGCCAAAATTGACCGCGCACTATGCCGCGCGGCAGTCGAGCTAGCGCCGGCCCTCGACATCCGTCACCCAGGCACCCGCTGCGGTCGCGATGACCACCGGAAACGGATGATGGATGCGCGCGATGTGGGTGTCTTCAGCGGCGATGTATTGGGCGGCTGACCGCGTTATCGGCGTAATTCGAGGGTGCAGCACTTGACGCCACCACCACCGAGCAACAGCTCGGAGAGGTCGACGCCGATCGGGTTGTAGCCGCGCTCACGCAGCTGGCGCTCGAAGTCGGTGGCGCGGGACGCGATCACCATGTTGTAGCCATCGCCGAAGGAGTTGAGGCCGAGCACGGAGGCATCCTCTTCGTTGACGAGGATCGCATCGGGAAAACGTTCGCGAAGCACGGCGAGGCCGGCCTCGTTGAAAGCGCTCGGAAGGTAGGCGATGTTGGGCCCCGAACCGTCCACCCCGACGAAGCCCGGCTGGGGATCGAGCACGGCTATCGCAGTATCGAGGTGGTAGAAGCTCGGGTTCACGAGCTCGAGGCTGAGGACCTGCCGACCAAAGAGCTCCGCGAGCTCCTGGTGGCTGTTCGAGGCACTGCGGAATCCGGTGCCCGCGAGGATCACATCGCCGACGAGCAGGAAGTCACCCTCGCCCTCGTTGATGTTCTCCGGGACCTTCACGTCGAAGCCGTTCTCGCGGAACCAGTCCATGTACGCGGGGCCCTCCGGCTGACGCTCGGGGTATGTGAAGCTCGCACCGTAGGCGATATTGTCAAGCACGAATCCGCCGTTCGCGGCGTAGACCATATCGGGCAGGCCGTCGATCGGATCGATGAGGTGTACCTCGAATCCGAGATCGACGTAGGTCTGGTAGAGCGCCTCCCATTGGCGCACCGCAAGGGCCGTGTCGGTGGGGAGTTGGGGATCCATCCATGGGTTGATCCGGTACACCACCGTGAAGAACTCGGGGCGGCACATGAGGATGGTGCGCTTAGACGGGGTGCGGACGGTGGCAACATTCGTTGCAGGCAGAGTGGCCGACACGAGGGCTCCTTTGGAGATCGGGGTGAGGGGTCAATCCAGTCTCACACGCACGCTTGTGATCTTTGGCAGCGTAGAGCGCACTAAATCACCGACAATGGTGCGGCTGGCACAATAATGCGCCATAGGGTATAACCATGGACAGTCTCGACTATGGCATCATCGACCTCCTTCGCCAGAATGCCCGCGCCGGATACGGCGATATCGGCGAGGTGGTCGGGCTCTCGGCCTCCGCAGTGAAACGCCGGGTGGATCGGCTGGTCGGCGACAAGGTGATCCGCGGATTCACCATCCAGGTCGATCCCGCCGTCGACGGGCTTGGCACCGAAGCCTACGTCGAGCTCTTCTGCCGCGGCACTGTTGCACCCGCCGAGTTGCAGCGCATTCTGTCGGGGGTACCGGAGGTGGTGGATGCCGGCACCGTCACGGGGAGTGCGGATGCCATCGTGCATATGAGATCTCGCGACATCCCCTCGCTCGAGCTCGCCCTCGAGCGCGTGCGGGTCGCCCCCAATGTGGATCACACCCGCAGCGCGATCGTGCTTTCGAAGCTCATTCATCGCACGCGCGAGGGGTAGCGCTTAGCTGGTCGAGATCCCCGGCAGGCAGGCCCAGAGAACTGCCGGTCGAGTAGCGAGCGCCAGCGAGCGTGTCGAGACCCGGGGCTGGGCAGGCCTCGACACGGTCGCCAGAGCGACCTACTCGACCAGCAACAGACTTAGACGCCTCTGGGCAGGCTCCGACACTCGCAGCGA
>JBKJLH010000204.1:0-11655 GCA_046597035.1 Lacisediminihabitans sp.
CCGGCATGATCGCGCCGGACCGGGTGACCTACGACTACCTCGAGGGGCGTGCGCACGCTCCCACGGGCGCGGACTGGGATGCGGCGGTCGCCTACTGGAACACCCTCGCGACCGACATCGACGCCGTGTTCGACGCCGAGGTCTTCCTTGATGCCAACACGCTCGAGCCATTCGTCACCTGGGGCACTAACCCCGGCCAGGGCGTCTCACTCAGCGACAGTGTGCCCGATCCGTCCCTGATCATCGACATGAACGAGCGGGCCTCCGCGGAGCGCGCCCTCGAGTACATGGACCTCACAGCGGGCACCGCCCTCAAAGACATCCACGTCGACGCGGTGTTCATGGGGTCCTGCACCAACAGCCGCATCGAAGACCTGCGGGCATTCGCCTCGATCATCCGGGGGCAGAAGAAAGCGGATGGAGTGCGTGTCATGGTCGTGCCGGGTTCGGCCCGCGTGCGCATCGAGGCCGAGGCGGAGGGCATCGACCAGATCGTGAAGGACTTCGGTGCAGAATGGAGATTCGCCGGCTGCTCGATGTGCCTTGGGATGAATCCCGACCAGCTCGCACCGGGCGAGCGATGCGCATCCACCTCCAACCGTAATTTCGAGGGTCGGCAGGGCAAGGGCGGGCGCACCCACCTGGTGTCGCCGCTGGTGGCCGCGGCCACGGCGATTCGGGGGACGCTCAGTTCGCCGTGGGACCTCTCTGCTGGTCGAGGAGGCGGCGACGAAGGAGCAGCAGTGTCGAGACCGGATCTTGGAAACGTGGGTCCACACGCGGGCTCCGGAGCCCCCTGCTCCACCGACACGGGCATGAGGGGGGACAACTGATGGACAAGGTCTCCCTGGTCACGGGCGTCGCGGTGCCGCTCAAGCGTGCCAACGTCGATACCGACCAGATCATCCCCGCGGTATTTCTCAAACGGGTCACCAAGACCGGTTTCGACGACGCGCTGTTCTCTGCCTGGCGACAGGATCCCGATTTCGTGCTTAACAACCGGGCCTACGTCGGTGCCAGCGTGCTCATTGCCGGCCCCGATTTCGGGATCGGATCCAGCCGCGAGCACGCGGTCTGGGCCTTGCGCGACTACGGCTTCCAGGCCGTACTCAGTCCGCGTTTCGGCGATATCTTCCGGGGCAACTCCGGCAAGCAGGGTTTGCTTGCCGGAGAGATCAGTGAGGCCGATCTCGAGGCGTTGTGGGCACGAATCGACGCGCAACCCGGTATCGAAGCATCCGTCGATCTCAAGGCTAAGACGGCGACTATCGGCGACCTCACCGTGTCATTCCACATCGACGATTACACTCGGTGGCGGCTGCTCGAAGGCCTGGACGACATCGGACTCACCTTGCGGGACGAAGCGAAGATCACCGCGTTCGAGAAACGCCGGGAAGCCTGGCGTCCCCGCACTCTTCCGGTCCAACAGGCTGTTGCGACACGTCATGACGAGTAGCACAATGACTCAGGTGAATAAATGAACCCCCTCACCACAGATGCCCGAAAGGCGGGAGAGCGGGTGGGATTGAAGTCCGACGAGATCACGATCACCGGTGGCAACCCCCTCACCGGACGCATCTCTGTGCGCGGCGCCAAGAACCTCGCCACCAAAGCCATGGTGGCTGCCCTTCTCGGCGAGACTCCCAGTACCCTGCGTGACGTTCCCGACATCAGCGATGTCGAGGTCGTGCGAGGCCTGCTCGAGGTGTACGGCGTGGTCGTGACCTCGCCGAAACCCGGGGAGATGCACTTCGACACCTCGAATGTGGAGAAGGCGCACTTCGCCGAGATCGACGCGCATGCCGGATCCAGCCGGATCCCTATCCTGTTCTGCGGTCCACTGCTTCACCGTCTCGGTGAGGCGCGCATCCCTGATCTCGGTGGCTGCCGCATCGGCGATCGTCCCATCGACTTTCATCTTGACGCACTGCGGGCGTTCGGCGCCATCGTCGACAAGTCGTTCGAAGGCATCTACATCACCGCCCCCGATGGGTTGCATGGCGCCAATATCGAACTGCCCTACCCCAGCGTCGGTGCGACCGAGCAGGTGCTGCTTACTGCCGTGCGCGCGAAGGGCACCACGGAGCTGAAGAATGCGGCCATTGAGCCGGAAATTATGGACCTCATCGCGATCCTGCAAAAGATGGGTGCGATTATCTCGGTGGAACCGAACCGCGTAATCCTGATCGAGGGTGTCGATCGCCTCGACGGCTACAATCACCGCGCACTGTTCGACAGAAACGAGGTCGCTAGCTGGGCAGCCGCGGCGCTCGTCACCAAGGGCGACATCTTCGTCGAGGGCGCCCGCCAGAGCGAGATGATGACGTTCCTTAACGTCTTCCGCAAGGTAGGCGGGGCGTTCGACGTCGAAGACGACGGCATCCGCTTCTATCATCCCGGGGGAGAGCTGAAGCCGGTCACTATCGAGACGGATGTGCACCCCGGCTTCATGACGGACTGGCAGCAGCCGCTCATCGTGGCTCTCACCCAGGCCGACGGAGTGTCCTACGTGCATGAGACCGTATATGAGGACCGCTTCGGATTCACCGATGCGCTCAACGAGATGGGCGCAAACATCGTCGTGCACAAGGAGGGCCTGCCCGATCACCCGCGTCGGGTCGCTCGACGCGACTTCGAGCAGGCGGCAGTGATCACCGGACCGACGAAATTGCACGGCGCGAACGTGCGCGTGCCCGACCTTCGTGGCGGATTCAGTTATCTCATCGCCGCGCTCAGCGCCGAAGGTGTGTCGACCGTGAGCAACGTCGGCATCATCAGTCGGGGCTACGAGCATTTCATCGACAAGCTCGCGATTCTCGGGGCCGACTTCGTCTTCGAAGGATAATCATCGACGTGACGGGAACCACCGCGACGAAGCAAACCGGATCTGAGAAGATTGCGATCTTCCGGCTGCTGGCAATTCTGCTCGTGCCTCCGATGGAATTCCTTGCGCGCTTCGTGATCGTTGATGGACACAAGCTGCCGAAGACCGGAGCCTTCGTCTTCTCGCCCAACCACTACAGCGAGATCGATCCGGTCGTGATCGGGCGCGTCATGTACAAGCTCGGGCGAGTGCCGCGATACCTCACAAAAGCATCTCTTTTCTCGGTCCCTGTCATGGGGTGGTTCCTCCGCGCCTCCGGTCAGATCCCGGTGGAGCGCACCGGGGTGGTGCGCGGACACGATCCGATCGCCGCCGCTGATGCTCTTGCCCACGCGGGGCACGCTGTCGTGATTTACCCGGAGGGTTCGCTCACCCGCGATCCCGATCTCTGGCCGATGCGCGGCAAGACGGGGGCGGTGCGGATGGCGCTGCTCGCCGACATCCCACTGATTCCGGTTGCGCACTGGGGTACTCAGCAGGTGATGCCGCGCTACGGCAAGAAGATCAGCCTCTTTCCGCGTAAGACGATCACGGTGAAAATCGGCGACCCGGTCGACCTCTCCGCATTCCGCGGAAAGGGACTGGATCCGAAGCTGCTCACGGCGGCCACCGCGGTGCTCATGGCGGACATCACGAAGCTGCTCGCCGAACTGCGCGACGAGCCGGTGCCCGCCGAGACCTGGGACCCCAGCAAGCACAGCCAGAGTGAGATCGGTCGATTTGAACAACCCTAATCCGATGACCCTGCCCATCCGACTGTCGGTCCCCGGCGTACGACGAGTCGCCGTCCTCGGCGCCGGCAGCTGGGGCACCACGTTCGCGAAAGTCCTCGCGGATGGCGGGTCGGATGTCGCTCTGTGGGCGCGCCGCCCAGAACTCGCGCGCGAGATCTCGCAGTCCAAGCGCAACAGCGACTACCTGCCGGGCATTAACCTTCCGCGCAATCTCTGGGCGTCGTCCTTCATCCCCGATGTGCTCGACGGCGCAGAAATCGTTTTCATCTCGGTTCCGAGCCAGTCCCTGCGGCAGAACCTGCGGATCGTGCGCGACCTGATCCCGTCCGACGCGATCGTCGTGAGCCTGATGAAGGGTGTTGAGAGGGGAACAGGCGATCGCATGAGCGAGGTCATCCTCCAGGAGCTCGAAATCGATCCGGGTCTGGTGGCTGTTGCATCCGGACCCAACCTCGCCCTCGAGATCGCCAAGGAGCAGCCGACGGCGGCGGTGGTCTCTTCGACCTCGCTCGAGACGGCCACTTTCGTGGCCGCCGCGGCGACGAATGCGTACTTCCGCTCCTTTGTTAACACGGATGTCATCGGCACCGAGTTCGGCGGAGTGCTGAAGAATCTCATCGCCGTGGCCATCGGGATCGTCGACGGCGTGGGCTATGGCGAGAATACGAAGGCGTCGATCATCACCCGGGGGCTCGTGGAGATGACGGACTTCGCCGTCGCGTACGGGGGTCTCGCTCAGACGCTCGCCGGGCTCGCGGGACTCGGTGACCTCATTGCGACCTGCGAGTCGCCGCTCTCGCGGAACAACACCGCCGGGCGACTGCTCGGCCAGGGATACAGTTTCACGGATGTCGTCAAACAGATGAACCAGACGGCCGAGGGACTCTCGTCGGTCGCCCCGATTCTCGAGCTCGCTGCCGCACGTGGCGTGGACATGCCGATCGTCGAGCAGGTTGCACAGGTGCTCGCAGGCACGATGAATCCCCGCGACATTGCGCCGCACCTCACCACCGACGAAGCCCCGGCGATTCTGGTCGAGTAGCGGCGGTCGAGGAGGTCGCTCCGCGCTCGTATCGACCCGTCCGTGGAGTACCGCGCCAGCTTCTGCATCCCCTTCTGCATAACTCCTGCAGTTTGTGCCACGGGGCGTGACGACCCCCGAAAACGCAGGGGTCCCTTGCCGCCGTGCACAGAACTGCAGGAGTTACGCAGGGGAGAGACCGACGAGGTCAGCTTTGCGGCGTCGCCCGAGGCAGGCGAACCTGTCACCAGCGGCGCGTCCGCCGAGGGGTGGTGTTGCATAACTCCTGCAGTTTGTGCCACGGGGCGTGACGACACCCGAAAACGCAGGGGTCTCTTGCCGCCGTGGCGCAAACTGCAGGAGTTATGCGAGGGCTACGGTTGGCACTCGCGTTGCGCCGTGGACTACGGCGTCGGTGTGCTCTCCGGCACGAAACCAGGGTCGTGGCCCGTGCAGAACTTGGTCTGCGGGATCGATCCGACGGCGTTGCCCAGCGCATCCAGGATGATGGCCTCTTGACCCTGGGTGAGCTTCGTGTCCACCACGACCTGGGTGGCGGGCGACCGGCCGTAGGTCGTGTAGACGTAGCGCGGCGAGCCGGAGACATCCACCACCCAGTCGATGCCGTTCACGGTGGAGCAGCTCGCGGAGGGCGCGGGTTGTGCGACTCCGCAGCGCAGCAGCACCGAAGTGGGGTCACCCCACGCGGCGGTGGCCTGGGCATTGGTCTGGCGAATGGGCTGGGTGACGACGGACTCCGGAAGCCGCACGATGATCTCGGCACATTTCGGATTCGTCGCGTCACCGGCGGGGGTGAGCGGCACCGTGGGCGTGCATGCGGCCAATAGCGCGAGCAGCACCGGGGCGAGCAGCCCGAGCGCGAGAAGCTTTCGCTTCGGCGTTCGTGAAATCACAGACATCACTTTCAGGCTAGTGCGTTGTCGGATGGTCACGGAAAGAGGCCAACCGGTCGGCAGCATCCCGTGCGATCAGGCCGCGCCTCCTGTTACAGCGCTCTACTCCCCGCTCAAGTGTCAAAACTACCCCGGATAAATGGTCAAATTCTGGGCACGAAAGACGTCCTACACCGAGTGGCGTGTGCAATCCTGCCCGACGGGCTCCGGAGGAACTCCAGCACGTGGCGCGGGACCGTCTTGCTGATCGTGGCAGTGATTATGAATGGCCCATACCGAATGAACCCCGCGCGGAACGCCCAGGAGGACGACCCGACCCGCCGATAGCCCTGAAATCGACCCATCACCCGCTACCGTGTGGAAGATGACGATCTCGCCGGAATCCGCCGCTTCCGACACTTTGGGAGCTATCGGAGAGTCGGCCGTGCTGGCGCGCATCTTCCCTCGGCTACCGGCGGCGACATCCGCCATCCTCGGCCCCGGGGACGATTCCGCCGTCGTTGCCTCTCCGGATGGCCGCTTCGTCGTGACTACCGACATGATGATTCACGGTCCGGACTTCCGGCTCGCCTGGTCGACGCCGCATGATCTCGGCTGGAAAGCCGCCGCTTCTAATCTGGCGGACGTCGCGGCCATGGGCGCTGTGCCGACGGCGCTCGTCGTGGCTATCGCCGCCCCCGCCGACTCTGCCGTCTCCCTGCTCGAGGGCATCGCCGACGGACTGCGGGATGCCTGCGAGTCGCTCGCCCCGGGCTGCGGAGTCGTCGGGGGGGATCTGTCCGTTTCCGACACGCTCACGATCGCCGTCACAGCTTTCGGCGACCTCGAGGGACGGGCCCCTGTGTTGCGTTCGGGCGCGTCGCCCGGAGACATCGTTGCCGTGGCTGGCGTGCTGGGCGAGGCGGCAGCGGCACTGCATCTTCTCTTCACCGATGCGGTCGACGCCGAAGGACGCCCGGATGCTGCACTCGCCAGCGCGCTGCGCTCGCGCACCGCACCGCAGCTCGCTCCGAGCCCGCCGATCGCCGCCGGCCGTGCCGCCGCTCTCGGCGGCGCGACGTCCATGCTCGATCTCAGCGACGGACTCGCGATCGACTCCGCCCGCCTCGCCACAGCCAGCGGAGTGGGGATCGACTTTATCTCGGTCGCCCTTGGGCATGATCCCATGATGGCTCTCCGTGGGGGAGAGGACCACTCGCTGCTCGCGACCTTCCCTCCCGGTCGCGCAGTGCCCGAGGGTTTTCGTCCGATCGGCGTCTGCATCGAAGGAGAAGGACTCAGAGTCGACGGCGTGCCCCACGACTCCGCTGGATGGGATCCGTATCGGGACTGGGCGGGGGCTGCAGGCTGACGGCGGCACATCTGCTGCGTCAACGCATGACTAGCGGAAAGTAGACGTTGCCGGCGTCGATGAGCGTGATGTTCCCGTCGGTCGCGGCGACGAGGTGGTGCAGTGGCACCGCCGAGAGGCGCCGGATTCCTCGGCGGGACAACAACCCCTACTCGGCTGCAGCCACCGCGCTCGCCCACCACAGCGTCGTATCTCCGTAGTCCTTGCGACGATCGAGCTGGATTCCGGGCGGCCAGATGGGCTCAGGCGAGCGGCTGCTGCGCTCGAGGCAGAGCACGGCATCCGGCTCGAGGCGCGAGGCCAATGATGCGAGGTTACCCGCGAGTTCGGCCTCGGCGAGCTCGTATGGCGGATCGAGGAAGACGAGGTCCCAGGTCTCCGGGTTGCTGGTGAGGAAGGATTGCACGAGTCGTCCACTCACCTCGATCCTCAATAAGGATCCGCGCGGCGCCTGGGCGAGCACGGCAGCCGCGTTGGACCGGCAGACCGTCGTGCCCACGCCACCACGCTCGACAAGACGGACGAAGGAAGCACCCCGGCTGGCGGCCTCGAGGCCGAGTGCTCCGGATCCGGCGTAGAGATCGAGCACCCGGGCGCCGTCGATCGCATTCCGGGATTCGAGCGCGGAGAAGATCGCCTCGCGCACGCGGTCACTGGTGGGCCTGGTGCCGCCGCCCGGCGTCTTGAGCGCAGTGGATCCGGCGAATCCAGAGATTATTCGAGTCATTGAGACCGACCCTAGCGGGCTACCCGAATTGTTCACCCGACGGGACTACCGTTTTCGGAATGGCCCCCGATTTTCGCAAGCCCTTCCGTGCCCTGTCTTTGCGCCCGCGGACTCCCGCGGCACCGACGAGTGTGAACACACCCGAGCCCGAGCAGCTGCGCTCCAGCCTGATCAACAGCGCGATCTATGAGAACGGATGCCGCGTCGACACGCCCGCATCGCTCAGTGACACCTACGCTGCGCTCGACGCCCGTCCCGGTGCCATGGCCTGGATCGGGCTTTACCGTCCGACCACGGAAGAACTCACCTCGCTCGCCGGCCAGTTCGGACTCCATGAACTCGCGGTCGAGGATGCGATCGTGGCACACCAGCGACCCAAGATCGAGCGCTATGGATCGACCCTGTTCGTCGTGCTCCGGGCTGCCCGCTATGTCGACGCCAAAGAAGAAGTGGAGTTCGGCGAACTTCACGTCTTCATGGGCAGCAACTTCGTGATTACCGTTCGCCACAGCGAATCACCCGACCTGTCGATCGTGCGTTCGAGGCTCGAGGACACGCCAGACCTGCTCGGCCGTGGCACAGAGGCCGTGCTCTACGCCATCCTCGACGCGGTCGTCGACGGATATTTCCCGGTCGTCGCGGGCCTCGCAAACGACATCGACGAGATCGAGACTCAGGTATTCGGGGGAGACCCGGGCGTCTCCCGGCGCATCTACGAGTTGACGCGCGAGGTGATCGACTTCCAACGGGCGTCGGTGCCCCTCATCGGTATGCTCGACCAGATCTCCAACGGATTCGACAAGTACGGCATCGAAGAAGATCTGCAGCAGTACCTTCGGGATGTCGCGGACCACGTCGCGCACGCCACGGAGCGCGTGGACGAGTTCCGAATCCTGCTCCGGGACATCCTCACCGTCAACGCGACACTGGTTGCCCAACGGCAGAACGAGGAGATGCAGGAGACCACGGAGGCCAACAACCGCCAGACGGAAGAGACCCGCAAGATCTCCGCCTGGGCCGCCATCCTCTTCGCCCCATCGATCATCAGCGGTATCTACGGAATGAACTTCCGGGTGATGCCCGAACTGCACTGGTTGTTCGGGTACCCGTTCGCGATCGGACTCATGCTGGTCGTCGGCATCGGCCTCTACGTGATCTTCCGCAAGTTGCGCTGGCTGTAACGCGAGGAAGCGCCGGAGGGGACGGCTACTGTCAAATGGTGGACTCACCGCTCGATGCGAAACTCAGCACCGCCCTCGGTGGGCGAACCGCCGCCGCGATCGCAAAGGGCCTCGGGCTCATGACCGTCGGCGACCTCGTCACCCACTATCCGCGGCGCTATGCGCTGCGCGGTGAGCTGACCGCGCTCGCACAACTGTCCGTTGACGAGAACGTGACGATCGTCGCCGAGGTGCTCGCCGTGCAGGAGCGCACGATGCGGGCTCGCAAAGGATCGATCCTCGAGGTGACGATCAGCGATGGCAGCGACATCCTCTCTCTCACCTTCTTCAACCAAACCTGGCGCAAAGCAGACCTGAGGCCGGGGGTGCGTGGCATCTTCGCCGGCAGGGTGGGCGACTATCGTGGCACGATCCAGCTGGCTCACCCCGACTACGAGCTTTTTGAAACGGATGACGCCGGCGGCGACTCTGAAGCTGCCGCGGAGCGGGCGCGAAAGTGGGCCGAGCAGCCGGTACCGATCTATGCGGCGACGGCAGCGGTCGCCTCCTGGCAGCTGGGCAAGGCCATCGGGATCCTCCTCGACACGTTGCCATCGCTCGACGATCCCGTGCCGGGTGCGGTGCGGGAGGAGCGCCGCCTGATGAGCTATTCGCGAGCCCTTGAGTTGATCCATCGGCCGGAGAAGGACATCGAGTGGCGGGCGGCGCAGAAGTCGCTGCGCTTCCAGGAGGCCTTCGTCTTGCAGGCCGCCCTACTCGAACAGCGGGCGTTGCTGAAGCTCCAGGCCGCCACCCCGAGAGTGCCGAAACCGGGCGGAATGCTCGAGCGCTTCGACGCGCAGCTGCCCTTCGTGCTCACCGGGGACCAGAGAACAGTCGGCGCGGAGATCGCGAACGATATCGCGGCATCCGCTCCCATGAACCGGCTCGTTCAGGGTGAGGTCGGATCGGGCAAGACCCTCGTCGCCCTGCGGGCAATGCTCGCCGTCGCCGACAGTGGTGGCCAGTCCGCCCTGCTGGCGCCGACCGAGGTGCTCGCCGGCCAGCATCTGCGCTCCATCGTGAAGACTCTCGGCCCCGATCTCACAGCAACGTTGCGACCGACCTTGATCACCGGCCAGTTGCCGGTCGCGGATCGACGCAGGGCAACCCTCGCAACGGTGAGCGGCCAGGCGCAGATCGTCGTCGGCACCCATGCACTGCTCAGCGAGAGCGTGGGCTTCTACGACCTCGGACTCGTGGTCGTCGACGAGCAGCACCGGTTCGGAGTCGAGCAACGCGAGGCACTTCGCCGGAAGGGCACCGTGCCGCCCCACGTGCTCGTTCTCACGGCGACACCGATTCCGCGCACGGTGGCGATGACAGTTTTCGGCGACCTGGATGTCTCGACGATCGCCGAGTTGCCCTCCGGTCGCGTACCGATCCAGAGTTTCGTCGTGCCGCTCGCCGACAAGCCGGGTTGGGTCAACCGGGTCTGGGAGCGGCTGGCAGAAGAGCTGGCGAAGGGGCGCCAGGGATTCGTCGTGTGCCCCGCGATTGACAGCACCGCGATCGAGAGTCCGCTCGCCGAGGTCGTTGCTTCCGTCCAGGTCGCCGTCGCTGGCTCGCCGAAATCCGGGCCTGTTCGGACAGGCGGGGCCGGCGTGCTGGCCCCGGGTGGCCGCGATGGCCCGGATGCGGTACCCGTCGCCACGGAACTAGCCAATGTCACCGACACCCTCCCGAACATACGGGCCAACCCCTTGTTCGCAGGGAACACATCGAAGGCCTACACGGTCGTCTTCCGAGCGAGGAGAAGGATGCCCTGATGCGCGCCTTCGCCGCCGGGGAGATCGACGTGCTCGTCGCGACCACCGTTATCGAGGTGGGTGTGGACGTGCCGAACGCCTCGACCATGATCATCCTCGATGCCGATCGTTTCGGTGTCTCCCAGCTGCACCAGTTGCGCGGCCGGGTCGGCCGCGGAGGAGTACCCGGACTCTGTCTCATGGTGACCGGCGCAGAGGAGGAGACCCTGGCGCGCGAGCGGGTCGAGATTGTGGCATCCACTCTCGACGGTTTCGAACTCGCACAGAAAGATCTCGAGCTGAGGCAGGAGGGCGACGTACTCGGAAGCACCCAGTCGGGCGGGCGGTCGTCGCTGCGGCTGCTGCGGGTCGCGAAGGACGGGGTGCTCATCACCGAGGCTCGGGCGATCGCCCTGGGTGTACTTGCGGAAGATCCGTCGCTGCGCGGACATCCCGCGCTGCGAATGGCCCTCGAACGTCGGCTCGACGAGGTGAGCAGAGACTTCCTCGCGAAAAACTGAGCCCTGGCCTCCCGGAATGTCTGGAGGCCGTCACAGTTCATCGAGCCGTAACATCGGTGCCGTAGGCTCACGATATGAGCAGGATCGCTGTCGTCCCTGGTTCCTTCGATCCCGTGACCCTTGGTCACCTGGATGTGATCGGACGGGCGGCAAAAATCTTCGACAAGATCCATGTTCTCGTCGTGCACAACCCGGCGAAGACAGCGCTGCTGCCGGTGGCGCAGCGTGTAGCGCTTATCGAGAGGGCGATTCTCGATGCCGGTTTCGAGGGCGACATCGTTGTGACCTCGTGGAGCGTCGGCCTTTTGGTGGATTACTGCACGGAAGTCGGAGCGAGCGTGATCGTCAAGGGCATCCGCTCGCAGGTTGATGTGGCGTACGAGACGCCGATGGCGATCGTCAACCGCAATCTCGCCGGCGTCGAGACGATCTTCATGCTGCCGGATCCCGCGCACGCTCACGTGTCGAGCTCCCTCGTGCGCCAGGTCGCTGGACTCGGCGGGGATGTCGCCCCGTATGTGCCGAAAGCGGTCGC
>JBKJLH010000100.1:0-19078 GCA_046597035.1 Lacisediminihabitans sp.
CGCCGGAGCGCCCTACTCGACCAGCGGGGCGGCCAAGCTTCGCCAGAGGAACTCGTAGATGAGTGCCTGGAGGCGTGCCGTGTGCGCGTTATCGACGGCACCGCCGTGACCGCCGTCAGAATTCTCGTAGTAGAGCACGTCGGAGATGCCCATCGCCTGCATCCGCGCCGCCATCTTGCGCGCCTGCACCGGTCCCACCCGATCGTCGCTCGTGGCGGCGTAGAACAGCACCGGAGGGTAGGCCCCATCTTCTCGCACCAACTGGTACGGCGAGAAGGTGCGGATGTACTCCCACTCCTCCGCAACATCCGGGTCGCCGTATTCGGCGATCCACGAAGCGCCAGCCGAGAGGTGCGTGTACCGCTTCATGTCGAGCAGCGGCACGCCGCAGACGACAGCCCCGAACAGCTCGGGATAGGTCGTGAGCATGTTGCCGACGAGAAGCCCGCCGTTGCTGCGCCCCTCGCACCCGAGCCGCGCCGAGCTCGTGACGCCGTGGGACACGAGATCGCGGGCGATCGCCGCGAAATCCTCATAGGCGCGGGGGCGGTTCTGTTTGAGCGCGGCGGTGTGCCAGGCGGGGCCGAATTCGCCCCCTCCACGGATGTTCGCGAGCACGAAGACTCCGCCGCGCTCAAGCCACGCTCGGCCTACGATGCCGCTGTATTCGGGCAGTCGGGATGCCTGGAAGCCTCCGTAGCCCGACAGGATGGTCGGGTGCGAACCGTCGAGAACGAGCCCGCGTGCCGCGACCTGGAAGTACGGCACGCGAGTTCCGTCATCCGAAACGGCCCAGTGCTGCTGAACATCGAACCCGGCAGTGTCGAAGAACGGTGGGGAGGATCGGATCACTTCCGGATCGACCGAGCCGACCACCCCACGCAACACCGCCGACGGCGTGGTGAACCCGGTCGCATGCAGCCAGAACTCGTTGGATTCATCCGGATCGGTATCGATCACGCGCACCGTGCTGAGGGCCGGCACCCCGGTAAGCGGAGACCGAGACCATCCGTTGAAGGGATCGAGCACGACGAGGGTGGATGCCACATCGACGAGCAGCGTGAGGATGAGGCGGCTGTCGGTGAAGTCCCAGTCTTCCAGCGCGGTGTGCGCGTCTGGTCGGAACAGCTCCTCGAACTCGCGATCGCCGGCGAGGAACGCGTTGAGCGTGATCACGAGCAGGACTCCGGCGGGGTGCACGACTCCACCGACCGTCCAATCGGACCGCGGATGCACCAGCAGCCATTCGCGGCGCAGGGAGACGTCCGCGTCTTCCGGGACATCCAGCTGCACGGGCTTCCCATCGATGAGGAGAAAGGTACGGCTGCGATAGAAGTCGAGATGTTCCACGATGAGGTCGCGCTCGAATCCCGGAGTGTGGTGGTGGATGCCCGAGACGCCGAGATCGCTCGCCAGGACCTCGTGCACCAGCGTGGCCTGCGAGAGGGTCTGACCGCGGCGCAGACGACGGACGGTGCGCGGATAACTCGATTCGGTCATGCTGCCCGGCCCGAAGTCGGTACCGAGGTAAATTGTGTCGCGATCGATCCACGAATAATCGCTCTTGCTGGTCGGCACGATGAAGCCGTCGGCCACGAAGCTGCGGCTCGGCAGGTCGAACTCACGCACCGTGACGGCATCGCCGCCATCGGGTGAGAGAGCGAGGAGAGCCCGGGTGTAGTCGTGAGGAAGCAGCGACGCTGCCGAGAACATCCACTCCGTGCCCTCGGCGCGCCCGAGCTCGTCGACATCGAGCAGCAGCTCCCAGTCGGTGTCGGCCGAGCGATAGCTTTCGAGTGTGGTGCGCCGCCACAGGCCCCGCGGATGCTCGCGATCCCGCCAGAAGTTGTAGTAGTGAGCGCCGCGCCGGCTGACTATCGGGATGCGATCGTCGGAGTCGATCACCTCAAGAAGTCGGCCGGAAAGCACATCGAATTCGGGAGAGGAGAATTCGGCCACGGTCGCCTCGGACTGCTCTGCGGCCCACGCGAGGGGAGCCTCCCCGTGGATGTCTTCGAGCCAGAGGTTCTCGTCGGTCATCGGACCAGCCTAAGTGAGTGGTGGATGCCTCGGTCTCGATCCGCGGGTCTCAACACGGGCGGCAGAGCGTCGTACTCGAGCACCGGAGACGACGGAACAACCGCACCCGAGACCCCGACGGGCTACTCGTCGAGCGCGAGTTCCTTGGGCAGCTCGAGCTCCTTGGCCGAGAGCTCCTCCACGTTGACATCCTTGAAGGTGAGCACCCGCACGGACTTCACGAAGCGGTCTGAGCGGTAGACATCCCACACCCAGACGTCGTTCATCGTGAGCTCGAAGTAGAAGTCGTGTTCGGTGTCCTGGCGCACGAGTTCGACCTCGTTGGCAAGGTAGAAGCGACGTTCGGTCTCGACCACGTAGCGGAACTGGGACACGACATCCCGATATTCGCGGTACAGCGCCAGCTCGACCTCGCGGTCGTAGTCTTCGAACTCGTCTTCGTCCATGCTTCGTTGATTCTAGTTCAGTCACGAGAAGCGGATTGGCCCGCGTGTAGCCAGGTACGGCGGTGGAAGTCCGTTGCGCCGAGCGTGGCGATCGCCGCGAAATGGTCGGCACTCCCATACCCCTTGTTCGACGACCAGCTGTACCCGGGGGTGATGTCATGGGCGTCGATCATCAGCCGGTCGCGGTGCACCTTGGCAACGACGGATGCTGCGGCCACTGACGCACAGTCCCGGTCGGCTTTCACGCGAGTGGTGAGCCGCAACGGACTCTGCAGCGCGGGAGTGAGCCAGTCATGACTGCCATCGAGCAGGATGACCGAGTCGCGCAGCCGAAGACCCGCCTCGTGAAGAGACACGAGTGCCCGTTTGCCCGCGAGTCCGAGCGCCGCGATGATGCCGACCTCATCCACTTCCCGGGCGGTGGCCAGGCCGACCGCACTCAGCAGGGCCCAGGAAGTCGCCAACGGCGCGAGCGCCTCCCGCCGCTTCTCGCTCAGCAGCTTCGAATCCCGTAGGCCCTCCGGCATCGCCCCGACCGAGTCATCCACCACACAGAGTCCGACTGCCACCGGACCGGCGATCGCGCCGCGACCGACCTCGTCGCAGCCGATCACGAAACGCGCGCCGCCGCTGTGAAGCTGCGCCTCGAAATCGAGGGTAGGAGAGGCGATGACCACCTATTTGGGCGCGCCCGGGTTCGCGGCCGAGACACCGCTGAAGACATTCGGATAGTCATCCAGCCAGGTCCAATGGCTTGACGGCCAGCTGATCAGGAACGCGCGGCCCACCACGTCATCCATCGGCACGAAACCCTTGGTCGGGGTGGTGATGTGCGCCCGCGAGTCCTCAGAGTTGTAGCGTTGATCCCCCATCACCCACATTGAATTCTTCGGCACCGTGACAGCGAAGTCATTCGCGGCGACCTTGGTGACGCCGTTCGGGAGCTTGAGGTATGGCTCTACCAGAGGGATGCCGTTCACCGTCATCTGACCGAAGGCGTTGCAGCAGGCGACCTTGTCACCAGGGAGCCCGATGACTCGCTTCACGAGGTGGTCGTTACTGTCCGGGGCGCTGAGTCCCACCACCGAGAGCAACCAGTCGACCCCTGCCACGACACCATTGGTCTGTACCGGGGGCTGGGAATTGAGCCATCCGCCCGGATCTTTGAAGACGACGACGTCGCCATGCTGAAGCGGCACCATGCGCGGCACGAGCTCGTTGACGATAATGCGGTCGTTGATTTGGAGGGTGTTCTCCATCGAACCAGAGGGAATGTAAAAGGAGCGGATGAGGAATGCCTTGATTCCGACCGAGATGACGATCGCGGCAATCACGATCAGCACGATGTCGCGGATGAAGAGTTTCACGCCGCGTGACTTGCGGCGCCGACTTTCGGCCACATCCTCGACGGAGGTAACTGGATCGCTGTCTGACATTAAACCCCTGAGCTCCCCATCATTTTAGGTGGTTGGCCGGTCTCGGAAATACTCGGTGGAACGGCGCGTCCGGCGGATCACCGGCCATCTTTCGTGCGGCGAGGGTATTCAGCCACGTGCATCGGTGAATACAACCGCCCCGCCGTGCTGAAGCGGGACGATCCGCGGCACCGGTTTGCTGACGATGATGATGGCGCGGATGACGAGTTCCACGCCCGCGGGAAATGCGGTGCCGGGACTGAGCAACCTACTCGGCGGGGACGGCCGAACCCAGGCCAGCCGTTAAACCCCGAACTCCCCACCACGTCGGGCGATGGGGAGTTCGAAAAATCTCGCCGGAGCAGCGACTAGCGCTTTTCTTTGATCTTGGCCTTCTTGCCGCGGAGGCTTCGCAGGTAGTACAGCTTGGCGCGGCGCACGTCGCCGCGAGTGACGACCTCGATGTGGTCGATCACCGGGGAGTGCACCGGGAAGGTGCGCTCGACGCCCACCTGGAAACTCACCTTGCGAACACAGAATGTCTCGCGCACACCCTCGCCGGAGCGCCCGATGACGACACCCTGGAAGACCTGGATACGGGAGCGAGTGCCTTCCACGATGTTCACGTGGACCTTCACGTTGTCACCGGCGCGGAAGTTCGGGATGTCCGATCGAAGGGAGGCCGCATCGACGGCGTCGAGGATATGCATGGTGGTTCACTCTCTGCAACCGCCACAGGACGATCGCGAATTAGGGTGCTGCTCAAAAGGAAGTGGTGTCGATATCGATGACGGCTCCCCTGTGGCAGAGTCGTGCGGTAGACACAAATCGCTATTCTGCCACATCACCCGGAACTAAGCCACTCGCACGCGGGATTGTGTTCTCACTGGCCTCACGGCGGCGCGCCAGTTCCTCATAATCCAATCCGGTGAGACGGATGACCGCCTGTTCCCGCGTCTCGACGAGGTACTCGATCAACACGACCCAGAGGGTGGTGAAGGCGATGATGATGATGACCCCGCCCGCGATGTCGGCGATCGTGAACGAGGCATCCCGAAAACCCTGGCCGAACACCCGCGTGGCGATCGACGTGCCCGGCTCGTAACTGTGCACGGAGTCGACGACGAAAAATCCGTAGCAGAGGACGGCGAAGTACCAGCCCGACAGGAGCGTGGCATCCGTCTTCGAAACCGCACCGGATCGGCGGGCGCTCTTTCGCGCCCAAGTGATGGTGGTGACGACGGCGAGGAAGATGAAGAGCAGAGGCGCGAGGAACAGTCCGATGGCGTAATGCCAACCGAGGATGACGCCGAAAAATACCCGTCCGATGAGCAGCCACAGCGGCAGCACAATGGTTGCGGCGAACTGGGTGTTGAACAGAACCCGGCGGTACCACATGGTCGAAAGCTTACGCTCGACGGAGAACACCAACGGCCCCCGCGTTGGCGCACCCAGGCTGCAGCCAGAGGAGACACGGATGATCGAGCTCAGGACCCCCGCAGAGATCGACGAGATGCGCGCCGCTGGCCGGTTCGTGGCGTCGACGCTCACCGAGCTCGTCGCGGCGTCGAAGGTGGGTGTCAGTCTGCTCGCGCTCGATTCGCTCGCCGCGCAGCTCATCCGCCGGGCCGGCGCGAAGAGTTGCTATGTGGACTACCATCCGTCGTTCGGAGCGATGCCTTTCGGCAAGGTGCTCTGCACTTCGGTGAACGATGCCGCTCTCCACGGACTCCCCTATGACTACGCCCTCAAGGACGGAGACATGCTCAGCCTCGACTTCGCGGCATCCGTCGACGGCTGGGTGGCCGACTCCGCCGTGACTGTGATCGTCGGCACTCCGAGGCCAGCGGATGTCACGCTCATCGAGACCACGGAGCGTGCGCTGGCGGCCGGCATCGCTGCCGCCCAGATCGGCGCACGCATCGGCGACATCTCTGCGGCTATCGGCGCGGTCAGTCGTTCGGCGGGCTACTCGGTCAATATCGACTTCGGCGGGCACGGCGTCGGCCGCACGATGCACGGTGATCCGCACATCGCGAACGACGGACGCCCGGGGCGCGGCCTTCCGCTCAGCGCGGGACTGGTCTTCGCGATCGAGCCCTGGCTCATGGAGGGCACGGACCGCATTTTCACCGACCCGGATGGCTGGACCCTGCGCAGCATGGACGGCTCGCGAGCCGCTCACAGCGAGCATACGATCGCGATCACGGAGGCCGGCCCGGTGGTGCTGACGGCCCGCTGAGCGGCACCCGCTGAGGCTTCGCGCCGACATGCAACCCCACCCGTCACGCCGACCGTTGCAAATGCAGGACGTACCGTGACAGAAGTGGCCTGTGAGGCTCATCCGCCTCACCAGTCACACTCCGTCCTGCATTTGCAACAGGAGACCAGGCAAAGGGACCAGGCAAAGGCACCAGGCAAGGGACCGGGTAGAGACCCCGGCAGAGGCGCGCCGGCCTGCTATTCGGGCGGAAGAAGGTCGGGTCGCACGGCCCTGGTGCGCTCGAGCTGCTGCTCCATCCGCCACTTCGAGATCGCCCCGTGATTGCCGCTCAGGAGTACCGGAGGCACCTCAAACCCGCGCCATTCGCCGGGCTTCGTGTAGCTCGGGTATTCGAGCAGGCCGTTGGAGTGGGACTCCTCGAGAAGGCTCTCCGGGTTGCCGACGACACCGGGGATGAGCCGCCCGATCGCTTCGATCATCGCCATTGTGGCGACCTCACCACCGTTCAGCACGTAGTCGCCGAGGCTCACGAGACGAACCGGGGCACGGGTGGCCGCATAGTCGACGACGCGCTGGTCGATGCCTTCGTAGCGTCCGCAGCCGAAGAACAGGCGGGGCTCCACCGCGAGTTCATAGGCCAGCTTCTGGGTGAAGAGCTCCCCAGCGGGCGACGGGAAGATCACCACCGGGGCATCCGCTCCCTGCTCGTGACCGGCATTGAGGATGCTGTCAAGAGCCTCGCCCCAGGGTTCCGGCTTCATCACCATGCCGGCCCCGCCGCCGTAAGGAGTGTCGTCGACGGTGCGATGACGGTCAACGGTGAAGTCACGCAGATCGTGGATGCCGAGCTCGATCAGCCCGGTCAGACGAGCCCTTCCGAGAAGAGAGACATCGAGCACGGAGAAGAATTCCGGGAAGATGGTGACGATGTCGATGCGCATCGCGAGAGCCCCCTAGTCCGTCGACTCCGTGTCGGGCATGACTTCGGCTGGCTCGCTCGAAGAATCATCATCGTCCGTAAGTTCTTCGAAGAGCCCATCCGGCGGCGTCACCGTCAGGGTGCCTGCGGCGATGTCGACGCTCGGAACGATGGCCTTTACGAACGGTACGAGCACTTCTCCGGTTTCCGTCGCCACATGAATGAGATCTTGAGAGGGAAGGTGATCCACCTGGAGGACAGTTCCGATGCGGATGCCGTCGCGCACGACCGCGAGCCCGACGAGTTGGTGGTCGTACCAGGCATCCTCCTCATCCGAGGCGGCAGCGGGGTCGTGGTCGACCCAGAGGATGGCCTTGATCAGGGCCTCGGCAGCCGACCGGTCGGACACATCCTTGAAGAACGCCACCGGCTGGAGGTTGTACCACTTGAGCTCGACGAGCTCGAGTGTCTTCCCGTGCCACGGTGAGGAGGTCGGCACCTGAAGGGTGAACACGGCGCCCGGAACGAAACGTCGTTCCGGGGCATCCGTATAGAGTTCTATCTTGATCGCCCCCTTGAGCCCGTGAGCCTTGGTGAGTCGACCGACCCGCAACTGATCTGACGCCGCGGGGGGTGGTGGTGTGCTGGATTCCGGGTTGTTAGAAATCGGTGTCCACCACGTCGACGCGCACCTTACGACCATCGGCGATGGCCGAAACGAGGGTGCGGAGCGCCTTCGCGGTGCGACCAGCGCGACCAATCACGCGACCAAGATCCTCGGGGTGCACGCGCACCTCGAGAACCTCGCCACGCGGTGAGTTCTTTGCTACGACCTGAACCTCGTCGGGGTTGTCGACTATTCCCTTGACGAGATGCTCGAGGGCGGCGGCGAGCATTGCCTACGCCTTGTCGGCGCTGGCAGCCTCGGCGTCAGCCTCGGTCGCGTCGTCAGCCTTGGCTTCGGCAGCATCGGAGACAGCTTCGACCTTCGCAGCGTCGGCGTCGTTCAGACCCTCGACCGCCGGGGCGATGTCGGCTTCCGGCGCCTCGGCAGGGGCCTTGGCGGGTGCTTCGACCTTGGGCGCGGGCGCCTCTGCCTTCGGCTTGAGCACGGGTTTCTTCTTCTCGTCGGCGACGAAGTCGACCCTGGTCTCTTTGGTCTTCACGGTGCTGACGGCGTTCTTGTCACCCTTGAAGATTCCCCAGTCGCCCGTGAGCTTGAGGATCGCGGCAACCTGCTCGGTCGGCTGCGCGCCGACTCCGAGCCAGTACTGCGCCCGCGCCGAGTCGACTTCGATGAATGAGGGCTCCTCGGTGGGGTGGTACTTGCCGATCTCCTCGATGACACGACCGTCGCGCTTGGTGTGCGAGTCGGCGACAACGATTCGATAGTAAGGAGCGCGGATCTTGCCCATGCGCTTCAAACGGATTTTTACAGCCACAATTCTCCAGAGATGATTTATGAGGTCGAACTGCTTGCCGTGAGCGTGGGGTGCACACCCGGCAGAAAAGCTCTGATGGGAGACGATGCCGACAGATTAGAGGGTCGAACGGCATAAGACTCGACTGATCATTCTTGCAGGTTTTCTTCGGTCTCAGGAACCACCTGCTGTGAACGGTGCTCGAGAGCGCTTGCGCGACAGCGCGACCCCCGCCAGGCAGACGACACCGCCGATGACCGCGAGTGGTGCAGGCACCTCCCGGAAGACGAGCACAGCCTCCAGCACGACCAGCGCCGGAACGATATACGTGGTGACGGCGAGCGGTCCGGCCGACATCCTCGACAGGGCGTACGCCCAGGTACTGAAGGCGATCGCGGTGGGGACGACGCCGAGGTAGACGGCTCCGAGGACGCTCGTCGCCGGCGCCCGCACGATATCGTGCAGGAGCGCACCGGCAAAGGGCAGGCAGGCGATAGCGCCCACCGCGCAGCCGAGGAAGGTGACCTGTCGGGTCGGCAACCTGCGCAACACCGGTTTCTGGCAGATCACCCCGATCGCGTAGGTCACCGCCGCAACAATGGCCCAGATGACCCCGGCTCCGTCGCCGATCCGGGTGATTCCGCTCGAGATGCCGATGAGCACCACGCCGAGGAAGGCGACGCCCGCCCCGATCGCGAGCCAGCGCGGGATTCCGTCGCCGAGAAACAGACCGGCCCCCAGGGCGATCAGAACGGGTCCGACGCCAACGATCATGGCCGTCGTTCCCGCATCGAGCGAATGTTCGGCGATGTTGAGAGTCACGTTGTATGCGGCGAACCACGACAGTCCGAAGACCACGACCAGCAGCCACTCCCGGGAGCTCGGACGCACCCAGCGGCGTCCGATCAGGAGCACAGACAACACCGCAGTACCCACGAGCAGCCTGGCGAGAGCGAGGGAGCCTCCGGAGAAGTGTGGGGAGACTCCGCGGATCACGATGAATGCGCTCGACCACGCCAGTACGGTAACGATGATGGCGATCAGTACGGACGTGCTGAGTCGCGAGGTACCGAGCGGCGAGGCGCTCGGCTTCACACTGGGCGAAGGAATGCGGGACATCTGCTCAGAATATCCATGGCAACCGTCACCGCAGTACCTCCCCGGGACTCGATGTCCGGAATCTGCGCGTCGATGGGCGAAAGTGTCGGCCAACGCCGCTATCCGGCGAAGCCGGGTGCGACCCGGGGCCACGGGCGGAGTCGTTCGAGTTGGGTGGCGAGCGAGAGGATGAGGGCCTCAGCCTCGCCGTCGGGCCGTGGTTCGGCGACGATCTGCACTGCAAGAGGCACCTGCGCCGTGGAGTGCCACCCCGCAGGAATGCTCGCTGCCGGCCAGCCGAGCACGTTCCAGGTTGAGGGATACGGCGCATAGCGGATGTTCGAGACGATGTTGTCCCACCAGCCGCGATCACGCCAGTTCTCGGCGAGGGGGCCAGGCTGCGCAAGGGTGGGTGTGATCAGGAGGTCGTAATCGGCGAAGAAGCCGTGCACGCGCGCGCGAAGTCGCTCGACCGGCGCGTCTTTCAGCAGCCCCACCCGGCGCGCGAACCGTCCCAGCAGTGCCTGCACTCGCACTCTGCGCTCGAGCTTCGCGGCATCCAGTATCTCGGCATCCGATGCCGTGCCCGCGAACCAGCGGGCGAGCAGGGGCAGCGGATTCGGATCGTAGGGGAATCTCATCTCCGTGACGCTGTGTCCCGCGGCTCTCAGTGCTGCAGCCGTCTCGGCGAGCCCGCGGCGCCATTCAGAGTCGAGAGACACCAACGGGGAGGGTGTCCCCGCCGCGATGGCGATGCGAAGCGGCCTCGACGGTTCCACGGGCGATGCCAGTTCGGGACGGCCCGCCATGACCGAGAGCAACAGCGCAGCATCCGCCACCGTGGTCGCAAGAGCACCGTTCTCACTCATGCCGAGCCAGGCATCGACGCCGATATCCCGGGGCACGAGCCCGCCACCTGGCTTGATGCCGAACAGACCACAGTTCGCCGCCGGGATTCGAACGGATCCCATACCGTCATTGCCGTGAGCGAGCGAAACCTGGCCGGAGGCCACAGCCGCCGCAGACCCGCCGGAGGATCCGCCAGAGGTTCGCCGCTCGTTCCAGGGATTGAGCGTCACGCCGAATACCGAGTCCGTGGTGCCGAACACGCAGAGTTCTGGAACGCTCGTGATGCCGATGACGATCGCCCCGGCGGCGCGCAACCGGGACACGATCTCGTGGTCGGCCGCCTGCGGCTCGGAACTCGTGGCTGCTGACCCGTGACGCATAGGCTCCCCCGCTACCGGGATGTTGTCCTTGATGGCGATCGGCACTCCCGCGAGCGGAAGTGTGGAGCGGTCGGCGCGGGCATCCACCACCGCGGCCTCGGCAAGGGCCTTCTCTGCGCGCACCACCTGGAACGCGCCGAGCCTCCGGCCGGCGTCGATCCGGGAGAGCGCGGCACGAGTCGCATCGACAGCGGCGAGTGTGCCGGAGCGCACGGCTGCGGCCGACTCCACGGCAGTGGGGAGGGTCATGGCCTCAGCCTATGACCCGTGTCATCGCCGGCGTCGTCAGGTGTTCTTCGAGTCGCGCCAGGCCAGCCAGTCCCGCACGGGCGCGAGGTCGTAGTCCGGACCGCTGATGCCGATCGTGAACAGCGTCGTACCGAGATCGTGGAGGGCGCCCGCCTCCTCGGCCGTGCGTCCGCGTAATTCGGTCGAGATCTCGATCTCAGAAACATCGCGGCCGACAGCCTCACCGTGCTCGGCGAGGATGCCGAGCTTGCGCTGCAGGGTCTCCGGGTCGCTGAAGGAGTGCCAGATATCCGCGTGCCGCGCGACGATGCGCAGGGTCTTCTTCTCGCCACCGCCGCCGATCAGGACCGGGATGTGCCGGGTGGGGGGAGGGTTGAGCGTGCTCCAGCGCTCTTCAATGATCGGGAGGTCGGCAGCGAGGGCATCGAGTCGCTGGCCGACCTTACCGAACTCATAGCCGTACTCGTCGTAGTCGCGCTCAAACCATCCGGAGCCGGTTCCGAAGATAAAGCGTCCCGTCCCGGTGCCCTTCGCGCTGATGTGGTCGATGGTGCGAGCCATGTCGGCCTGGAGGTTGGCGTTGCGGTAGCTGTTGCAGTTGACGAGCGCACCCAACTCGACCCGCGAGGTCTGCTCGGCGACGGCGGCGAGCATGGTCCAGGACTCGAAATGCAGTCCGTCCGGTTCGCCGGAGAGGGGATAGAAATGATCCCAGTTGAAGAGGATGTCGGCCCCGATTTCCTCGAGCTCGGCGGCAGTGTCGCGGATCTTCTCGTAGGGCGCATGCTGGGGCGCGATCTGCACGCCGAGTCGGACGGGACGGGTGATTGCATCGGTCATCGTCCAAGCCTAAGACGACTCGTTCGGCATCCTCATAGGATTGCGGGGTTCACTTGACGCTCGTGAAAAACATTCGACACCGCGCATCCGCAATCCTTCTCGCCGGCGCCATGCTGGTGCTCACCGGATGCTCACACGCCGCGCTTGCAACCGAAACCAATCCGATGTCGTCCGCGACCCGACCGGTGGTCGTGGCAATCGGGGACTCGATCATGAAAGGGCACGGTCTCTCGGCCACCCAGGCATGGCCGGCGATGCTCGCGACATCCAACAACTGGGATCTCACCAACCTCGCCTGCGACGGAGCGGGCTTCGTCACCGCCGGTGACGACAGCGACTGCGGGGCGGACTTCTCCGGTCTCGTGAGTGAGGCCGTCGCGCTTCATCCCGACCTGATCATCATCTCGGGCAGCAGCAACGACCTCGGCAGCGATAACGAGCAATTGAGCACTGAGACCGACGCGGTGGTCACGATTCTGCGCGGGAAACTGCCGACGACGACCATCGTCGGCATCAGCACGGTATGGAACGACACCGTCGCACCCAACCAGATGGATGACATCAACGAGCAGGTGCGCACGGCGATACTGGCAGTGAAGGGCAGCTACCTCGATATCGGCCAGCCGCTTGCCGGCCACCGGTCCTGGCTGCAGTCGGACGACGTCCACCCGACTGTGCGCGGTCAGCGCCAGCTCGCCACAGTGATCGCGGGAGCGATCCGCAGCGCCAAGTTGTCGATCTAGCGCGAGCGCACACCGGGGTTCTCCCTGCACCGGCCAACCGGGCCAACGCGGTCTCTCCGGGCCGGCGTGCCGAACCGGATGGACCGCATCGGCCCGGTTTCGGATCGAAGGGGCGTGTTTCCGCCGGAGGAGAGGGGATCAGCCGCGGCCGAGCATCTTCTGCAGGCTCGCGAGCTCCTCCTCGGAGGGTCCCGGCTTGCCGGCAGTTCCGCCGAGACCGAACCCGGATCCGGCGGCTCCCCCCGACGGCTTCGCTCCCGATGCCAGTGCCGCGTTCTCCGCGGCGCGCTTGGCCGGGTTCCCCGACTTCGAGCCCTTCTTCGCCTGCACCTTCTTCGGCGCACCGAACTTCGCTCCGGGGATCGGCCCCATGCCGGGTATCTGCGGCATCCCGCCCTTGGCAACGGTCTTCATCATCTTGGCTGCCTGCTCGAAACGGTTGACGAGCGCATTGACCTCGGTGACGGATGTTCCCGATCCGCGGGCGATGCGCACGCGGCGCGATCCGTTCAACACCTTGGGCTGGCGACGCTCCCCAATGGTCATCGAGTAGATGATGGCCTCGGTGCGCGTGATCTCGGACTCGTCGAAGTTGTCGAGCTGTTGACGCATGCCCTTCGCACCCGGAAGCATCCCGAGCATATTCTTGATCGAACCCATGTTTTTGAGCTGCTGCATCTGGCTGAGGAAGTCCTCCAGCGTGAAGCTGTCGGTCATGAACTTCTCGGCGATCTTGCGCGACTCTTCCTCGTCGAAGCTCTTCTGCGCGGTCTCGATCAGGGTGAGGATGTCACCGAGATCCAGGATGCGACTCGCCATGCGATCGGGATAGAAGGGCTCGAAGTCGTCAAGCGACTCGCCGGTTGAGGCGAAGATGATCGGACGCCCGGTGACGGATGCCACGGAGAGAGCGGCCCCGCCTCGCGCATCGCCGTCCAGCTTGGTGAGCACGACGGCCGTGAAGTCGACCCCTTCCTGAAAGGCCTTCGCGGTGGCGACGGCATCCTGGCCGATCATCGCGTCGATCACGAAGAAGACCTCGTCGGGATCGATCGCCCGCCGGATGTCCGAAGCCTGCTTCATGAGGTCGGCGTCAACGCCGAGACGACCGGCCGTGTCGACGATGACGATGTCATACTGCTTGTCCCTGGCGAACTTCACGCCGTCTTTGGCGACCTTCACCGGGTTGGCGGCACCGGAGAAGAAGGACCTCGGCGCGGCATCCTCGGCTCCGACATTGCCGGGTTCCGGGGCGTAGACCGCGACCCCGGCCTGCTCGGCGACGATCTTGAGCTGGGTGACCGCGTTCGGGCGCTGCAGGTCGGCTGCCACGAGCAGCGGCGTATGGTTCTGGCCGGCGAGCCACTTCGCGAGCTTGCCGGCGAGCGTCGTCTTGCCGGCACCCTGAAGGCCGGCGAGCATTATGACGGTCGGCGCGGTCTTGGCGAACTGGATACGGCGGGCCTCACCCCCGAGGATCGTGATGAGCTCGTCGTTGACGATCTGCACCACCTGCTGGGCGGGGTTGAGCGCCTTCGAGACCTCGTCCCCGAGGGCGCGCTCACGCACGCGGCCGGTGAAATCTTTCACGACGTCGAGGGCGACATCGGCATCGAGAAGAGCGCGACGAATCTCGCGCACCGTGCCGTCGACATCCGCGGCACTGAGTTTGCCCTTGCCGCGCAGGTTCTTGAAGGTGTCCGCGAGGCGGTCAGTGAGGTTTCCGAAGGTGGCCATGATGCGACCAGTTTAACCCGACAGCACCGCCGAATTAGGCTGGCGCACATGCGCTTTGGAATCACGATCTTGCCCCAGCAGCCCTGGGCGACGGCGCGACGCACCTGGGCGAACGCGGAGGAGCTCGGCTTCGACCACGCCTGGACCTACGATCATCTGTCCTGGCGCACCCTCGCCGACGAGCCGTGGGGCGCGACCATTCCGACTCTCACCGCCGCCGCGACAGTGACTTCGCGCATCCGTCTCGGCACCTTCGTGTCTTCGCCGAACTTTCGCCATCCGGTGACCTTCGCAAAGGATGTCGCAACGGTAGATGACGTCGCCGGCGGCCGCTTCCTGCTCGGCATCGGTTCGGGCGGCACCGGTTTCGATGCCTCCGTGCTCGGCCAGGCCGAGTTGACTCCGCGACAGAGACATAACCGTTTCGCCGAATTCGTCGAGCATCTCGACACTCTCTTGCGTTTCGAACACGATGGCCCGATCTCCTGCGATGGGGAATGGTTTAGCGCTCACGAGGCCCGCATGGTCGGACTGCCCGCGCAACTACCGCGAGTGCCGTTTGTTGTCGCGGCGAACGGCCCGAAGGGGCTCGATCTCGTGGCTCGGTTCGGCCAGGGCTGGGTGAGCACGGGAAGGGACGGGGTCACCGGCGGGCAGTGGTGGCAGTCGGTCGCGACGCTGGCCGGGCGGCTGGATGACGCGGCCGAGCGCGCGGGACGGGACGCGGCATCCATCGACCGGTATCTCTCGATCGACTCCGGGGGCACCTACTCGCTGTCGAGCGTCGGCGCCTTCGAGGACCTCGTCGGCCGGGCGGCCGGGCTCGGCTTCACGGATGTTATCGCCCACTGGCCACGGCGGCACGGTATCTACGCCGGCTCCGAAACTGTGCTGGAGGAGGTAGCCACGCGGTTGCCGGCGTTGTGCTGAGGCTCCGCCCCGGCCGGGGCCGCTGCCCGAGCCGCCCGTTGCCGACGGCCAGCGCGCCCGTAGGCTATGCGAATGATCACGCTTCCGCTCGGCTCCACCGGTATCGAGGTCAGCGAGTTCTTCTTCGGCGGCGCGGCCATTGGCGGTATCGGATCCGCACCCTCTCGCATCGGGCTCGGTATGCAGACGGATGAAGCACTCGAGAGGCTCGACGAATCGTATGAGGTCGGCATCCGGGTGGTCGATACCGCCAATTCTTTTGCGGGTGGCGAGAGTGAACGGGTTATCGGTCGCTGGCGCGAGGAACGCGAACGGGCTGACGTGCTTGTCTCGACGAAAGTCGGCAATGTGGTCGAGCGCGGTCAAGAGACCATTTCGCTTGCCGCCGATCACGTCGAACGGCAGCTTGCTCTCAGCCGGTCACGTCTCGGCACTGTCGATCTCTACCTCGCCCACGGATTCGATGAGCGCACACCCCTCGAGGAGACCATCACGGCATTCGCCGGCGCCATCGATACCGAGCAGATCCGGGCCTGGGGGTGCTCGACCGGCTCGGTGCGCGAGGTCGAAGCCTGGCTCGTCGCCGCCGACCGTGCTGGCCTTCCGCGACCGGGCTGGGTGCAATCCGAGCTGAACCTCGTCGCTCGCTCGGTGGAGCGAGACCTGCTGCCGCTGCTCGCCGAGGAAGGGCTCGGATTCGTGGCTTACTCGCCATTGGCCGGAGGAATCCTCTCCACGCGCTATCTCAGTGACGATTCCGAGGAGCTTCCCGAACCCCCGACGGGCAGCCGGCTCGCCCTCGCTCCGGCGATGTATGCGGCGGCCTTCACCCTGCCGAACCTGGACCGGGTGGCGGGGCTCGAGTCCCTCGCCCGCGAACGCGATGTGGGTATCCCGGCCCTCGCGCTGGCCTGGCTACGCTGGCATCCGCAGGTCACCGCCACGATCGTCTCGCCGCGGCGCACCGAACAGTGGGATGCGGTGACGGATGCCACATCGATGGACTTCGACGACGCCCTTGCCGAGCAGGTGGAAGCACTATTCGCCTGATCGCGTCGGCGAGTCGCCGCGCTACCCTGAACGGATGCCACTCTCACTCCCTTTCGACGGCCACACGCCCGCAATCGATCCCTCCGCCTGGGTGGCGCCGAACGCGACGCTGATCGGTCGGGTCACCCTCTCGGCCAATTCGAGCGTATTTTACGGAGCAGTACTTCGCGCCGACTCCGACTCGATCTCGATCGGGGCGGGCAGCAACCTACAGGACAACGTCGCGATCCATTGCGACCACGGTAAGCCGACTACCGTCGGGGAGCGCGTGAGCGTCGGCCACTCTGCCGTGCTGCACGGCTGCACGGTCGAAGATGATTGCCTCATCGGCATGAACGCCACCGTGCTCAATGGCGCCGTGATCGGAGTCGGCTCCCTGGTGGCCGCTGGCGCCGTGGTGCTCGAGGGCACCATCATCCCCCCTCGGTCACTGGTTGCAGGGGTGCCAGCCAAGGTGCGCCGCGAACTGACCGATGAGGAATTCGCCGGGGTCACCGCCAATGCCGCGCACTATGTCGAGCTCAGCAGAAAGCACGCTGCACTGTAGCGAGGGGTCGCCCGCCTCGATCCCCGCTCATGCCCCTCGCAATTCATAACTCCTGCGGGAGCCCCAGTGGCAGAGCAGCTGGCCGGCAAACGGTGGGACAAGCGAAGCCGCTCACGCCGGTGATCCGATTGAGCAGGAGTTAGGCAGGTCCCGGAGGTCCGCACTCGCGAGTTGCACCGCAGTAGCACCGCATCGCACCGCTCAGGCGTCGACGAAGGGATCCGCGATTCCCACATACCGTGTTTCGAGATACTCGTCGATGCCCTCGAAGCCACCCTCGCGCCCGAGTCCGGACTGCTTCACTCCGCCGAACGGTGCGGCCGGGTTGGACACGATTCCGGTGTTGATGCCGAGCATGCCCACCTCGAGTTCCTCTGCCAGGCGCAGTGTGCGATTGAGATCCCGCGTGTACGCGTAGGCCACGAGCCCGTACTCCGTGTCGTTGGCGAGTCGAATCGCCTCGTTCTCGGTCGCAAAGGTGGAAATCGGCGCGACTGGGCCGAACACCTCCTCGTGCAGGATGCGCGCGTGCGGCGGTACATCCGTCAGTACGGTCGGCTGGTAGAAGTAGCCGGGCCCATCGAGCGCAGATCCGCCGAGAGCGAGAGTCGCACCGGCCTCGATGGAGGATGTCACGAGCTCGTGCACCTTCTGCCGCGTGCTTTCGTCCACGAGTGGACCAATCTTCGACTGCGGCTCGGTACCGCGGGCGACGGTATGGGCGCGCATTCGCTCGATGAGTTTGGTGGTGAATTCCGCCGCGACGGACTCCTGCACCAGGAACCGGTTGGCGGCCGTGCAGGCCTCACCTCCGTTGCGCATCTTGGCGATCATCGCCCCGTCGACGGCCCGGTCGATATCGGCGTCCGCGAACACGAGGAACGGCGCATTGCCGCCAAGCTCCATCGAGACGCGCAGCACCTGCTGCGCGGCATCCGCAATCAGGCGACGACCGACCTCGGTAGACCCGGTAAACGACAGCTTGCGCAGGCGGGAGTCCACGATGAGCGGAGCGGTGACCGCCCCGGCCCGGGAGGTCTGCACCACGTTGAGTACGCCGGCAGGCAGTCCGGCCTCCTGAAGCACCTGGGTGAGGAAGAGAGCGGTGAGCGGGGTGAGCGCTGCGGGCTTGAGGACCATCGTGCATCCCGCCGCGATTGCCGGAGCAATCTTGCGGGTTGCCATTGCGAGCGGGAAATTCCACGGGGTGATGAACAGGCACGGGCCGACCGCACGGCGGGTCACCAGCAGGCGACTGTTTCCATCGGGCGCCATGGCGAAGCGACCGGAGATTCTCGCCGTCTCCTCGGAGAACCAGCGAAGGAATTCGGCGCCGTAGGCCACCTCCCCGCGAGCCTCTGCGAGCGGCTTACCCATCTCAAGCGTCATCAACAGCGCGAAGTCATCCGCCCTGGCAGTCAGCAGCTCGAAGGCGCTGCGCAAAATTTCGGCGCGCACACGCGGGGCGGTGCGCGCCCAGGAATGCTGGGCTCCATCTGCGGATGCGAGAGCAGCAGCACCGTCAGCCGGGGTGGCATCCGCGATGCTCAGCAGCACCCGTCCGGTGGACGGATCGTGCACATCGAAGGTTGCGCCGTCGCTCGCCGCGCGGAACTCGCCCCCGATGAAGAGTCCGGTGGGGATTCGGCTGAGAAGATCGGCCTCGATAGCAGGTGTTATGGCCGGTGTGCTGCTCACAGGGACTCCTTGAGAATGTGGATGACGTCGTCGATTGTCGGCTGAATCGGGTTGTTGATGGTGACGGAGTCGGCGAGAGTGTCCGCCGCAAGCGACGGCAATGCCTCGAGTGTGACGCCGAATTGTGTCAGCGGACCGGTCATTCCCACCCGGGTGGCAAGAGCCGCTATTTCCGAGATGGCCGCCTCGGCATTCTCCCGCTGGGATGCAGCGGTGTCGCCGACCCCGAGGGCGAAGGCCACCCGGGCGATGCGTTCCTGCCTCGCAGTGATATTAAAACGAAGTACGCCCTCGATCACGATGCAGAGAGCGAGCCCGTGAGGAATGTTGAACTGGCCCCCGAGCGGATGTGCGATGCCGTGCACGAGGCCGAGTCCCGTGTGGGAGAACCCGACACCGGCAATGTGGCTGGCGAGCAGCAGTTCGGCGCGAGCTTCGATATCCGAGCCATCCGCCACCGCGCGCGGCAGGAAGGTCGCGACGGTCGAGATC
>JBKJLH010000174.1:0-23492 GCA_046597035.1 Lacisediminihabitans sp.
GCCCGAACAGGAAATGGAACAGCCGCCGCTCGAACAGGATGCCTTGCATCAATCCAGTCTCCAGCGCCGCATTCACCATCTCCTTGTTGGCAATCACCGCGAGCGGCGCCATCTCGGCGATCTTGCGCGCCGCGCCCAGCGCCTCGTCGATGAGTTTATCCAGCGGCACCACGCGGCTGACGAGCCCCGCCCGTTCCGCTTCCGCAGCATCCATCATGCGCCCCGTCAAAATCATGTCCATCGCCTTCGACTTGCCGACTAGCCGCGTGAGCCGCTGCGACCCACCCATTCCCGGCCCAACGCCCAGCGTGATCTCGGGCTGGCCGAATTTCGCATTCTCCGCCGCGATGATGAAATCGCACATCATGGCAAGCTCGCACCCACCGCCGAGCGCGTGGCCGGAGACCGCGGCGATGAGAGGCGTCCGCACTGCGGCGAGCCGATCCCAGCCGGAGAACCAGTCGGCAAGGTACATGTCTATATAGGTCTGGGTCGCCATCTCCTTGATGTCTGCCCCGGCGGCGAAGGACCGCGCCGATCCGGTGAGTACGATCGCCCCGATGGCCGCATCGGCGTCGAGCTCGGTCGCGGCCGCGACCACGTCGTTCATCAGGGCGAGGTTGAGCGCGTTGAGCGCCTCGGGCCGATTGAGGGTGATGAGCCCGACGCGTCCTGTGCGTTCGAGCAGGATATTCTCGTAATCCGTCATTACAACCTTCCCTTACGAATTGTCGCGGATGGTATTGATGATGGCCGAAAAGTCGAGGTCGGCACCGCCCTCATCCGCGAATCGCCGATAAATCGATGCCGCAAGAGGTCCGAGCTCGGCGGCGGTGCCAGTCGCCTCGAGCGCTCCGAGTGCGAGTCCCAGGTCTTTCGCCATCAATGCACCCGCGAAACCGGGCTGGTAGTCGCGATTGGCCGGGCTCGCCGGCACCGGCCCCGGGACCGGGCAGTTGGTGGTGAGTGCCCAGCACTGCCCGGATGCCGTTGACGCGACATCGAAAAGGGCCTGGTTCGACAGGCCGAGCTTTTCGCCGAGCACGAAGGCCTCGCTCACCGCGATCATCGAGATACCGAGAATCAGGTTGTTGCAGATCTTTGCAGCCTGGCCCGCCCCCGAGTCGCCGCAGTGCACGATCCTGCTGCCCATCACGGAGAGGATCGGCTCTGCCGCGGCGAAGTCCGCCTGATCGGCGCCGACCATGAAGGTGAGTGTGCCAGCGGTCGCGCCTCCGACGCCGCCCGAAACCGGCGCATCCATCCCACGGTGCCCGGCAGCCACGGCGAGCGAGCGTGCGGTGCGAGCATCCTCCACGTCGATGGTCGAGGAGTCGATGAAGAGGGTGCCGGGACCTGCTGCGGCGAGTAGGCCCTCGGAGTAGGCGTCGATCACGTGCTTTCCGCTCGGGAACATCGTGATCACTATTTCTGCATCCGCCACGGCGGAAGCGGCATCCTCTGTGACCGTCACACCGGTGTGGCGCGCACGGTCGAGGGCCACGGGCATCGGGTCGAAGCCGGTGACGCTATGCCCGTCAGTGACGAGATTGGCGGCCATCGGGCCCCCCATATTGCCGAGCCCGAGAAAGGCGATTCTGGTCATGTGGTTCTCCTGTCTCTCTCCCCTGTCCTCGATGACACGGCGAGTTCACGATCTCCGAGGCTCTCGAAGTACGCCTCGATATCGGATCGAGTCACCCCTCCGAGAGTGGGTGGCGACCAGTGAGGGGTGCGGTCCTTGTCGATCACCTGGGCCCGCACTCCCTCGACGAGCTCGGTTCCCTGCACCAAACGCAGTGAGACGCGGAACTCCTGGTCGAGCACCTCGTCGAGCGTGCCGAGTGCGCGCGCACGGCGGAGCGACTCGAGGGTGACGCTGACCGCCGTCGGCGACCTGGTGAGGATGACGGATGCTGCTTTCCTGGCCGCCCCAACCGGCGAGGCCGCCAGGCGGTCAAGAATCTCTGTTGCGTCGTCCGAGGCGTAGCAGGCGTCGATCCATGGCCGCTGCTCGACGAGAGCGGATGCCGGTGGTTGTGTCGCCACGGCGGCGACCGCGTCTGCAGCATCCTCGGTTTCGAGCGCGACGGCGAGGGCGGTGAGCGTATCGCTGGAGACGAAGTGGTCGGCGAGGCCGAGGGCTATGGCATCGGCCCCGGTCATCGCACCGGCGGTGAGTCCGAGGTGAGTGCCGAGCTCGCCCGGCGCGCGAGATAGCAAAAAGGTGCCGCCGACATCCGGAACGAAGCCGATGCCGGTCTCCGGCATGCCGAGCCTGGTGCGCTCGGTGACGATACGTACTGATCCGTGGGCGGAGATTCCGACTCCGCCGCCCAGCACCACACCATCCATGAAAGCTACGTAGGGCTTGGGATAGCGGGCGATATGCGCGTTCACCGTGTATTCATCCGCCCAGAACTGTGCCGAGTCATGGCCGCCCGCCAGAGCATCCCGGTAGATGGCCACGATGTCTCCTCCGGCGCACAGCCCGCGCTCTCCGGCGCCGGTGATGAGAACCGTCGATACCGAGTCGTCTTTTTCCCACTCGTCGAGGGTGGCCGCGATGGTGAGCACCATCGCGTGGGTCAGGGCATTGATCGCCTTCGGACGGTTGAGCACCATGTGGCCGAGCCGGCCCCGGCGCTCCACCAGTACCTCGTGATTTTGATCCGACGAGTCGATCACCGGGTCCATCAGGCTTCCGCCAGGCTTCGGCCGATGATGAGGCGCATGATCTCGTTGGTCCCTTCGAGGATCTGGTGCACCCGCAGGTCACGCACGATGCGTTCGAGGCCGTACTCTGCCAGATAACCGTAGCCTCCGTGCAGCTGGATGGCCGAGTTCGCAACTCTGAAGCCCGCGTCGGTTGCCACCCGCTTCGCCATCGCGCAGAGCCGCACCTTGTCCGAATCCCCCCGGTCCAGGGCATCGGCGGCACGGGCGAGCAGAGTGCGGGCTGATTCGAGCTCAGTGTCCATGTCGGCGAGCTGGAAGAGCAGGGCCTGCTGCTCGATCAGCGGACCACCGAATGCCGTACGTTGCTTGAGGTAGGCAACCGACTTGTCGAATGCCGCCTGGCCTCCCCCGAGCGAACAGGCGCCGATATTGATCCGTCCGCCGTCCAGCCCGCTCATCGCGATACCAAAACCGTCGCCCTCCTGCCCGAGTAGGTTGCCGACCGGCACGCGCACCCCCTCGAAAAAGACCTGGCGGGTCGGCTGCGCGTGCCAGCCCATCTTCTTCTCGAGGGGTCCGAAGCTGAGGCCGGCAACGCCGTCCGGCACCACGATGGCACTGATCCCGTGGCTGCCGGTATCGGCGGTTCGGGCCATCACGATATAAAACGCCGAGGATCCCGCGCCCGAGATGAACTGCTTCACGCCGTCGATCACGTAGTCGCCACCGTCGCGTACGGCCCGAGTGCGGAGGGCAGCGGCATCCGAGCCCGCACCGGGTTCGGTGAGACAGTAGCTGCCGAGCGCCTCCATAGTGGAGAGTGGTGGCACCCACTCGGCCCGCTGGTCGTCGGTGCCGAAGGTGTCGATCATCCAGGTGACCATGTTGTGAATGGAGATGTAGGCGGCGATGGTCGTGTCACCCTTGGCGAGCTCCTCGAAGATGAGCACAGAGTCGGCACGGGTGAGACCCGAGCCGCCGAACTGCTCGCGCGAATAGATGCCGCCCATTCCCAGCTCGCCGGCCTGGCGGAGCACTTCGATGGGAAAATAGTGGGTCTCATCCCACTCGGCCGCGTGGGGGGCGAGCGATTCGGCGGCGAATTGCCGCACCATCTGCACGATCGCTGCTTGATCTTCGGATTGTTCGTACATCGGCCGCCCTCGCCCTCGTTCATCCAGGTATTTTGTGCCAAAGTTCCCGAAGATTCAGGGAGTATTCTCGGCTTCCCGGCCAATTTACTAGGACATCCAAGTAAATGCCAGTAAATTATTGGACCATATAGGCTTACGGCCAGCCAACCCCGCTGGGACGCTGAGAACTTCGAGACTGAAACCGGAGATCGTGATGAAGATCGCTGTGCTCGTAAAAGAGGTACCCGACACCTGGGGGGATCGCCGCATCGATCCCACGACGAAGCGGGTGGACCGCACCGGCGATGTCGTAATCGACGAGATCAATGAGAAGGCCGTCGAAGCCGCACTTCTCGTGAAGGAAGCGAACCCGGGCAGTGATCTGACCGCCGTGACGATGGGGCCGAAGAGCGCGCTGGATGCCGTGCGCAAGGCGCTCGCGATGGGTGCGGACCGCGGCATCCACGTCATCGATGACGGCCTCAGCGGATCGGATGTCGTCCAGACCTCCGCTGCGCTTGCCGCCGCTCTGAGAGGTCGCGAGTTCGATCTCGTGATCACGGGCAACGAATCGACCGATGGTCGCACCGCAGCCGTGCCCGCGATGCTGGCCGAACGCCTCGGGCTGGCGCAACTCACCTTTCTTCGCACCCTTCAGGTTTCGGAGGGCATCGTCACGGGCGAACGCGTCACCGCCGACGGACACCTCGATGTGCGCTGCCCGCTTCCCGCCCTCGTCTCAGTGACGGAACAGATCGCCGAAGCTCGTTACCCGAATTTCAAGGGCATCCTCTCGGCGAAGAAAAAACCGGTCGAGGTGCTCGGTATCCCCGCGCTCTCCCTGCCAGCGGGTGACACCGGTGCCGGGAATTCGTGGTCGGTGGTGGCGGATGTCACCGCTCGCCCCGCACGCTCGGGCGGCACCATCATCAAGGACGATGGCACCGGGGGCACCCAGCTTGCCGAGTTCCTCTCCGCCTCGAAGCTGATCTAGGAAGCAGAAACAGATGCCACAGGTACTCGTTCTCGTCGAACTGGCGGATGGGGCGCTCGACGCCGGCACCGCGGAACTCCTCACCGCCGCGGCCGCGCTCGGCGAACCGGCCGCCGTGATCGTTATAGAACCGGGAGCCCCCGGCGGGCTCGGTGCCGAACTCGGCGCCCTCGGTGCCGCCACCGTCTTCGTCGCATCGCTCGCGGGATCCGCTTCGCGGCTGGTCACCCCCCAGGTCGCCGCCCTGCACGCAGCGATCGCGGCATCCGGCGATGTCGTCGCGGTAATCGTCGGCAATTCCACGGACAGCCGCGAAGCGGGTGCCCGCCTGGCGATCCGCATCGACGGGGCCTACCAGAGTGATGTCGTCGGGGTCGCAGCAACTGACGGCGGGGTCGTCGTCTCCCAGCAGGCCTTCGGCGGGTCATATTCGGTAACCGCCGGAACCGGCCGCGGCATCCCCGTGATCTCACTTCGCCCGCATTCGGTCGAGGGCGCAGCACCGGCCGCTTCCGCTACAGAGGTGCCGCTCGACATCTCCACTGACACCACACCGACCGCCGAAATCTCTGCCCGCCATGAGCAGACCCAGGCCTCGGAGCGACCGTCGTTGCAGGCAGCCGACGTCGTGGTCTCGGGGGGCCGAGGACTCGGCTCGAAAGACAAGTTCGTGTTGGTCGAGCAACTCGCCGATGTTCTCGGAGCAGCGGTCGGCGCCTCCCGTGCCGCCGTCGATGCGGGGTACTGCGACCACAACATGCAAGTCGGTCAGACCGGAGTGACGGTATCGCCGAACCTCTACATCGCCCTCGGTATCTCGGGAGCCATTCAGCATCGTGCCGGAATGCAAAGCGCAAAAACGATCGTCGCGATCAATAAGGATGCAGACTCCCCGATCTTCGAGGTCGCCGACTTCGGAGTGATCGGAGACCTCTTCACCGTGGTGCCACAGCTCATCGAAGCCGTGAATGCCCGGAGGAGCTGAGTGGGAGCGTTCCGCGGCAGCCGGTGGTTCAAACTGGTCTGGATCGTGCCGGCGATATTACTCGGACTGTTCCTGCTGGTGCTCGCGGCCCGGGGTATCCGTGGCTTTCCGGCGGTGCAGTCGTTTATGCGCGACTTTCCCGGCCAGTCGGGGCTTCCCGCCGGTGCACCGGTCGGCTTTCCAGCGTGGCTCGGCTGGCAGCATTTCCTCAACTCCTTCTTCATCCTCTTCATCATTCGTACCGGCTGGCAGGTGCGCACCACGAAGCGACCGCCCGCATACTGGACCCGCAGCAATTCGGGACCTCTGCGCACCAAGAACCCGCCGGTGCGAATCGGTCTGCACCTCTGGCTCCACCTGAGCCTCGACACCCTGTGGGTGCTCAATGGGGTTGTCTTCTTCGTTCTGATCTTCGCGACCGGTCAGTGGGTGCGGATAGTTCCGACCAACTGGGATATCTTCCCCAACGGACTGTCCGTCGCCATCCAGTACGCATCGTTCCACTGGCCGACTGAGAACGGCTGGGTGAACTTCAACGCGCTGCAGACCCTCTCCTACTTCGTGATCACCTTCATTGCCGCCCCGCTCTCGCTGATCACGGGAATTCGAATGACTCCGGGTCTTGCTGCCCGCTTCAAGGTTCTCGACCGCGTCTTTCCGATGCCGGTGGCTCGCGCCATCCACTACCCGGTCATGCTCGTCTTCGCCGCGTTCATCGTGGTGCATGTGACGCTCGTGCTGGCAACTGGAGCTCTGCGCCACCTCAACCACATGTACGCCGGCCGTGATGACTACACCTGGTGGGGTGCCGGTGTCTTCGCAATCTCACTCATCGTGATGGCGGCGGCCTGGATCGCGGTACGGCCGTCGATTCTCAGCTCACTCGCCGGACTCACCGGGTCCGTTCGGCGCTGATCCGGGCGATTGGCGAGAATAAGGGTATGACCAGCTCCACAGATGGAGGATCGCTCAATTCTGGATCGATCAGTTCCGGATCGATCGTGTCCGTAAGCCGCGACAATCGGCATCGCTTCAGCAAGCCCATCGTCGAGCAGATCATGCTGCTCGAGGGGCTGGGGATCGAGGGCGACGCGCACAGCGGTGCAACGACGCAGCACCGCTATCTCGTAGCGAAGGACCCCACGCGGGCAAACCTCTGCCAGGTGCACCTGATCGGCATCGAGCTCTATGAGCATCTCATTACCGACGGCTGGTCGATCCTGCCCGGCCAGCTGGGTGAAAACGTGACCACGCGCGGTATCGAGCTGATGACGCTCTCGACAGGCAGCATCCTCCACCTCGGCGCCGATGCACGCGTCGAAATCACCGGTAAACGCAGCCCCTGCCGCCAGATCAACGGATTTCAGCCCGGCTTGATGAAAGCGGTGTTCGGTGCGGATGAGTCGGGGCGTCGAGCTTCACGGGCCGGCATCATGGGCATCGTGCTCTCGGGAGGCATCGTGCTCTCAAGCGACGAAATACGGGTGGAATTGCCAGCGGGCCGGTTCCGCCCGTTGGTCGCGGTCTGACCACGGGGCCACCAGCGGCCGATCAGTCGACGGCGACACCGAGATGCGCGGCGAAGATCGGCGCAAACAGGGCCAGCTGGAAGTCGTCGATCGTCACACCGCTTAACCCCTCGATCCCGTTCAGCGCGGAGAGAGACGTCGACCGAAGATCGACGTCCCTCATGACAGCGCGGGTGAGATCGAGTGTGCCTACGCGACAGTCGCGCAGCGCGATGCGGGTACCGCGGCACCCGCCGAGATCGAGGTCGGTGATCGTGCAATCTTCGACCAGCAGGTCGGTGATCTTCGAGGTGCGCAAGTTGAGATAGTCGATCTTGCCTCCCCGAACATGCACCGATGTGAGATCAGCATCATAGAGCTCGGCCGAACCCCAGCGAGGATTCTCGACCAGCACATCACGCCAACTGGTTCGCCCGGCCAACAGGGAGGGTGCGAAGGAGTCGGTGAGAGTGCATTCGACGAATCGAGAGCCCCTCAGCTGGGTGTCGTGGAGAGTCATCATCGAGAGGGCGCACTCCGTGAAGGCGCTGCCGGTGAGATCGCGTCCGGTCAGATCGCACTCACTGAACTGCTGCCGATCACGCTCGTCCGACCGGGTGAGCAGCCGGCCGTCGACCTCGTCGAGAAGGGGGAGCGATGCGTGGTCGATGCGGGGAGGCTGAGCGGATGCAGTCACGAGTTCCACTCTTTCACGTCGCGACGGCCCGGAGATCTTCCAATTGACAGGCAAGTCGATGGATTCTCGTTCCGCCTTCCCACTAGCCTGAGCGTGCGACCGTTCGAGGGGGAACAAGGACATGGCCGAACCAGGGATAGGCATGCCGCCGACCGCGGGCGACGGTAGCGCCATCGTTTCCGACTTTCGTCGGTTCGCCGGCCGTGCTCTGTTTCCCCGGTCCCCGGCAGAGCTCACCGACACCTCGCGGTGTCCCGCCTGCTACACAGCACTTCTCGGGCCGGTCTGCCGCGAGTGCCGGCTCGACGTGTCGAACCCGGCCGCAGCGAAGATCGCGACCCTGTCACGGGATGCCGCAGCACTCCTCGATCAGCGCCTCGCGGTGATCGGCCGCATCCGCTACGAAACCTCACGAGCAGTGTCCGCGGCGGCGCAGTCCGCCGCGACCACCGTTGCTGAGACGGTACATCTGCCGATTCCCCAAACTGCGCCAGGTCCTTTTCCCCTCGCCGCCACGCCACATCCCCTCGCGGCACCCCGGACAGCGCCATCCCCAACAGCGCCATCCCCAACAGCAGTACCTCCCGCACCGGGCATCCCGCCACGCCACTCCAGCGTGCAAGTGATCCTGCTCATTGTGGGAATCTCGCTCCTGTCGGTCGCCGCGATCTTCTTCCTCGTCTACGCCTTCATCAATTTCGGAATCCTCGGCCGTTCCCTCGTCATCGCGGCGGTCACGGTGGCGTCATTCGTCATCGCCTCCGGGCTGCATCGCCGCTCGCTCCTCGCCACGTCCGAAGGGATAGCGGTACTCGCTGTGGTGCTGGTGTATCTCGATGCATTCGCCATCCGGGCCAACGATTTTTTCGGGCTTGCGAGAGTCGATGCTGCCGCCTTCTGGGGGGCCGCGCTCCTCGTCAGTTCGGTCGGGTTCCTGGCCTGGCACCGACTCTCCGACCTTCGCACGCCCAACATCGTGGCCTTCAGTGCGATCGTGCCGGGAGTCGCACTCCTGGTCGGAGGCCTCACCGGCGGGCTGAGCGACGCGGCGGATGACGGAAGTCGTACCTTCTTCGCCTTCACCGCGGCCACCCTGGCGGGCGCCATCCACAGTCTGACTGCGCGTTCTGCGACTCGCGCCCGCCCGGCTTTCGCAGGTCGCCCCGAACGCGCTATCGTTCTCGGATTCACCGGCATCTCCCTCGTGGCGGCATTCGTCGCCGCCGTCACCGTCGCCCCGCAGCTGGCCTGGGCGGCAACTGCCGCCTATCTGGTCGTCTCTGCACTCTGCGTGCTTCACGCCCGGTTGGTCGGCGTGAAATCACCTACGCCGAGGGCCGAGTTGGCGGCGGTGTTCGCCGGTATCGGCGGCATATCGGCCGCGGGGGCCGTCGCTGCGGGCGCCGTTCGCACTGGCGACTTCAGTACCATCGTGGTCGCTGCTCCGATCGCGGCCACCTTCATCGCTCTCGCCCTCGAGTGGGGTTGGCGTCTGTCGACCAGAGCCACGAATTCCGTATCTTCCCTCCGGCGCGAGTGGCAGGTAGCGACAATCGGTGCTGCGACGGTAGCCACGGTCACACTTGTGCCACCGTTCAGTGTGGCTTTCAGATCGACGACGATCGCCGTTTACGACTCACTGTCGTCAGCATGGACGCTCGCTCCCCAGCACGAGCTCCTGCCGTCCTCGCCCGTCGCCGGATCGGCCGTCGGTGCTCTAGCGGTGTGTGCATTGATGCTTGCTGCTGTCCGGGCCACGACCGGCAGAGTGGACCGCCTCGCCAGGGTGTGCGCGTTCAGCGGCGCGGCCGTGTTGATAGTAGCGGCGCCGCTGTTGGATTCCCTCGCGGCGGTATACACCGGATGGCTTCTGATCGCGGTGGCCTCGCTTGGCGCGTTGCTCGTGATGGACCGCCGGAGATTCACACCCTGGCTAAAACCCCCGCTGATGGTGTTGGTCGCCATCTCCGGCGTGCTCAGCTACCTGGTCAGCTGGGGCAGCACCTCCATCTGGTGGATCGGCTCCGTTATGACCGTCGCGCTCCTGCTCGTGAGCCGGATGCTGCCAGCGAGCCCCCTCGGTCGCGCGACCGCACTGGGAACGTCGGCCATCGTCGTACTCATCGGTACCGCTGCCTATGCGCGCCAGCTTGCGCTGCCCTTTGGACCCGACTCGGCAACCGACTTGAGCAACGCTCTTCGCGCTGTGAGCATCGTGGCTGTCGCACTTCTCGCACTGTCGGGGTTCCGGCTGCAGGCGGCGCTCTCGATGCTCGATCGGCGCGTGCTGTTTTGGATCGGCGCCGTCTCGGCCGCCGTGTCCTTCCCCGCGCTGACCCTGATGGACGCGTCCCGCATCCCGGGCGAGCGGATGTTGCTCCTCTTGCCCGAGCCGGGCACCAGCCTCGCCGTAGATGCGGCCCTCCTCGCGGCCGTGTTGATTCTCGTGGCGCGGCCGCATGCCTCTCGACTTCCCCGGGAGCGCCTAGTCGCATCCCTCGCTCTCGCGCCCACTCTCACGCTGGTAATGGATCAATTCGCCCGAGTGATCGGCCTGCCGGAGCTCGCGCGTTCAACCGGCTCCATCGTGGCCGCACTGCTTGCGGCCGTCGGGGTTCTCGCGGTCGCGAGCATTCGCACCAGGACGGAAGAGCCACGCGAGCGCGACACCCGACCGGGCCTTCTCCGCAGTGATCGCCTACTGAGAGAAATCGGTGTTCTGCTCGTCGCTACGCCCAGCGTCATTACCGCGGTGCTCCGGCACGATTCGGTGACCTGGCTGGTTCTGGTGGTCGCCGCGCTCGTCTTCCTCACCCTCGCCACGAGTCCCGATGGCCTGTTCGGATCGTCCTCACCCCGTCGTCACCTTGGCTGGGCTGCACTCGCCCTCGCGACATCGGGCCTCTGGTGGCGGCTCGGCGACGCGCGGGTCGTCCTACTCGAGCCGTACGTCCTGCCACTGGCCGGGGTACTGCTGGTCATCGCGCTGATTCTCTGGCGGAAGAGCAGGCCGACTAGTGACTCCGCTCCAGATCCCGTCGCCCCGGCGATCACGCTTGCCGCACTGCTCGTTGCGATTCTGCCTCTTGCTGCAGCCTCCTCGACGGGCCTGCTCTCACGCGCCGTTGTGCTCGTCACGGTATCGTCCGTACTGGTGATCCTGGGAAGCGCCGTGATCGGGAGTGCCCCATCGCGCCCATACCTCGACGCGATGTCCCTCGCCGGGGCCCTCGGTGTGCTCACGGTCGTTGTCGGTAGAAGCGCACTCCTCGGATCCGGGCCGGTACCTCCCGACCTCCGTCTCGATGCGTGGCTGGCTGCCGGAGTACTCGTGCTGGTCATCGCCGCGTTCGGCCAAGCGCGGGACCGGGAGGACCGCAGCATGCCCTTGCGCATCGTCGCCGGCCAGGTCATCGCCGTGCTCGGCCTCCTCGTCGTGCTCGGGTTCGAGGTCTCGGCGTTCGATCACACCCCACTCGGCACGCTTCGCGTGATAGCGGTGATACTGCTCTTCTCTGCCGTCCACGTGACCAGCTTCCTCATCGACCGCGGACCATTCACCCGGATCGTCGGCTGGATCGCCATTGCCGGGGCGGCCATCGCGGTGCTCGCGGGCCTCGTCGTCGGGGCACTCGATCCGGTCGAGCTCGGAACCATCCCGGTGGCGGCAGCCCTCGCGGTGACCGGAGCACTCACCCTCTCGCGAGTGCCGACCGCCCGAACCTGGCCCTGGCTTTCACCGGCGGTGGCTGTGCTCCTGATTCCTTCCCTGATGGCCACCGCGGATGATCCGCCGGTCTGGCGGCTGGTAGCCCTTGGCGTGGTCGGTGTCGCGATCATCGTCGCGTCCGCGGTACTGCGACTCCAGGCCCCGTTCCTCATCGCCGTCGTCGTGGTGCTGGTCCATGCGATCGCGACCTTCGCGCCCCAAATCCGGACTGTTTACGAGTCGGTGGAATGGTGGCTGTGGTTCGTGCCGGTCGGCATCGCCGTCGTCGTTTTCGCGGCACGGTTCGAGAAAAGCCTGCTGCGAATGCGCAGCGTCGCTCTGCGGATCCGTGCGCTTCGCTGAGACGCAACAGGTGCCTCGAACGGAGGACTTTCCACACCCCCCATTCGGGGGTCTGTTCGGTCCCCCCTTAGGGGGACTATCGTGGGGTCACCGCACCCGAACAGCCCTCCGCGGTAGGGCAATTTTCCACAGGAGCTTCCCGATGCCCTCAGTGAACGACTCTCCAGTGCCCGCAGGCTGGTACCGCGACCCGCTCGGCCTCCCCCAGCTCCGCTGGTGGAACGGCCTCAGCTGGACCAATCGAATCGAAGAACACCGGCCAGAGATCCAGATGTCGACTCCCGACTCCACAGAGTCGAACCTCGTCAGTTCGTACTAACTCGAATACACTCGCAGCCTGATCACCCGCAGCGTGGGTAATCAGTGTTGCGAGCAGGTCAGCCCCGCGAGAACCTGCCGGTGGTCGTTACCCGAATCGTCGTCCCCCAGTTCCCGGACGATCGCGGTAACGTGCCCCTCCACCGCGCCTGCGCTACGAGCATGGCGGTCTCAATTGCGGCATTCATGCAGCAGTCCGCCATGTGCGTCACCACTTCACGCTCCCTGGGCGTGAGCGAGCCGGGCGGGTCGTGTCGGCGTGCGAGTAACTGTGCAACGACTTCGGGGTCGAGCACAGTTCCTCCCGATGCGATCCGTTCGATCGCTCCTGCGCGAATTTCCGCAGCGAGCAGCATTGGGCTGCCACACCGGTTCGGGGTGCGGCTGACCGCCGGATGCAGCTCAGGTCACTGGCTCGTTATTCCAGAAGAGAGTGGGTAAACCGGCCCGCGACGAGCGTCGCTGACACGGACATCGAACGTAGTGCGATCGGCGTCGCAGTAAGCGGATCGACGTCGACGATACACAGGTCGGCAACATCACCCGGGGCAACCCGACGTCGACCGTGAGCGGATGCCCCGATCGCTTCGGCCACGCTGATCGACTGTTCTGGATGCCACGCCGGCAACCCGTCTCGCGACCGACCGACCGCCGCCCCAATCGTAATCCATGGGTCGAGCGGCGCGACCGGTGCATCCGATCCGAGCACGATGGTCGCCCCCGCATCGAGCAGGCTCCTCAGCGCAAAGGCGCGGGCGGTGCGGCCCGCCCAGTATCGGTCGGCAACGTCGCGGTCATCCATCGCCTGCTCCGGCTGCAGGCTCGCGGTCACTCCGAGCGCAGCGAATCTCGGCAGGTCTTCGTCGCGCAACAGCTGCGCGTGCTCGATGCGCCCGCGGCATCCAGCCCTTTCGAACGAATCGAGAGCAATACGGTTGGCGTCGTCGCCGATCGCGTGGACGGCGGGCAGGATCCCCGCGGCAGAGGCCCGGATCAGCAGTGGTACCAAGGCATCTGGAGAGACAGTGAGCATGCCGTGGGAGTGGGCATGTCCCTCGAGCCCCGGGTATTCGTCGACGCAGTAGGCCGTGCGGGTGTTGAGCGATCCGTCGATGAGGATCTTGAACGGGCCGACCTCGAGAAGTCCTCCGGTGCCGTCGATCACCGCCCCGGTGCGATGACCGGCCGTGATCGCGGCATCGAGATGCTCGGTGTAGGTGCCAGCAGCAATGCGCAGCGACCGGGTTCCCGAAGCCATTCGCCGTGCCCATACCGCGAGGTTGTCGGCCATCTCGAAGTCGACGACTCCCACCACGCCCCGGGATGCGGCGGTCGCGACGGCATCGGCCACCCAGCCGTCCAGCACACTGTCGGGCACGTCTCTCAGCGCTTCGATAACAGCAAATGCCCCGTCCTCGCGAAGGACTCCCGTCGAATGGCCACCGAGTCCAAAACGATCAAGCGCCGCAGTGTTGAGCCAGCAGCAGTGGATGTCCCCGCTGACGAGCACGGTCGGCAGTGCCCCGGTCGCAGCATCGAGAACGGCTGCGGTCGGAAGATCCGGCCACAGTCCGTCGCGAAAGCCAAAGCCCACGAGCGGAAGCCCGGGTTCTGGTGGCCGAACCACGACAGCTGCCGCCATGATCGCCGCAGCTTCGGCAGCGGAGCCCGCCGTCGACACATCGACGCGGCGCTGGGCGAGCGCATACTGGCTGAGATGCACATGGTCGTCCCAGAGGCCGGGCACGACGTGGCGGCCCTGGAGGTCGATCGACCGCCTGCTCGCGGCGAGCCCGTCGCCGGTCGCGATGATCCTGCCGTTCTCGATCAGCAGGTCAATCGGCTCTGCCCCATCGATTCGACCATTGCGGAGTAGCAGGCCCGTCACGGCACGGCCGGGTTGGCGCGGCGCATCTCCGCGGCGAGTGGTGGGCTGGAATACGCTCCGTCGCCCTCGAGATGTTCGATGATCCGCTCGACAACCGCGGGCTGTTTATTCTGGCTCAGCTTAAGTCGCGCGTCGAACCGTGTCACTCGCAGCCGCAGGCCAACGGTGCCCGTGGCGATGTGTCGCGCCTCGATCTCATCGACGTGCAGCGACATCGGCTGCGGCATCCGCTGCTCGAAGTGGTCTACCAGGAGCCCGAGAGCTCCGAAGTTCTCGTCGTCAGACAACAGCTCCGGGGTGCCGTAGAGGTGAGCGGTGACATGGTTCCAGGTGGGCACGAAGTCGTCGCTGTGGTACCAGCCGGGCGAGATATAGCCGTGTGGACCCTGGATGATCACGAGGATCTCGTGCTGCCCGAGCTCGTGCAGCCGCTCGTCGGGACGCCCGACGTGACTGACGATGCTGATGCCCGCGGCATCCTCCTCGAGCAGCACCGGGTAGTGCGAAGCGACGACGCCTGTTGACGTCGAGGAGACGATCGTAGCCCACGGATTTTCGCGGATGAGCCGCTTTACCTCGTGGGGATCCGTGAGCAGGTAGTGGGGCGTATGGCGCATTTCTCTATTGTGCTGCAGCCCACCTCAAACGCCCGCCGGGCCCGCGCTCACATAGAACTCGAGGGCGATGTTGTCGGGATCCTTGACGCTCAGCGCCGTGCCGTAATCGGTGTCGATGATCTCACTGTGGGCGATTCCCACCGCGTCCAGGTGATTCGCCCACTCGATGACCGCCTCTCGATCGGCACAGGCGAACCCCACGTGATCGAGGCCGGGCCGGGCCGGATCGAATGGCTCGGCGAGCGGCACCCGGTGCTGGGTGAGGCCGACAGTGAGACCGGGTGCCGGGCGGAAGATGCGGCGGACGAGCGATTCGCTGCTCAGTGTCGCCACGGGCTCACTCCCCCACAGGGTCTGGTAGAACGGCTCGCTCACCTCGAGATCGCTGACAGTGAGGGCGATGTGGTGGATACCGGAGCAGGTGGGCATGGTGGTCCCTGTCGTCATTGTGGGCCGTATCTCGGTAATTCCGCGTCAGCCCTGGTCGATGGGGCACCAGTAGAGCTTTCGCCCACCGAGCTCTTCGAGCAGGATGTTGGTGCCGCACAGCCTGCAGGGCAATCCCTCGCGGTGATAAACCCAGTGTCGGTCGGCCCGTCGCGCCAGCGCTTGGCGCGCACCGGCGGGGGTCAGTCCGTCCCTGGTCAACATCTGGCCGGTCTTCACCCCGATGACGAGGAGTCGACACCAGTCCTGCCAGAGAGCCCGGAGGGCTTCCTCGGGCACGAGCTTGCCCGGGGTATGCGGGTTGAGCCGAGCCCGAAACAACAGTTCGGCTCGATAGACGTTTCCGATCCCGCTGACGACGCTCTGGTCCATCAGCAGCAGGGCGATGGGGGTCGGCTTTTTGCGGATGACGTTCACGAAACGTTCCTCACCGAGGGCCTGGTCGTCGACCAGCGGATCGGGACCGAGCTTCGCCATCGAGGCCTCAACCTGATCGGGCGTCTGAACTTCGCAGGCGGTGGGACCGCGTAGATCGGCGACGGTGTCGTGGGTGAGCAGCCGAACGCGAACAGCGCCGACCGGCTCATGCGGAAAGATGGTCGGCACGTCGCTGAGCACCTCCTGTTCCGACATGCGGAGCCGTCTTCTCCGCGGCGCGCCGATGCTGGGCGCGGAACCGTCCGCGGCGTCCAAATCGAGCAGCGTACCGCGCTGGTTGGTCTGCCCCATGCGCCCACCGGAGGAGGCGACCGTGGCATCCGCGGTGAAGTCGCCGGCAAAATCCCAGGCACCATAGAGCCCGAGGTGCACTCGAAGCCACAGGTGGTTGTCGAACTCGAGAAACATCTGCTTCCCGACGGCGCGTGCGCCGATCATCGTCTGCCCATCGAGACGAGTCGCTCCCTCTGCGAATCGACCCTGCGGCGACGAGACCGCGGTCTCTTTGCCCACGAAATGACGGTCGAACTGACGGGCGATGCGGTGGACGGAATGGCCTTCTGGCATGGTCAGTCGATCTCGTGGCCGGCGATCAGGCCGGTTGCTTCGTACTCTGCAAGCTGCGCAATGCGGCGGGCGTGGCGCTCTTCGCCGGAAAACGGCTCCCCAATGAAGGTATCGATGAAGAGTTTCGCTTCCTCGACACTGTGCTGCCTCGCGCCAATCGCGATGAGATTCGCGTTGTTGTGCTGGCGGGCGAGCAGCGCAGTCGACACGTTCCAGACCAGTGCGGCCCGCGCACCGAGCACCTTATTGGCTGCGATCTGCTCGCCGTTACCCGAGCCTCCGAAGACGATGCCGAGTGCTTCAGTACCGGCGCTCTGGTCGGCGACAGTGCCTCGCGCCGCGTTGATGCAAAAACTCGGGTAGTCATCGAGGGCGTCGTAGGCACTCGGGCCGTGATCCACCACCTCGTGCCCCGACGCTCGGAGGTGCTGCTGCAGATCCTCACTGAATACCAGCCCGGCGTGATCGGTGGCGATATGGATACGCATCCTCCCAATTTAGGCGATCTACCCTGTGCGATTTACGTCTGTGAGAGATAGACCTTGCGAATCGTCTCGGTCACCGTCCACACGGTGTGTTCGCCGGCGCAGAGCCGAGCCACCGATCCCGCGGTGAGATTCATCACCCGGTCGTCGGCGTCGAAGGTGACTGTCGCCCGTCCGGCGATCACGACGAAGACCTCGTCACTTTCGACATCCCGCATCGCTCCGACGCTCATTTCCCAGACACCGACTTCGAGTTCGCCGAAAGTGGTAACTCTGACGAACCCGGTCGTGGGGGCACCGTCGACAGCCTGTTCGATCGCGACAGGGTCGTGCCGGATCTCTAGTTCGAGACCGGCAACCGCGACCTGCGCTGTCCCAGGATCGTGTGAGGGCGTCACGGAGCCCAATATCCGACCCGGGCGAGAAGTCGAGTTTCGGCGTCGGAATCCTCCGCAACGGTGACTTCGGGTGGGAAAACACCCATCGCCCGGAACCCGTCGATCTGTGGACCGACGATCTCCCAGAGACCGTCGACGAGCGCATCCGGCAGCGAGTAGTCCAGGCCGGTGAACTTCGCGATCGACCAGGCCTGAAAAGCGCGATACGTGCTGGCATGGACGAGATAGTCACGGACAGGGAAGTCGCCATAGCTCAGATGCACGGGACGGTCGAGGTCGAGTTCACCAGCGACAGCGTCGATGGCGATGTCGTTGATGGTGCCGTAGTTGCCGATCGGGTCATCGCCGAGCAGGTCGCCATCATGTCGGGTGCCGATCTCTTCTGTGGTGCGCCCGGCGAGAACATCGGGCACCCAGGCCTCATCGAACGCATGATGGGCGAGGATGTCGCGCAGGGTGGGGTCGACCTTGCGCGACCAGTTCGCCGGAACGGTACGGGCCAGCTGGTCGACATCGACCATGTCGATGACTTCTCGTAGGGCGGCGTCGGACATGAGAAAGAGATCTTGTTCGTTCATGCCCACACGCTACTGCGCACCGGCGACAGACCCACACATCCGTCCACTCAGGAATCGAAGCCGAGGCCCGCGGCATCCAGCGTCTTCAGTAAGAGGTTCCGACGACCGCCATTGTGGTCGGCCCGGTCGAGCGCCCACTTAGTGGCCTGTACCCCGGCATAGGTCGCGGGCTCGGGCGGGAATGGCAACGGCGTCGAGCGCACCATCTCGAGTTCGGTGCGCTCGGTCGGCTCCCCTGAGAGATGGTCGAGCATCACGTTCGCAGCGAATCGGCTCGCGCCGACTCCCAGCCCGGTGAAGCCGGCCGCATAGGCCACCCGCCCCCGGCGAGCGAGGCCGAAGAACGCACAGAATCGCGTACTGGTGTCGATGACGCCGCCCCAGCGGTGACTGAACTTAACGCCTTCGAGTTGCGGGAAGGTCGTGAAAAAGTGGCTCGCGAGCATCTGGAACGACTGCGGCCGATCATCGTAGGACGGGCGGATGCGACCCCCGTAGTGATACACGGCGTCGTAACCACCCCACAGGATGCGGTTGTCGGCACTCAGACGGTAGTAGTGGAACTGGTTGGCCAGATCGGCGACGCCCTGGCGACCTTCCCACCCGATTGAGGCGAGCTGGGTATCGGACAACGGCTCGGTCATCAGCACGTAATCGTAAACGGGCACGGTGTGCAGCCGATAGCGCTTGAGCAATGATGGGAAGGCATTGGTGGCGAGCGCGACCTTCTCGGCGCTCACGAAGCCGCCGTCGGTGGTCAGAGTCACCGCACCTGTGGGCAGCTCACTGTCGATGCCGCGAACCGGCGAGTTCTCGTGGATGTCAACGCCCGCATCGATGCAGGCGCGGGCGAGCTCTGCAGCGAGCTTCGCGGGGTGCACGAGCGCCGTGGTGTGCGTGCTCCACAGCCCCCCCTGGTAGGTGGGTGAGTTGACCAGCGAGCGGATACCCTCGGCGTTGAAGTACAGCTCGCCTTCTCCGTCGTGGGCCGCCCCGAGTTCCGGAAGCTGATAGCGCTCGGTCGCGACCGCAAGCGCTCCCGTACGTTCGAAATCGCAGTCGAGGCCGAGCCGCGCGACGGTCGCCTGTATCTCGTCGAGGTTCTGCACTCCGAGTCGGTCTAGTTGCTCAAGTTCCCCGGGAAAACGGGCGAGACCATTGGCCTCGCCATGGGTGAGGGACGCTTCACAGAATCCGCCGTTGCGCCCGGATGCCGCCCACCCGACCGTCTTGGCCTCGAGTACTATCACCCGGGCGCCCGGCTCCCGTTCAACGGCCTGCAGCGCAGTCCAGAGTCCCGTATAACCACCGCCGACCACGGCGAGGTCGTAACGGACAGTGCCGGAGTGACGCGGGTGGCTGGTACGCGGGACGAGATCGTCGAGCCAGAAGGGCGCGAGCCGGGCATCCGCCAAGGAGTCGGTGATTATTCGGGTGTCTGGTGCGGAGCGTTCGAAAACCGTTCGGGCCATGAGTCAACACTACGGTCGCCACCGCTGTCGCGCCTGACCTCACGTCCGCCTATTCCGGCACGGGTGCCGTTCGGCGACGCGGAGGACGGCCCGAGCTCAGTCGAAGACGGGACCTCGGGTGCGGGACCTCTTGAGCTCGAAGAAGCCGTCGTAGCCCGCCAACGCGATGACGCCGTCCCACAGTGCGGCCGCTTGTTCACCCTTCGGCGCGGGCGAGATGACCGGGCCGAAAAATGCGTAGCCTCCGACTGCGATCACCGGGGTGCCGACATCCTGCCCCACCCGCTCTATCCCGTCGAAGTGGGATGCCCGCATCTGCGGGTCGTAGCGCTCGGAGTCGGCGAAGGCGTCGAGCGCTGCGGGAAGTCCTGCTTCGGCGAGAGACTCGGCGATGATCGCGTCGACATCATCACGTTCGCCCGGATGGATGCGCGTTCCGAGCGCGTCGTACAAAGGCTTCACCGCGGACTGGCCGTGCAGCTCTGTGACCGCGGCGACCAGACGCGTGTATCGCAGAGCCCGGGGCAGGAATTCCCGGTAGTGCTCCGAAAGATCGGTCGTTTTCTCGTTCAGTACGGCAAGACTCATCACGTGCCAGGTCACCTCCAGGTGGCGAAGGGTGGCCACCTCGTCGAGCCAGCGGCTGGTCATCCAGGCCCAGGGGCACGAGGGATCGAACCAGAAGTCGACAGCGGTCGGGGTCGGGGTGGAGAAAGACATGCTCCGAAACTTATCGGAGTCGCCTGAAAATACGAGTTGGGTCTGGATTCACGCCCGTCGAAGGCGCACACTGAAGATCCAGAGTCCGAGAGTCGTAGGAGGCCCTCATGCGAACAACCCCAGATCTACTCCCGGTGCTGTCCCGAGGCAAACATCGCACTCCCCGGCGGGGCGCCTGTTTCATGGAGTATGCCTCCTACCTGGCCGGTGAGACGTGGAGCGATCATCCCGCCTGCACCGATCCGGCACTCGCCTCCCTCGCCCGCATGGTCAATGACTGCAGCTCCGATGCCGCGCGCGGCCGATTGGTCATCCTGATCCCGTCCGTCATCGGCCTCACCGGCGAGGGCACGATCACGGGTATCCATCTCGCCGCGCGCGCCGCCAGCGCGGCGCTTCCGATCGCGAGTGAGGGGCGCCAGCGCGCCCTCGCCGCGGGACTGCTGCGCTGCGACGACATTCTTGCCAGCTACGGCGAGAGCCCGGCGAGTGCCGGTCGCACTCTCATTCGCACCGCGCTCGCTCACACCCCGGGAGCCAGCTCGTGGGCCCGGGAATTCCTGCAGATGGCGGGATCCCTCAACCCCCGCTCCATCCCGATGATGAGTGATGCGATCATCCGCACCGCTGTCGTAGGAATTGCGGATGCCTGCGTACAGGATCCGGATGAGCGGCTTCGCGAACTGCTCGCGGCGGCCATCGAGGATTGCGCACTCAGCGGCCGCCCGACCACCGTAGACGAGCCAGCCCGGGAGCTACAGCCGACCACCTGACTGGCGCAACTAGACTCACTCGTCGGACACGATCCATCGAACGAAGGAGCCGCAGTTGCCTGGAGAGAACCTCACCCGCGTCGAAGCCCAAGAGCGCAAATCGCTCATCTCTGTCGAGAATTATGACGTGACGCTCGACTTGACTACCGGGTCGGAGACTTTTCGCAGCACTACCGTCGTCACCTTTGCAGCGACTGCCGGGTCGTCCACTTTCATCGACGCGATCACCCGCACCGTCCATTCGGTCACACTCAACGAAACCAAGCTCGATGCGGCGGCCGTGAGCGACGGTATCCGCATCCAGCTGCCCGATCTTGCCGCCCACAATGTGCTCACGGTCGTCGCCCACGCCGAATACACGAACACCGGCGAGGGCCTCCACCGGTTCGTCGATCCGGTGGACAACGAGGTCTACCTCTACACCCAGTTCGAAGTGCCGGACTCACGTCGGGTCTTCGCCGTGTTCGAGCAGCCCGATCTCAAGGCCACTTTCGCATTCACGGTGACCGCGCCCGCGGCGTGGCAGCTGGTGAGCAATTCGCCCACCCCTGAGCCCATCGTCAGCGGCGATTCCGCCATCTGGGCGTTCGCGCCGACCCCGATCCTGTCTTCCTATGTGACCGCGCTCGTCGCTGGCCCCTACGAGGTCGTTCGCTCCGAGTTGACGAGCAGCAGCGGCCGTGTCATCCCACTCGGGCTGTTCTCCCGCAAATCGCTGAGCCAGTACCTCGACGCCGACTACATCTTCGAGAAGACCCGCCAGGGTTTCGCGTATTACGAGGAAAAATTCCAGTACCCCTACCCCTTCGCAAAGTACGACCAGCTGTTCGTCCCCGAGTTCAATGCGGGCGCGATGGAAAACGCCGGGGCCGTCACCTTCACCGAGACCTACGTGTTCCGATCGAAGGTGACCGACGCCATCAAGGAGCGCCGCGTCGTCACCATCCTGCACGAGCTCGCCCACATGTGGTTCGGCGATCTGGTCACCATGAAGTGGTGGAACGACCTCTGGTTGAACGAGTCGTTCGCGGAATGGGCATCGACCATCGCCACTGCCGAGGCCACCGAATGGACCGAGGCGTGGACCACATTCCAGGCCATGGAGAAGAGTTGGGCCTACCGTCAGGACCAACTGCCGTCGACGCATCCCGTGGTCGCGACCATCGAAGACCTCGAAGCCGTGCAGGTGAACTTCGACGGCATCACCTACGCCAAGGGTGGATCGGTGCTCAAGCAGCTCGTCGCCTGGGTCGGTATCGACGCCTTCTTCGCGGGGGTCGCCGCGTACTTCGCAAAGCACGAGTTCGGCAATACAGAGCTCAGCGACCTTCTCGCCGAGCTCGAGATCACCAGCGGTCGCGACCTCAGCGGATGGTCTGCGCTCTGGCTCGAAACCGCTGGTGTCAATACACTGACACCTGAAATCGAGACGGACGCCACTGGCGGCATCACCTCGTTCGCCATCGTTCAGACGGCGGCGGTCGACCATCCCACCATCCGCCCGCACCGGCTGGCAGTCGGCCTGTATGACTTCACGCAGAGCGGTGACCTCGTCGAGGGATCGCTGGTGCGCACGCACCAGGTGGAGCTCGATGTGGACGGTGTACGCACAGAAGTGCGAGAACTCATCGGCACGATGAAGCCAGCGCTGGTGCTGCTCAACGATGATGACCTCGCCTACGCGAAGATCCGACTGGATGCCGACTCGCTCGCCGTGGCGATCGATCATCTCTCCCAGATCGAGAACCCGCTCGCGAGGGCGATCGTCTGGGGAGCGGCCTGGGATGCGACCCGCGACGGTGAGAGCCCCGCAAGCGACTACGTGCGATTGGTGCTCGGCAACATCGCGAGCGAGACCGAGTCGACGACTATCCGCACCACGCTCGGCCAGCTCGGTCTCGTCGCCAAGCAGTACGTGGCTCCGGAGCGCCGGACGGAGACGCTGGCGCTGGTTGGCGATGCCCTGTGGGCGCTTGCGACTGAGGCGGCCCCTGGCTCGGATGCCCAGTTCCAGTTCGTGAAGTTCTTCGCGGCCTACGCGTCGACTCCCGAGCACGCGGCAATGCTCATCGGCCTGCGCGACGGCTCAGAACCGCTCGCCGGGTTGGAGATCGATACCGACCTCGGCTGGGAGATCCTCGAGGGGCTGGTGCTCACGGGGGTTGCCGGCCAGGTGGAGATCGATGCGGCACTCGCGGCCGACAACACCTCGAACGGGCAGCAGGCGGCGGCGCGGGCATCCGCCACGATCCCGAGCGCGGAAGCTAAGCGGGCGGCGTTCGACTCTCTCGTCGACAGCGACACCCTGCCGAACTCGATAGTGCGCAACGTGACCGTCGGGTTCCTGCACGTGAACGATCCCGCCGTACTCGAGTCGATGGTCGAGCCGTATTTCGCTGCACTGAACGAGGTCTGGGCCACGCGGTCGTACAAGATCGCCGAATACATCATCTTCGGGTTATACCCGTCGCCGCTGGCATCCGTCGCGCTCGTCGACGCGACGAAGGCGTGGCTCGCGTCCAACCCCGATATCCCGGCACTACGCCGACTCGTCACCGAGAACCTCGCCGGAGTGGAGCGCGCGTTGGCGGTGCAGTCGAAGGACGAGTAGCCGCACGCTCACTCCCGCGCTCGCTCGCACGCTCAGCATTTACGGGCGTGTGCGGTTGTTCCGCGTTGTTCGGTGATATCCCCCGGGCGGATGATTCCCTCCGCGGAAGCGA
>JBKJLH010000183.1:0-3616 GCA_046597035.1 Lacisediminihabitans sp.
GTAGATGTTGATCCACACCTTCCCACCACGCTTGATATGGCGAGTCATCGCAATACGAGCTGCCTCGATCTGGCGGTTGGTGACATAGGCAGGCGTGAGTGCTTGGATGCCATACTCGCCGAACGAGATTACCGTTCCACCGGTCGAAGCGGCCAGGCGACCGGTGGCACCACGGTGACGTTCGGAGAGTACGGCATCCAGGCGATCACTCCCGCCTATGTGACCAACCGCCAGATCGAGGCGGCGCGTATCGCGATGACCCGTCACATCAAGCGTGGTGGGAAGGTGTGGATCAACATCTACCCCGACCGCCCGCTCACCAAGAAGCCAGCCGAAACCCGCATGGGTTCCGGTAAGGGTTCCCCCGAGTGGTGGATCGCCAACGTCAAGCCGGGTCGCGTTCTCTTCGAGCTCGCCGGTGTCAGTGACGTTGTCGCTCGCGAGGCGCTCACCCGCGCCATCCATAAACTGCCACTCAAGGCACGCATCATCAAGCGCGAGGAGGGCGACGCATAATGGCGATCGGTTCCAAGGAGCTCGCCCCAGACGAGCTCGACACATTCGAAGACGAGCGAATCGTCGACGAACTCAAGAAGGCCAAGGAAGAGCTGTTCAACCTGCGCTTCCAGTCGGCTACCGGCCAGCTGGACAGCCACGGTCGCCTGCGCGCTGTCAAGCGCGACATCGCTCGCCTCTACACGGTCATCCGTGAGCGCGAGCTGGGCATCCGTGCAACTCCGGCTCCGGTCGAAGTGGCCCCCAAGGCTGCGGCCAAGAAGACCAAGAAGACTGAGGATGTCGCTCTGGCGGCCGCCGGGTCGGCAGACGTAGAAGCTGCCGGGGAGAAGAAGTAATGGCCACCGAGACCACAAGTACCGATGCCGTCGAGACCGCCGCGGCTCGCGGCTACCGCAAGACCCGGCGTGGCTACGTCATGAGCGACAAGATGGATAAGACCATCGTCGTCGAGGTCGAAGACCGCGTTAAGCACCCCCTGTACGGCAAGGTAATCCGCCGTACCTCCAAGGTGAAGGCGCACGACGAGGCCAATGCGGCCGGCATCGGTGACCTCGTCATCATCAGCGAGACCCGTCCGCTCAGTGCCACGAAGCACTGGCGCCTGGTCGAGATCCTCGAGAAGGCCAAGTAGGCCTCGCGCCTACTTCGTATAAGGACACCTAAATGCTTCAGCAGGAATCCAGGCTCAAGGTCGCCGATAACACCGGTGCCAAGGAGCTGCTCACGATTCGCGTACTCGGTGGCTCGGGCCGTCGTTACGCCGGCCTTGGCGATGTCATCGTCGCCACAGTCAAGGATGCGATCCCTGGCGGAAACGTCAAGAAGGGTGACGTCGTCAAGGCAGTCATCGTGCGCACCAAGAAGGAGACCCGTCGTCCCGACGGCTCCTACATCAAGTTCGACGAGAACGCCGCTGTCATCCTGAAGGCTGACGGCGACCCTCGCGGCACTCGAATCTTCGGACCGGTCGGTCGCGAACTCCGTGACAAGAAGTTCATGAAGATCATCTCGCTGGCACCGGAGGTCTTGTAACCATGGCGAACATAAAAAAGGGCGATCTCGTCCAACTCATCAGCGGCCGCAGCCAAGCTCGCGGTGGCGACCGTGGCAAGCAGGGTCGTGTCATCGAGGTTCTCGTCGAGCGCAACCGCGTCGTGGTCGAGGGACTCAACTACATCACCAAGCATGTGCGTGTGGGACAGAGCGACCGGGGTACCAAGACCGGCGGCATTGAGACCCGTGAGGCGCCGATCCACGTGTCGAACGTGCAGCTCGTCAACCCCGACACCAAGCAGCCGGCTCGCGTCGGCTTCACGGTCGAGACGGACGGCTCCGGCAAGACGGTGCGTACCCGCTATTTCAAGGAGTCGCGTCGCACGCCTGTCAAGGCAACACCGAAAAAGGCAGAGTCGAAGAAGACCGATTCCGCAAAGTCCGACACGGCGGACGACCTCATCGTCACCGACGGGATCGTGAGCGACGAGGAGTCGACGACTCCGGTCGCAACCGAGGCAGTTGAGCCAAAGGCGAAGGCTGCTCCGAAGACGAAGGTCGCTCCCAAGGCGAAGGCCGATGCACCCACAGACGCCGCCCCAAAGGCGGCTCCCAAGGCGAAGGCTGCACCCAAAACCACCAAGGCAACTGAGAAGGACGCCGACTAATGACTGACACTGCAACTGCTGTGCCGGCTGTCAAAGTGCAGCCGCGCCTGAAGCAGAAGTACAAGACCGAGATCACCGCCCAGCTGTCGAAAGACTTCGGCTTCACCAACGTGCACCAGGTGCCCGGACTCGTGAAGATCGTCGTCAACACCGGCGTCGGAGAGGCTGCCCGTGACGGCAAGATTATCGATGGGGCCGTCAAGGACCTCACCGCGATCACCGGACAGAAGCCGCAGGTCACCGCCGCTCGCAAGTCCATCGCTCAGTTCAAGCTCCGTGAGGGTCAGCCGATCGGCGCCCACGTCACCCTTCGTGGTGACCGGGCCTGGGAGTTCCTCGACCGTCTGCTTTCGCTCGCGCTTCCCCGCATCCGCGACTTCCGTGGCCTGTCGGACAAGCAGTTCGATGGCAACGGCAACTACACCTTCGGCCTCACGGAACAGTCGATGTTCCATGAGATCGACCAGGACCGTATTGATCGCGTGCGCGGCTTCGACATCACCGTCGTCACCACTGCCAGAAACGATGACGAGGGCCGCGCGCTCCTCAAGGCGCTTGGATTCCCGTTCCGCAACGCGGAGAACACACCCGCTCAGACCAGATAAATCCCTCCAACGCACCACCGATCATCAAGGTCGCCAGCTCTGTAAGCGCTGGCGAAACCGGGTGAGGAAGGCACCACCATCATGACAATGACAGATCCGGTCGCAGACCTGCTGACCAGACTGCGCAATGCGAATTCGGCGTACCACGACACCGTGTCAATGCCGAACAGCAAGCTCAAGTCCCACATTGCCGAGATCCTCAAGACCGAGGGCTACATCGGTGGGTGGAAGATCGAGGATGCGCGGGTCGGCAAGACCCTGACCCTCGACCTCAAGTACGGCCCCAACCGTGAGCGGTCCATTGCCGGAATCAAGCGGGTCTCCAAGCCCGGCCTCCGCGTCTACGCGAAGTCCACGGAGATCCCTCGCGTTCTCGGTGGCCTCGGCGTCGCCATCCTCTCGACCTCCTCTGGTCTCCTCACGGATCGTCAGGCGACAAAGAAGGGCGTGGGTGGGGAAGTCCTCGCCTACGTGTGGTAACCACCGATGTCACGTATTGGACGCCTTCCCATTGAGATCCCGACCGGGGTCGATGTCACTGTGACCGGCTCCGCCGTCACAGTCAAGGGCCCGAAGGGCGAACTCGCTCTCACCGTCGCAAGACCGATCGAGGTCAAGATCGTGGATGGCCAGCTTGTGGTCACTCGACCGGACGACGAGCGTGAATCACGTTCGCTCCACGGCCTCACCCGAACCCTGATCGCCAATCAGATCATCGGCGTCACGACCGGCTACTCCAAGGGCCTCGAGATTGTCGGTACCGGTTACCGTGTGCAGGCGAAGGGCGGCTCTCTGGAGTTCGCTCTCGGCTTCTCGCACTCGATCACGGTC
>JBKJLH010000158.1:0-6572 GCA_046597035.1 Lacisediminihabitans sp.
GGCTTAGATTTTATTTCCCTATTTGGTCAATTCCGGGCAGCTGTTCGCCAGTCGAGGCTACGTTCGCCCTGGATAAGAATCGTGAGGGGGTCAAGCCATGGGGCGCGGCCGTCAAAAAGCAAAGCACACCAAGGTGGCTCGTGAGCTGAAGTACTTCAGCCCGGACACCAACTACAACGCGCTTGAACGCGAACTCACCCATCCCGTCACCGGTGCACCGATCGACCCCAAGCTCGAGGAAGACCTGGAGAAGTGGCCGGAATTCAGCGCGACCGCTTATTCGCCGGATGTCTCGGGTTATTCGGACGACGAGTTCGAGTCGGACCAGAACAAGACGGCATAGCGCGAAGCCTCGGCTCAGCGACCCGCGTACTATGCACCTCGGCGGATCCGCGGTCACGGCAGCGGCACGCCAATCCGCTTTCAGAATTCAGGAAGGCGCGGGGTGGATGTGGCGGATGTAGGGCTATGAGGCCTCACGCGTCCGTCGTGCCCCACCAGCCCCAGACCTTCCTGAATGATGAAGCTTCCTGAATAATGAGGCTTCCTGAATGATGGAATCCGAATCGCGACAGCGGGTCGCGATGTGCGCGCTGCGGCACACATCCGGCCACCGGACACACTCGGCCGCCGGCACGCGCTACGCGCGGTACTGGCCCACCAGCCGCACAGCGCCACCGTCGACACCCTTGGCGCCCTGATCAAATCCGGTGATGTCGTGCGGCGCGGTCGATACGACGCCGAGCGTCCAGGCCGGGATGCCGACAACGGCGAGGCGTGCGATCACCCTGTCGACAGCGGATGCTGCGACGACGGCGATCATGCCGACGCCGAGGTTCCAGGTTCCTTCGGCCTCCTCGAGCGTCATCGACCCCCAGCCGGCGAGCACGCGGAACACCGCCGGCGGGGACCACGTGCTGCGCTCCACCTCTACCCAGCTACCGACCGGCAGCACGCGGGCCAGATTGGCGGCGATTCCGCCGCCGGTCACGTGACTGAACGCATGGACCGCGCCCGGGGCATCCGCGAGCAGACCCAGCAGGGTCGAGGTGTAGAGCCGGGTGGGCTCGAGCAACACTTCGCCGACTATTCCCCCGAGCTCTTCAGAACGATCGAGGTACGAAATGTTGTTCTGTCGAATGATGCTGCGCACGAGCGAGTATCCGTTGGAGTGCAGGCCGGAAGATTCGAGAGCGATAACCACGTCGCCCTCCGCCACCCGCTGGGCGCCGAGCTGAGCGCCGGCCTCGACCGCACCGGTAGCAGCCCCGGCGACATCGTAGTCATCAGGCCCGAGGAGCCCCGGATGCTCCGCCGTCTCTCCACCGACGAGGGCCGTGCCGGTCTCGCGGCAGCCACGGGCGATCCCCGCGACGATATCGGCGATGCGCGACGGCACCACTCTGCCGCAGGCGATGTAATCGGTCATGAACAGTGGCGTCGCGCCCACGACGACGATATCGTCGACGACCATCCCGACCAGGTCGACGCCGATCGTGTCATGCCTGTCGATGGCCTGAGCTATCGCGACCTTCGTGCCGACACCGTCGGTGGATGTCGCGAGCAAGGGCCGCTCGAACGAGGTGAGGAACGACACGTCGAAGAGACCGGCGAACCCACCGACGCCGCCGACGACCCGCGGGCCGTGGGTGGCCGAGACCGCCGACTTCATGAGTTCGACGGCGAGGTCTCCCGCCGCCGTATCGACGCCAGCCTCCGCGTACTTGTCGACCATTCGTTGTCCGTTCGTAAAGCGTGAAATACTGGGCTAAATCACCCCCAACTCTACGGTCTGGAGACTCACCGCGAATGTGCGGCATTGTCGGCATAGTTTCTTCGGAACCCGCCAACCAACAGGTCTACGACAGCCTCCTACTTCTGCAGCACCGTGGCCAGGATTCGACCGGAATCGCTACCGCGGAGGGCCGGACCTTCCACATGGTGAAGGCCAAGGGCCAAGTGCGCGAGGCATTTCGCACCCGTGACATGCGAGCGCTTCCCGGAAACATGGGCCTCGGGCATGTGCGTTATGCCACCAAGGGCAGCGCATCGAACGAGCAGGAGGCCCAGCCGTTCTACGTGAACGCCCCATACGGCATCGTGCTCGTTCACAACGGCAATCTCACCAACACCCGGGAGCTCACCGACGAGCTGTTCCACGTCGATCGCCGCCATCTCAACACGGATTCCGATACCGAACTCCTGGTAAACGTGCTCGCGCACGAGCTGCAGGAGCAGGTCACCGGGCTCGACCTGGATCCCGACCAGATCTTCGCCGCGGTCGAGCGCGTGCATGAGCGAGTCGAGGGCTCTTACGCGACGATCGCGATGATCCCGGGATTCGGACTGCTCGCCTTCCGAGACCCCTTCGGCATCCGCCCGCTCGTGCTCGGCAAGCGGGCACGAGGATTCGTCGGGGACGACTGGATCGTGGCATCCGAGTCCCTCGTGCTCGAGAGCGGTGGCTACGAGATGGTGCGCGATATCGCGCCGGGTGAAGCCGTGTTCATCGCCCTCGACGGGGAGATGAGCTCCCGCCAATGCGCGAAGAACCCCATGCTCGTGCCGTGCTCGTTCGAATACGTCTACCTGGCACGCCCTGATTCGATCATGAACGGGATCTCGGTCTACGATGCCCGCCTGCGGCTCGGAAATCGGCTGGCCGACACGATCGCACAGTACACGCCGCGCGGCGACATCGACGTGGTCATGCCCATTCCGGATTCCTCCCGGCCCGCCGCGATGCAGGTCGCCCAGAAGCTCGGGATCGAGTACCGCGAGGGCTTCTACAAGAACCGCTACGTCGGCCGCACCTTCATCATGCCGGGTCAGGCCGAGCGCAAGAAGTCGGTGAAGCAGAAGCTCAACGCCATGGGATCCGAGTTTCGCGGCAAGAACATCCTCATCGTCGACGATTCGATCGTGCGCGGCACCACCTCGCAGGGGATCGTGCAGATGGCGCGTGAGGCGGGTGCGAACAAGGTCACCTTCACCTCTGCCGCGCCTCCCGTGCGCTTTCCGCACGTCTACGGCATCAACATGCCGAGCCGGCAGGAACTGATCGCCCATAACCGCAAGATCCCCGAGATCAATCGGGAGATGGGAAGTGACTTCCTCATCTACCAGGAGGTTGCGGACATGCAGGCGGCCATCCTCGAGGGCTCTACCGTGAAGGCCCTCGAGATGAGCTGTTTCACCGGCGACTATGTGACGGGAACCGTCTCTGCCGAATATCTCGCCTGGGTTGAACGCACACAGCTCAGCTGAGGCGTCCGCCACCGCTGTGACCGCTCAGGTGGTCAAGGCGCGCCGGCCGCGTGCCACGATCGCTCCGATGGCAACCGCGGCGGCGAGGAACAACACGGCCGAGACGGTCAGGATCACGGCATCCGGGTGCACGATCGATTCGCCGGAGAGCGCCTGAATGGTGAGCACCGCGATGACGCCGAGGTAGAGCACCGCGATCACCACGAGGATGCGGAGCCGAGTCCCGGAATCGCGCAAAGCCAAGACGCGGCGAGAGCCCAGTTCGAGCACCAGCGCGATGATCGGGATGACCTGCATCGCGTGCATCCCGACGAAGTGTGGGATGCGCAGGTCGCCGGCGACGGTGCTCCAACCGAGCAGCGGCAGACCGGGACCACCGTCGACGAGCCCGACGGTGTGGGCGCCGGCGATCCCCTGGAAGTGTGACAGCTGGGCGGCGGTGGGGCTCGTCATCAAGAACGCGAGCCCCATTCCGATCACCGCGATGATGAGGCCGGAACGGATAGCGAAGCTGCGAGCCGAGTCACCGAGATCCGCGCGGAACAGCACTACGGCCACGAGGATGGTTGCGGCCCAGACGATCACGATCGACACCGCCATCGTGCCCCAGACCAGGATCGAGAACGGTGTCGACACATTGAAGTGACTGGTGGTGTCGGCGATGGCGGCCCCGTAGATCGCGATCATTTCCACGGCGAGGAAAGCGGCCGCCGCCGTGCCAGCCCACCAGGCGAGTCGGAGGCGCCGCGGAAGCTGGCCGAGCAACCAGGACAGCGTGAGGCTGTAAATCAGCACTGAGAGGGAGAACTTGAGTGGCTTCGCCCAGAGCGGCATCCCGGTGATCGTGCGGGGGTCCACTACCAGCCCGACGAGGGCGATCACAGTGAGGGCGACCATGGCGAGGCTGAGCCAGAGCAGTGGCCGGTGCCACCCGAAGCGGGTGAGGACGGAGGCGGGAGAGGCATCGATCGTGCGGGTCATGGTAGCCAGTTCTCCTTCAGGAATATCGCTCGGAAGTTACGTGCTCCTGGGCCGCACGGCGCAGCCCAGAGATCAGAGCGTCGCCGAGCACCGTGCCCACGACGACGGTTTCGGCCTGGGCTGCGCGGTCCTGGCGCGACTCGATCTCATCGAGATCGGCGGCGGCGATGAGTAGGGCGGCCTCGGCGTAGCGGGCGTACCAGCCCCGCTCATCCGTCTGCCCGACCCGGCGGAAGGCGGAGAGCACCCGTGCTGCGGCCAGACGCCCGGGGTTCTCCGGTGAGACGTGCCAGCCCGTAAGCAGTGCATCGATACTGGCGAGGTCGCCCGGTTCAAGATCGCCCAGTTCGATGGCCGCCGACACAGAGCGCTGCGCCACCTGGAACACCTCGGGCAGCGGGGCATCCGAGTCGATGGCTTCCAGCACGCTGTGGGCGGATGCCACGCCGAGCCCACCCACGTCGATGAGCGCGCGGATGAGACGCAGGCGATCCAGGTGAACGACCCCGTAGCTGGCCTGGTTGGACGTCTCACTCTCGCCCGCCGGCAGCAGTTTCTCGCGCAGGTAATACTTGATCGTCGCCACCGGGATGCCGCTGGTGGCGCTGAACTCAGCCATTCGCATACGGATAGTATAACTATCCGATAGTGCAACTATCTAGTAGCGGTTCCGTCCGATGTTGCGGATGACTCCGCCGCTTCGGCAGCTTCGGCGCCAGCCGGTTTTTCGTCCTCGTCGTCGTAGGGCAGCGGATCCACCGTTGTGCGCTCGGCCATCCCGGTGCGGGCGCGACGTGTGAGCCCGATATCGAGCAGGATCGCGGCAACGGCAGCGATCACCGCGCCGGCCGGCACTCCGAAGAGCAGGAAATAGCCGAAGAGGGCACCGAACCCGACCGTCGGGTCCGATGGAAACGATGCGGTGAGGATGAATGTGGTGACGGCCCCGAGCCCAGCCCCGATGATCAGGAAGCGTGAATACCGAGGTATCCGACGCACGATGACCTCGGTCTCCTCGACGAACTCTGCCGGTTCGGCCTGCGCGGGCCCAGGCTGCACGGCTTCAGTCGCTGAATCTGCGTCAGAGGTCATGCTTCCATTGTCCCTGACGCTTCTGGGGTATCCGCCCCATCCCAGAGCAGTGGCAGGTGGGCGGAGAGGTCCGCGCGTGATCCGGAAGCCGCTATCCGGCCGTGCTCGAGGGCGTGGGCCCACCCGGTACCCCCGGTCGCGATCGCAAGCCAGGTGAGCGCGTCGGTCTCGACGACATTCGGGGGTGTTCCGCGGGTGTGGCCGGGTCCCTCGATGCACTGGACGGCACCGAACGGCGGCACGCGCACCTCGACGGAGTTCCCGGGCGCGCCATCCGCCAGTACCTGCAGCAGGTAGCGCACAGCCATCGCCTCGGTCTCACGGTCGGCAACGGTCGCGAGCGCGCGCTCTACGGCATCGCGGCCATCGGCATCCGTAATGCGTACTTTCGCCATGGTTCAACGGTAGCCCGGGATTGCGCGTGCCCGCAGGTTGAGCACCGCTGCCGCGAGACCTCCGAGCATAATCGCCCCACCGATGAGCTCACTGCCTGCCGGCCTCTCACCGAACACCGCCCAGGCGGCCAGGATGCCGATCACGGGCACGAGCAGCGTAAACGGCACCACCGCGCCGGTCGGGTAGCGGGCGAGCAGCGAATTCCAGATCGTATACGCCACGAGCGAGGCCCCGCCCGCGGTGTAGACCGTGCTCAGGATCGCGGCAAGCGAGAGGTGCGCTATCGAGTAGCCCACTGCTTGCGGCCCATCCACCAGCAGCGCAAGTCCAAGGGAGGGAATCGGCACCACGAGCCCCGACCACACGACGAGCGAGAGTCCGGATGCCGCACGCGCCCGGCGTGACAGCACGTTGCCAATCGCCCAGGAGAGCGCCGCGAGTAGCGTGATGACGAGCGGCAGCCAGGGAGCCGCATAGGTATGGCCGATCACCACGACCGCGAGGCCGATCATGCCGATCATGATGCCCACGAGCTGGCGCCGGGTGGGATGCTCCCGCAGCAACACGGACGAGACGACCACCGAGAAGACGATCTGGGTCTGAAGCAACAGCGAGGCGAGGCCCGGCGGCATGCCTAACGAGAGGGCGAGGTACAGGAGGGTGAACTGGCCGAGGCTGAGAAACGCGCCGATCAGCAGGATGTTTCGCCACCCGATCGTCGGCGGCCGGATGAAGAAGACGGCGGGAATCGCCACCAGTACGAATCTCATCGCGAGGAAGACAAGCGGTGGCACGTTCGCAAGGCCCAGGTCGATGGCCACGAAGTTGAACCCCCA
>JBKJLH010000148.1:0-11213 GCA_046597035.1 Lacisediminihabitans sp.
CCTTGATCTCGGTGACGGGAGGGGCGGAGAGCGAGACACGGATGGTATCACCAATGCCTTCGCCGAGCAGGATTCCGAAAGCGGTCGACGACTTGATGGTGCCCTGGAATTCCGGGCCGGCCTCGGTCACCCCCAGATGCAGAGGCCAGTCCCCCCGCTCGGCGAGCAACCGATAGGCCTTCACCATGATGACAGGGTCGTTGTGCTTCACCGAGATCTTGAAGTCGTGGAAGTCGTGCTCCTCGAACAGGCTCGCCTCCCAGACAGCGCTCTCGACGAGCGCTTCCGGAGTGGCCTTGCCGTACTTCTCCAGGATGCTCGGCTCGAGGGATCCCGCATTCACCCCGATGCGGATGGAAACGCCCGCTGCCTTGGCTGCCGCCGCGATCTTGCCGACCTGGTCATCGAACTTACGAATATTTCCGGGATTCACGCGCACGGCACCGACACCCGCGTCGATGGCTGTGAAGACATACCGCGGCTGGAAGTGGATATCAGCAATTACCGGGATCTGGCTCTTGCTGGCGATGATGTGCAGCACGTCCGCATCGTCCTGGTGCGGCACGGCCACGCGCACGATGTCGCATCCGGTCGCCGTGAGCTCGGCGATCTGCTGCAGGGTTGCGTCGATATTCGTGGTCTGAGTGGTCGTCATCGACTGCACGCTCACCTGAGCGTCACCGCCGACCTTCACCTTGCCGACGGAGATCTGGCGAGTCTTGCGACGCGGGGCTAAGACCGGTGGGGCGAGGGGCATACCCAAGTTGATTGCTGGCACGCAGAGAATCCTACGCGAGCCGCGTGAACGACGTCTGAGTGACCTACTGCAGGGTGATCGGCTTCACGATGTCGGCGTAGACGAGCAACAGACTCATCGCACCGAGTGCAAGAACCACCACGAATGTGAGGGGAACAAGCTTGGCGATGTCGACCGGACCGGGGTCCTTGCGCTTGAATATCTTCGCGACCGTGCGTCGCAGTCCCTCCCACAGTGCACCGGCGACATGACCGCCGTCCAGCGGGAGCAATGGGATGAGGTTGAAGGCGAAGAGCGCCACGTTGAGAGAGCCGATGATCGCGAGCAACTGCGCAAACCGGTCGGCAAGGGGAACGGATTGGAGCGAAGCCGCCTCTCCCGCGAGTCGGCCGACACCCACCATTCCGATTGGACCATTTGGATCACGCGGGCCACTGCCGAACGCGGCCTGCGCCACTCCGACCAGCCGCTGCGGGAGGTTGACGATCACCCTGAAGTCGGCTGCGATATTCGCACCGACGTAGGGAATCGCTGCGGTCACGGGTTGAGCCACGCTGACCATCGCCGGTGCTACGCCAAGGAAACCCAGTTCCTCTACGACCGGCTTGCCTTGACCGTCCACCACCGGGGCGCCGTTGGCATCAACCTTGTAACGGGGTGAGGTAGCCAGAGTCGCCGTCAACTCTTCGCGCTTTCCGTTGCGATCAACGATGATCGGGACTGTCCTTCCCGCGCGCTTCTGGATGGTCGCGGTTTCCTGGGCCCAGGTCGAAACGGAAATACCGTCGACTGAGACGACCCTGTCACCTTTTTTCAGACCTGCCGCCGCCGCGGGGGCGATAGCATCCCCCGGTGAACAGGTTTGACTTGTGCTTGTGGCGGGTTTGACACACTGCGAGACGCTCGCAACGGTCGTCGTCACCTGCTTGACTCCGAAACCGCTCAGCACCACCGCGAATAGGACGACCGCGATCACGAGGTTCATGAACGGTCCGCCGAGCATGATGATCACGCGCTTGTAGATCGGGAGCTTGTAGAAGACACGGTCTTCGTCGCCGGCCGCGATCGTGTCGGCGCTGGCGGTGCGGGCATCCTGCACGAGAGTTTGAAAGAAACCCGTGCTCGCAGTGCGGCCCCCCGCCTCGTACTTTTCTTCGAGGAAAGACGCGTCGGTTCCGGAGGTACGGGGGCGCCCACCCTTACGTGCTGGCGGGTACATGCCCGCCATGGAGATATAGCCCCCGAGAGGTATGGCCTTGACGCCATACTCCGTCTCGCCCCTCTTGCGGGAGAAAATCGTCGGTCCGAACCCGATCATGTACTGGGCGACCTTTACACCGAAGAGCTTGGCCGGCACGAGGTGCCCGATCTCGTGGAGTCCGATCGACAGAGCAATGCCGATGACGACAACGACGATGCCGAGAATATAAAGCAGGACAGTTTCCACGTTCCACAGCGTATCCGCCCGAGGCTGTAGGTCGGCGGTGGGGCTGCTTGTGATTTCCTATGGCGCACAATAGAGCGATGAGCACCGATCCAAACCGGTCATCCACCGGCGCGTTCGTCACTGGCTATCTGGTCGGCGACCGATACAGAATCGAATCGACGGTCGGCGTCGGAGGAATGGCGACCGTCTATCGCGCCCGGGATGAGTCGCTCGGGCGAACGGTGGCGCTCAAGGTGTTCCGGTCCGAACTCGCGGATGCCGACGATGTGCGTCGGCAACGTGACGAGGTGCAGTTGCTCGCCTCGCTCAACGCTCCGGGGCTCGTAACGCTGTTCGATGCCGTCGCAGAGGGTGGCGTAGGCGATCACGGGCGTGCTTTCCTCGTTCTCGAATACGTGGATGGTGTCGACTTGCGCACCACACTGCTCGATGGACTCCCCGACGAATCACTGGTTGCCCGCATCGGGTCCGATGTTGCCGGTGCGCTCTCGTATATTCACAGCCGGGGCGTCGTTCATCGCGACGTGAAGCCCGGAAATATTCTCCTTCCCCGCGACCATTCCACTCCCGGAGCGCCGCTCGCCAAGCTCGCAGACTTCGGTATCGCTCGCCTGCTGGATGACGCACGGATGACAGCGACCGGAACCGTGATCGGCACTGCGACCTATCTGAGTCCCGAACAAGCGCAGGGCGCGACGGTGGGGACGTCGAGCGATATCTATTCGCTCGGACTCGTGCTGCTCGAAAGTCTTACCGGACAACGGGCGTACCCGGGCACCGCGATTGAATCGGTGCTGGCGCGGCTGGCTCGCGACCCGGAGATTCCTCCCACCGTTGGCGATTCCTGGCGGGGGCTCCTCGCCGCCATGACGGCTCGGCAACCCGAGGACCGACCGGGTGCAGCGAGCGTGGCTGCGAGTCTCCTCGAGCCGTCGTTTCTCGAGTCGCCCGACCAAGACCTCGAGCTCCCGCGGACGGTGAAAATGGAGGCGCCACCGAGGACCGAGAACCTGGACGCCACAAAGCTACTACCCGCACCGGAGGAGCCGGCTCCCACAGCAGTGCTCGGTGGGCCCGTGGAAAGCTCTGTTCCCGCTCGACGGCGGGGGCGCTTCGCCCTCATTGGCGCCGCTGTAGCGGTCTTACTCATTCTCATCGTGCTCGCCGTCTCGCTCCCCCGGCAGGGCGTGACGGGCCCCGCGGCATCCACCACTTCGACTTCTCCGAAGCCGAGCACGTCGAGTGTTGCCTACCCGAATGTGCCGGGCACGCTGGGCGAGCACCTCCGCCAGCTGCAGCGGAGCGTGGCACCATGAGGCGCGCAGCATTTCTGGCAATCGGGACACTCGCCGTCGCACTCGCGCTCACCGGATGTTCGGCAGCAAGTACGCCGGCGGTGACCCCCACTGTGTCGGCCTATCCATCTGACAGCGCCTCCCGACTGCAATCCGGTGTACTGGCGGTGAGTTCAGCTGTCGCGGGCGGCGATCCCTCCGCCGCGCTCGCACGCCTCGACCAACTGGCGGCATCGCTTGCGGATGCCCGCGCCCGGGGGGAGGTGACCAGTGCGCGCTTCGACAGTGTCACGGCATCCATGGCGCTCGTGCGCGCCGACCTAGAGTCAGCGGTCGCGGCACAGGTTGACCAGAAACCCGGCAAGACAGACGAGCCGGGTAAGGGCAGCGGCAAGGGCGACTAGCGGTGCACTATCAGTGGAGAGCGATGCGCTGATCGGCGTCGGCGCGCGCCCACAGCTCGGCCTCGGCGAGCGACTCGCGCGAGAGGACACCGGATGACGAGTGCGCGTCCACCACCGCCGCGACGGTGTCGACGATGTCGAGGTACCCGATCCGCCCGGAGTGGAACGCAAGAACGGCCTGCTCGTTAGCCGCGTTGAATACGGCCGGGTAGGTGCCGCCTTCGAGTCCGACCCGCTTGGCGAGGTCGACGGCCGGGAAGGCCGCGGTATCGAGCGGCTCGAAAGTCCAGCTGCTCGAAGCGGTCCAGTCAAGCGGTGCACCAACCCCGGGCACGCGGTTCGGCCAGTCGAGTCCGAGAGAGATCGGTAGCCGCATGTCCGGCGGCGAGCACTGGGCAATGGTCGAGCCGTCGACGAATTCGACCATCGAATGCACGATGGACTGGGGATGCACTGTCACTGCTATGCGGTCGTAGGGTACCTCGAACAGGTAGTGGGCCTCGATGATCTCAAGCCCCTTGTTCACCAGAGTCGACGAGTTGGTCGTCACCACGAGACCCATGTCCCAGGTCGGATGCGCGAGGGCCTCCCGCGGCGAGACATCCCGCAGCGACTCGCGGCTGCGCCCGCGGAACGGTCCGCCGGACGCGGTGAGCACGAGTCGACGGACCTCGGCCGCGGCGCCCGACCGCAGCGCCTGGGCGATGGCCGAATGCTCCGAATCGACCGGTACCAACTGGCCGGGGGCCGCGGCGCTCATGACGAGCTCTCCACCGACGATAAGGCTTTCCTTGTTGGCGAGGGCGAGCGTCGCTCCTACCTCGAGGGCGGCAAGAGTGGGGCCGAGCCCTACGGACCCGGTGATGCCGTTGAGTACGACATCCGCTTCGACGGTGCGCACGAGCTGCTCGGCCTCGATCTCGCCGAGCGCCAGGTGCTCGACGCCGAACTTCTCCGCCTGCGCCGACAGCGCAACACGCTGCGATCCGGCGGCGAGTCCCACGACCTCGAAACGGTCAAGATTGGCCGAGATGACCTCGAGCGCCTGCGCGCCGATCGATCCGGTGGAACCGAGGATGATGACGCGCCGCATGATGCCACGCTAGCCGGTTCGCGCCCGCGATCGTCTCGCTAGGCGGTGGCGAGGATGTCGACGACGAAGACCAGCGTGCTCGTCGCGGTGATCGCCGTCTGGTTCGGGGGCACCTTATCGCCATAACCGTCGGCCGGGGGGATGACTGCGATGACCTGGGATCCGACCTTCTGACCGACGAGTGCCTTGCCGAAGCCCGGAATCACACCCGTGGTGGCGAAGCTCGCGGGGGTATTACGACTCCAACTCGAGTCGAACACCTTTCCGGTGTCCCAGACCACTCCGGTGTAGTGAACGGTCACGGTGTCACCGGCCTTGACGGTCGTTCCCGTGCCCTTCTTGAGATCCTCGATCGTGAGGGAAGTCGGCGCAGTCGCCTTCGGCACGGTGATAGTCGGCTCACCGTTCGAAGCGAGTGCAACCGTTGGTAGTCCGGCGACCGGCTTCTGTACCGCGCCATCCGCCTTCGGAAGCACCTTCACTGGCGCAGCAACCGTCACGACATCGAAGACGAAAATGAGCGAGTCGGTGCCCTTGACACCGAGACCCGCGGAACCGGCCGCTTTGAATGCATCAGCCGGCGGGATAACGGCGACGACCCGACTACCCGCTGGCGAGCATTGCAGGCCTTTGATCATGCCGGGCAGGATGCTGGAGTCCTTGAGCTGGAACGACGACGTCGACCCCTTCTTGTAGGTGGTCGCATCGATCTTCTTGCCAGACGAGCCGTCGTAAGCGGTGTAGTCGACCTCGACCGTGCCGTTGGCCCTGGCGACGGCACCTTTGCCGTCAATCACGACCGAGCGTTCGGTCTTCGTGGTACTCAGTCCCTTGGTGAAGGTGACCTTGGGTGCGCTACCGAAGTTGCCGGTTACCTTCACCTTGCTCGAGTTCGATCCGGATGCCGTCGGGGTGCATCCGTCTGCGGAGGTTGTGGAGCTGCAGGCCGCCAGCGAGAACGCGAGCGCGGCCACGGCCAGGACCGACAGGGTTTTTTTCACCGAGAGAGATTTCTTCACCGCTCCAGTGTGGGGGCATACCCCCTGATCAAGCTGATCAAACCCTGAATGTCGCGATTTCGCCCCGCTATTACGGGCGAAGCACCACGACCGGCTCGTGCCCCACGGGGAAATTCATCGAGTTTGCGATGAAGCATTTCAGGCTGGCGTCGTGGTGCAGGGACAGGGCGAGGTCGAGATCTCCCGCCGAAATGGTCACGACCGGGCGGAGCGTCACGCTCGCGAAGTGGCCTCCCCCATCCGCGGTCTGCTTCATGATGCCGGTGGCAGCATCGGTATAGTCGGTCACCACCACGCCATTGCTGGCCGCGACGTGCAGGTAACTGAGCAGGTGGCACTGGCTGAGTGACGCGACGAGCATCTCCTCGGGATTCCACCGCTCGGAATCGCCATGGAAGACCCGGGCAGATGAGCCGCTGATCTCGTGCTTGCCCTCGGCGCGGACGACGTGATCGCGCCCGTACGCCCGATAGTCGCGCGTCCCAGCGCCGCGGTTTCCGGTCCATTCAAGGAAGACGGCGAAGCGATGTTCGGGATTCACGCTTTGAACGCTACGCCCTGAACGCTATGCGTTGAATGCCGACCCAAAAAGCTCAGCCCGAAAGCTGCGCCGGTAAGCGCCGTCTCGAATATTCAGTTCCGGCGGCTCAGTTCAGAATGCCCAGCCCCGGCGGCGATAGAATTTTGGGTATGACCGACACTCTCGCCCCCACCCTGTTTTCTCCGGAGATTGTGCTGGAGCGTCGCGTCATCACTGCGATTCCGGGACCGCGATCCCAGGCGCTTCAGGAGCGACGTCTTGCGGTGATCCCAGTGGGCGTCGCATCCGCCCTTCCCGTCTTCATCGAGCGCGCCCATGGCGCAATCGTGGTGGATGTCGACGGCAACCAGTTCATCGACCTCGGTGCCGGTATCGGCGTCATGACGATCGGCCACACTGACGCGGCCGTGGTGGCGGCGGCATCCGCTCAACTCGCCGCCTTCACACACGTGATGTTCACGGTGACACCGTATGAGGGATATGTGCGGGTCGCCGAACTGCTGGCGGAGCACACCCCCGGCAACTTCCCGAAGAAGACGGTGCTGCTCAACTCCGGCGCGGAAGCCGTAGAGAACGCCGTGAAAATCGCCCGTAAACACACCGGGCGCAGCGGCGTGGCCGTGCTCGACCACGCCTACCACGGACGCACCAACCTCACGATGGCGATGACCTTCAAAGCGATGCCGTACAAGCTCGGCTTCGGCCCCTTCGCCAGCGACGTGCATCACGCCCCCAATTCCTATCCCTTCCACGACGGACTGAGCGGAGCGGATGCCGCATCCCGCACTATCTCCTACCTCGAAAAGTCCGTCGGTGCCAGCGATCTGGCCTGCCTCGTCGTCGAGCCGATCCAGGGCGAGGGCGGTTTCGTCGTCGCCGCCGACGGTTACTTCGCGGCCCTCCGGGAGTGGTGCACCGCCAACGGAATCGTGTTCGTCGCCGACGAGATCCAGAGCGGCATGGCACGCACGGGCAAGTACTTCGCCATCGAACACTTCGGTGTGGTGCCCGACATGGTGTTGAGCGCCAAGGGTATCGCGGGCGGCCTTCCGATCGCCGGAGTGACCGGCCGCGCGGAAATAATGGATGCCTCCCACCCCGGTGGGCTCGGTGGCACCTTTGCCGGCAATCCCGTCGCTGCCGCCGCCGCCATCGCCGTCTTCGATGAGATCGAGTCGAAGAACCTCCTGGCCGAAGCCGGGCGTATCGAAGGCGTCCTGAAGCCCGCCCTGCTCTCACTACAGCATCGCTATCCGGTGATCGGCGACGTGCGCGGCATCGGCGCGATGATTGCGATCGAGTTGGTCGATCCGGGCACCCACACCCCGAACGCCGCCGCGGTTTCCGCGATAACGGCCTTCGCCGCCCAGAACGGCGTCCTGCTGCTCAGCGCGGGCACCTATGGCAACATCATCCGTTTTCTGCCGTCGCTCGCGATCTCGGACGAACTCCTGCGCGAGGCGCTCCAGGTGCTGGATAACGCACTCGCCACGCTGTGAGCCATCCGCTCGGCCCCGCGGGGGTCGTCGAGCTGGCGATCCTCTCGCGCTCCGGGCTGGATGAGTCACGCCATCTCGGTGCTGCGGTGGTGGTGTCCCCGGATGGCTCCATCGTGCGCGCGCTCGGTGACGTCGATGCCCTCGTCTACGGCCGATCCTCGCTCAAGTTCTTCCAGGCCATCGCGGTACTGCGATCCGGAGTGGCTCTCGAAGGCGCGCAACTCGTGCTCGCGACCGCGAGCCACGCCGGGACGGCGGCACATGTGAAAGTGGTTCGGGAGCTGCTCTCCCGCGCGGAGCTCGATGAGGATGCTCTGCAATGTCCGCTGGACTGGCCGCTCGACAGCGCATCGCGCTCCGCGTCATCCGCACCCGCTCGCGTCACGATGAACTGCTCCGGCAAACACGCCGCATTCCTGCTGGCCTGCGTGGTGAACGGTTGGCCCACCCTGAGCTACCTCGAGCCGACGCATCCGCTACAGGAGCTGATCCGCGACACCGTCGAGGAATTCACCGGACAACCGGTCGGGCACGTGGGAGTCGACGGCTGCGGCGCACCGGTGTTCGCGACCACGCTGAGTTCTCTTGCAACCGCAGTCGGCCGCGTCTCGGCGTCTCGGGATACCGCGGCGGCGGCGCTCGCGGCCGCAGTTCTCGCTGATCCCTGGGCCATCGACGGGCCTGGCCGCGCCAATACCGTCGTGATCGAGCAGCTCGGTCTGCTCACCAAGGGCGGCGCGGAGGGCGTGATCGTGATGGCCGCCCCCGATGGCACGGCCGTGGCTCTCAAGATGCTGGACGGCAACGCCCGCGCTACCTCACTGGTCGCGCTCGGGCTGCTCGCCTCGGTTGGTGCCATCTCGGTGGACGAGGCCGACCGGGTGGGAGCCCTGGCCACGGAGAAGGTGCTCGGCGGAGGACTCCCGGTCGGAGACATCCGAGTGTCGGAGCTCGTGCGCCGGCAGTAGCCTTGGCCAACTGTTCCCCCTCGTCGGGATTGTGCTCACGCGGACCGGACCTATCGTGACGAAGGGGAATAATCAGGCGTCAGGCGTAGAGGCTCACTACCGCCTCGCGGAACGCGACGGTGTGCCGCTCGACATCGGCGGCGGTGGTGCTCGGCGCCGTCAGCGGATACGGTCGCTCGGAAGCTAATTTCCGAGCGCGCCCCGAGCTGGGTAACCTGCCACGGCACGCCGAACTCGTCGAGCGTGGACTGCACGCCAACGGTCCACTCTGACGCTCGGTCGATCATGCCCGGGAAGGCATCGGCTGTCAGAACCTGCGACAGTGTGGCCCGGATGCCCGCCAGCGACAGTGCGTTGCCCGCGAGGGTGCCGCCGACTCCCCCGACGTCGATGTCGATGTCGATGTCGATGTCCTCAAGCTCGAGAGATTCGCGCACCAGGGCGGAGAAGGACGCAGTCATGCCCTATGCCGTTGCGGGAATACCCCCGCCGATGCTCTCGCCAACCCCCACTGCATCGGAGTCGAGGCCATCCCGCGCGATCGTTCCGCCCGGCCCGGCACACAGGGTGTGCGTCTCATCGATGATGAGGATCACGCCGTAGCGGGTGCACAGCTCTCGAATCGCAACGTGGTAGCCCGGGTCGGGGAGCATCGCGGCGATCTCACCCGTGGCAAACGCAGCCTCGAGGGCTGACCCATCATTGAAAGGAACTACCGCAGTCGTGAGGTTCGGCGGCACCGGAGCCCCGATCGTACCCCGGCCCTCGACGACCGAACCCGATTCGTCGAGGGTGGCTTAGGCCTCGTCTACGATGCCGGCGCAGCAGTAGTCGTATGCGACGATTTTCGGGCGCCCGGTCATCTGGCGCGCGTAGCGGATGAGGCTACGGTTCGCGTCGGTCGCGAACAGGCTGAACTGCCCGGCCGGTACCCCGAAGCGTTTCGCCAGCATACTGGCGGCTTCCGTGGCATCCGCCGTCGGGAGCATGAAGGTCGAGCCGATGGCGAGTTGCGCGGAGATCGCCGCTACCGCGGAGGCGTGACCGCACATTGCTCCGGTGTCGCCAAGACAGAGATCCACGTGGTCGATACCGTCCACGTCGACGAAGTGAGAACCGGCCGCGCTCTCTCCGTAAACCGGCCAGGGTCCCGGCCACTTGGCCATCCAGAGCATCGGCACACCCTCGGGCAGGTGCGGTATCGCTTCGGCGAAGAGCTCTGCCGAGCGGGGTCGCTCCGCGCGGAATGGTTGATCTCCGACTGCCAGAGTCCGGCGGGGCGAGCGCGATCCTCATATTGCAATCAGCCGATCCTGGCAAGACGCTTGCGGCGGGCCGCGGCGCTGACCTGCTGCGAGACGACGAGCACGATGGCGATGAGAAAGACCGCAGATGCAATGACGTTCGCCTCGGGCGGGATGCCGCGGGACGCTGCGATGTAGACGAACTTCGGGAAGGTCGTCGTCGTTCCCGAGTTGAAATTGGTGATGATGAAGTCGTCGAAACTCAGGGCGAAGGACAGCAGGGCCGCAGCGACGATACCGGGAAGCAGCAGCGGAAAAGTGATGCGCCAGAACACCTGCGCTGGCGAACCGTAGAGGTCACGGCCAGCCTCTTCGAGAGCGGGATCGAGGCTTGAAACCCGCGCTTTGACCGTTACCACCACGAAGCTGATACAGAACATGGTGTGGGCGATAATGATGGTGACCAACCCTTTTTCGACCCCGGCGCCGAGGAATTCGGCCGCAAGACCGGCCCCGAGCACCACCTCGGGTGTCGCCATCGGCAGGAAGAGCAGCAGGCTGATACCCGACCGGAAGCGAAATCGGTAGCGCACGAGCGCAATCGCAATCATGGTGCCGAGGGTCGTGGCGATCACGGTTGCGGTAACACCGATGAGGATGCTGTTGCCGAAGGCGGCGCAGACATCCTGTGCATTGCAGACATTGATCCAGTTGTTGAGGGTGAAACCTCGCCAAGAAATGTTCGACTTGATTGCATCATTGAACGAGAAGATGAAGGTGTAGGCGATCGGGATGAGGAGAAATACGAGCGCGAGCGCCGTGTAGACCGGCAGTGGCCAACTACCGAGGGTGAAGCGCGGGCGTGGTCCCCTCGGAGCCCGCGGCGCATCCACCGCCGTCGCAATTGCGAGTCCTTCCTGCACGGTCACAGCAGGTCCTCCGTTCC